>DMKW01000098.1:5444-6444 GCA_003454135.1 Microbacteriaceae bacterium
GAACAATCACGACAAACGGGCACATTTGGAGCGCGAGGAGGGACGGGTCCTAGAACCAGGGCGCCTGGCGGATCTGGCTCATCGCCTCGCGCCGGACATCCTTCTCGAGGCCGTCGATGTAGAGCGTCCCGTCGAGGTGGTCAGTTTCGTGCTGGAGCGCCTGCGCCATGACCCCGGTGCCGCTCAGCTCGATCGGCGTGCCGTGGATGTCGGTGCCCGTGACGCGCGCGAACGGATACCGCAACCGCTCGAAATAGAAGCCGGGAATCGAGAGGCAGCCCTCGTCGACGAGCTCGGGCTCGCCGGAGACCTCCACGAGCACCGGGTTGATGATGTACCCGATCTGGCCGTCGACGTTGTAGCTGAATGCCCGCTGGTTGACCCCGATCTGCGGCGCGGCGACGCCCGCGCGACCCGGAACCTTCACGGTGTCGAGAAGATCCTCCACGAGGCCGGTCACGTCATCCGTCGGCGTGATCGGGTCAGACACCGTCTTCAGCACCGGGTCGCCGAAAATCCTGATCTGTCGTTCCGTCATGCCGTGGCGTTCCGTTCTGTGTGCCGGGCGACTGCGTGCCCGAAGTGCTCCCCGTCGTCGATGAGCGCGATCGAGAGGTGCGAGGAGTGGTCAGCCACCCTGGCGAGCGGGCAGACCGTCGGTCACGAGCGCCGCGAGCTCGAGGGCCGAGGCCTTGGTGAGCGGTTTCAAATCCTTGTAGTTGATCACCGAGCCGGCCGCGAGCTGGGGGTCGTACGGAATCCGCACGATCTCGCGCACGCGCGACTTGAAGTGCGCCTCGATCTCCTCGAGCTTGACGAGGTTGGTGCCTTGCGTAGCCGTGTTGAGCGCGACGATCGCGTTGCGCACGAGGTCGCCGTAGCCGTTCGCCTCGAGCCAGGTGAGGGTCTCCGAGGCGAGGCGAGCCTCATCCACGCTCCCGCCAGACACGATCACCACGGAGTCGGCCCGCTGCAGCGTCGCCCGCATGACCGAGTGCAC
>DMKW01000098.1:6558-8357 GCA_003454135.1 Microbacteriaceae bacterium
TCGGCGACGACGTTGTAGTCGTTCTCGTCGAAGGCTTCGGAGAGCAGCGGGTCGGTGTCCGAGGCGAGGATGTCGAGGCGCGTCTCGTCGCGCGACACCATCATCGTGAAGTCGTTGAAACTCGTGATCGTGGGGGCCATGGTCACGACGTCGCGCACCGTGGACCTCGTCTGTTTGTTGACCCGCTCGGAGAGCGTTCCGCGGTCTGGATTGGCGTCGATCGCGATGATGCGGTCTTCGCGGGTCTCGGCAAGGGCCATGCCGAGCAGGGCCGTGATCGTGGTCTTGCCGACTCCGCCCTTGCGCGTGAGCACAGGAATGAAGCGCGCGCCGCCCTCGAACCTCTTGTCGATGCGAGCCTCGATGGCCTTGCGAGCGAGCACCTTCGACGAGTCGCCGAGGTTGACGAGGTGAAGGGTGACGGCGTAGACGAAGGAATTCCAGCCGCCCTCCGGCCGTCCGCGCAACCGGCGCTTGCGCTCGATGAGGCGGTCGGGTGTGAGCATCGACGCGGACTCGGGCGACGTGGAAACCTCGCCGCGCATGCGGCCACGGCGGGTGGAGCCGCGGTCGTCGCTGTCCGGCAGCGCGGGAATCACGGGCGGTTCCGGCTTCTTCTCCACCACCACGGGCGGCACGACGGTGATGGACATCGTCGTGGGCTCCGAGGTTTCGAACGCGCCCGGGTTCACGGGCACCTCCACGATCGCCACGGCGAGCTCGTCATCCGGGGCGGCGTGCACGGTCGTCGGGAGGCTCACCTCGATCGTGAGGCTCTCCGGCAGGTGGGACGCGATATCGCGGGATGGCGAGTCGATGAGGTCGACGGATGACGCGTTGTCCGCGCCGAGGTTCGCCTCGGAATCGTCAGACTCAGTGTGCTTAGTTGTCATGACAACACCACCCTTCGTTACTAGAGAACCCCTTATTTTACCCCGACGACGGCCCCGCCCGGGGGCGCGGCCGTTCTGGGGGTGGTCGGGACGGCTCCCTGGCTATGAGGACGTGACCTCCAGAAGGAGGTCGCCGGCGTCCACCTGTTGGGTCTTCGGCACCGCGACGCGACGCACGACTCCGCCCACAGGCGTGGTGATCGCCGCCTCCATCTTCATCGCTTCGATCGACGCCACGGCCTGGCCGGCCTCGACCGCGTCGCCCGGCTCAACCTGGAGGGTGACCACTCCGGAGAACGGCGCCGCGACCTGGCCGGGCTCGGCCGGATCCGCCTTCTCGGCGGCCTTAGTGTCGACGGTGATGCCGCGGTCCCGCACGAACACAGGGCGCAACTGGCCGTTGAGGGTCGTCATGACCGTGCGCATGCCCTTGTCGTCGGCCTCGCCGATCGCCTCGAGTCCCACGAAAAGGCTCACGCCGCGGTCGATGTGGATCGAGTGCTCGGTGCCCTGCCGCAGCCCGTAGAGGTAGTCGACGGTGTCGACCACCGAGAGGTCGCCATAGAGCTCCCTGATCTCCTCGAACTGCCTCGTGGGGCCGGGGAAGAGCAGACGGTTGAGGGTCGCCCGGCGCGACTCGGCATCACCGGCCAGGCCGGCACGCTCGGCGTCGGAAATCTCCTCGATGCCGATCTTCACCTTGCGTCCGGCGAGCACCTTGCTGCGGAACGGCTCCGGCCAACCGCCCGGCAGGTCTCCGAGCTCGCCGGCCATGAATCCGATGACCGAATCCGGGATGTCGTACTTGTCCGGGTTCTCTTCGAAGTCCTTCGGGTCGGCGTTGGCCGCGGCGAGCGACAGGGCGAGGTCGCCGACGACCTTCGACGACGGCGTCACCTTCGGCGG
>DMKW01000216.1:0-900 GCA_003454135.1 Microbacteriaceae bacterium
CTAGAAGTCGTTGAGATTGGCCCGCACTCCGCCGTTCCCGAATTCGCTGCGCAGCACTCCGCGCTTCCTCAGCGCCGGCACCAGCTGGTCGAGGTAGCCGTGGATGGTCACCGGATGCAGGTCGCCGGAGAAGATGAAACCGTCGTTGTCGGCATCGTCGCCCAACTTTTCGATGAAGTCGGCGACCTGATCGGCGGTGCCGACGAATCCGCTGCCGTCGGCCATGGCATCGCCGAGTTCGCGACGACCGGGCAGAACGGTAATCAGCACCTCGACGGAGCGCGCGAGTTCGGAACCCGCCGGGGCCTACGTGGCGCCAGCCTCACGTGCGGCGTTCGCGAGGTCGGGATTCGAATCGAACGCGGAGACGCGAAACCCGTGCTGAACCAGGCGCGAACAGATGGGAAGCCCCATTCGCCCGATGCCGAGAACTCCTACTGACAGCGCCATGCTGGACATCCCTTCACGCGGTGAGCCGCACCGGAGCCGGCGTTGGCATCAGCGTGAGGCGGGCGAGAGATCGGACGCGTCAGGCCGGTGCGCGAGAAACACGGCCTCGGTGCGTGACGTCGCACCGAGCTTGCGCAGGATGCTCGAGACGTGCACGCTCGCGGTCTTAGCGCTGATGAAAAGCTGCTCCGCCACCTGGCGGTTGGACTGGCCCTGTTCGACGAGATCGAGCACCTGGCGCTCGCGTTCGGTGAGCAGCCGTCGGTTGTCGTGTCCTTCCCGCACGATGCTCGCCGACGTCGCGGCGGCCGGAGAGGGGACTCCTGCGCGGCGTTCGAGGTTCGCGACACCGGCGACAATCAAGCCCGCGCCGATCTCGCGTGCCCGGTCGCGTGCCCGGTCGGCGTGCATCCGCGCACCCGCCCGGTCGCCGGAGGTCGCGAGGGCCTC
>DMKW01000216.1:1010-3141 GCA_003454135.1 Microbacteriaceae bacterium
GCGGCCTCCCACAGCGCAGGGTCGTTGCCGGTATGGGATGCCCCGCCGAGTTCGGCGTCGAACACGGCGAGGTAGGCGTCGGCGGTGGGCCAGTCGGCCGATCGGCCGAGCACGTCGCGGAGCTTCGACTCGAGGTGCGCCCGGTCCGTTGATCCGTCGGCGGCGGCGATCGGAATGTCGTCCACGGTCGCCCGGGCTATGGTTCGTGCGGCGACGGCGAGGAGGGGCAGATCGTAGGCCGGCAGCGGTCGGTGATCGGCGGAAAGCACACCGCGCACCTCCGACCACGCCTCGAGCAGGTTGCCGCGTTCGAGGGCGATCTCCCCGGCGACCCGGGCGAGGCCGAGCCGCGACTGGGCGTCGATCTGAAGCTGGAGGCTGAGCGGCGCCCGCCACCCGCGAAGCAGCGACTCGGCGGCCACGACATCGCCGCCCCACAACGTAGACCAGAGCTTGAGGCGCTGCAGGTGAGCGCTGAACCCGATCGGCGGGTCCAGCTCGAGGGCCCGGTCGAGCAGTTCGTCGGCCCGCCGCCAGTCGCCGAGCGCGAACAAGGGTTCGATCGTGTTCGACATGAGCATCGCGCCCGAGGTGCGCTCGACCCCGCGACTTCGCGCCCCCTCGACGCCCTCCTGGGCGATGCGAACGGCGTCGTCGAACCGGCCGAGAATGTTCATTGCGTCTGACATGTTCACGAAGTAGCGCAGGCGGGCCGAGTCGTCGCCGACGGCGAGTTCGCCGGCCTCCGCGAGATCGGCGAGACCGCGGTCGATCTCGCCCCTCGTGATGAGCGACATGCCCCTGATGTTCGCGGCGACAGACATTCGCGCGCGCGAGCCGACCTCGCGCGCTTCGGCAAAGGCCTCGTCGGCGATCTCCACCGACTCGTCAAATCGCGCGTCGAGCATGAGACGGGCGGAGAGTTCGCCGAGCACGGTGGCGCGCAGCACGCTCGGCCGCTCGCCCTGCAGCACCGCGAGCGCGCGACGCAACAACTCTACGGAGCCGGTACGGCCGACGTTGGCGAGGTAGGAGGCCTTGTCCCGCATGAGGCGTGCGAGGCGCTCGACGTCCTCGGGGGGCGAGCCGGCGAGCGCCTCGTCGACGAGGGAAATGGCACGGTCGCTCTCGCCGGCATTACGCAGGTCGTGGGCGGTGTCAGCAAGCAACGCGACCCGGCTTCGCCCCGCGACCGCCTCGGCATCCGGCACCTGGTCCCAGAGTTCGAGCGCACGTTCCCCCATGCGTGAGGCCGTGTCGTAGGCGAATGCCTTGTGCGCTTGCGCCATCGCCGTGAGGGATGACGCGAACGCGAACCGCATGTCGTGCGCCGCCATCCAGTGGTATGAAATCTCGGTCGCGGGAATGCACGCGGTGCCGAAGCCCGCCTCGAGTGCGCGCGCGTACTGCGAGTGGTACCGAACCCGCTCGCCCGGCAGCAGCTCCTCGTGGATCGCATCCCGCACGAGCGCGTGCCGGAAGGCGTACGACGTGTCGTCGATCACGAGCACGCTGCCAAGCACCGCCTCCCTTGCGGCACGATCGATGTCGTCGCCGTCCCCCTCGTACACGGCCGCGAGAAGCGAGTGCTCGACGCGCGAACCCCCAGCGGCGATCAGCCGGAGGATGCGCTGCGTCGGTTCGCTGAGCGTGTCGTACCGGGCGAGCAGAATCTCGCGGAGCGTGTCGGGGAAGCAATCGGAGTTCTCGTACCCGTCGAAGTCGACGAGTTCCTCGATCAGGAAGGGCACGCCGTCGGTGCGTTCGAACACGACGTCCACGTCGTGGGTCTGCGGGGTGGTGCCGAGAATCTCACCGACGAGCTGGCGCACCTGCCGTTTCGTCAGCCGGGTGAGGTCACGCCGGCTCACGCGCGGGCTTCGGTCGAGCTCGGGAATCCAGGCGCGCAGCGGATGCCCGCGCCTCAGGTCGTCGCTTCGGTAGCTGAACACGAAGAGAATGCGCCCGTGCTCCACGACCCGTACGAGGAAACGAAGCAGGCCGAGGGTGGCCTGGTCGGCCCACTGCAGGTCTTCGATCACGATGACGAGGGGGTGCTCGTGAGAGACGTTTTCGAGCGCGACGGCGACGCCGTCGTAGAGGTATTCGGGGCGCCCCCGAGCCGGAGCCT
>DMKW01000216.1:3222-6372 GCA_003454135.1 Microbacteriaceae bacterium
GCGTCGCGGTCGAGGTCGACGCACTGCCCGGTGACCACGACAACGTCGGCGGGAAGTCCGCTCGCGAATTCGGAAATGAGCCTCGACTTGCCGATGCCGGCCTCCCCGCCGACGACAATGGTGCGGGTCTCGCCGGACGCCGTCTCAGCGCGCGCGACCCCCAGGGCGTCGAGGTCTCCCTCGCGCCCGATCAGGGAACCGATAGTAGCTCTCGACCGCATGCTTCCATGGTGCCACCCGCCACCGACGAGCGGCAGGCCGGAGCCGATCGCGACGTCGACGTTCACCGGTACGAACGCTCGTGACCCATGACCGCCGCGAGCCAACCAGCGCCGAACCGGCTTGTGACGCCCGAGTGACGCTGCGGCGCGGCTGCGCGCTGCTCCCCGAGTCGCTCCTTCTGAATGCGTCGTCGCTCCAACTCCTGGGCGAGCTGCCTCTCCTGTTCGCGGTAGAGGTGCTCGAACGAGTACTCGCTCATCTGCATGATGTGCCCTTCGTGATGTAACACCGAGATTGCTCGCTAAGGGGGAGCGAGCACATGGGGCGGATGTCGTATTTCCCGCGTTCGCGATGGGCCTCGGCCTAAGACGTCCTCGCCCGTCTTAGGCGCAGCAAGCCGGGGAGCCCCCAAGATCGGGCATCCGCCCGATGCCCCCACCGGTGCTTAGAGAGCACTCTCGACGTGAGGCAGAACAGAGAAGGAGGCGGTCAATCATGTGGCTATTGATCATCATGGGCGCGCTCGGCGCGTGGGCGGTCGTGGCGATGATCGCCCAGATCGCGCGGGATGGCTACGGTCAGGTCCCGACGCGTGCGGGTACCGAACGGCACAGGGTTCGCGCAACTCACCGAATCTGGTGACGACCCGCAATCGTAACGGGTGCCCGTCCCCGTCTTCGGCCACGCCAGAGCCCCCTAGACGGACGCGCGTTCCGTGACGAGGGGGCACGCGAACACGTCTCGCTCCCCGAGCCCCACCCGATTGATGTAACGCAACACGATCCCGTACGACTCCCAGAGGCCGGTCGCGGTGTATGGCACTCCGAGGTCGCGGCAGTATCGGGCGATCAGGGGCGCCGCCCGGCGAAGGTGGGGGCGCGGCATCGACGGGAACAGGTGATGCTCCACCTGGTAGTTGAGTCCGCCCATCGCGACATCGAGTACGGGATTGCCTCGCACGTTACGGCTCATGAGCACCTGGCGTTGCAGAAAGTCGAGCTTCGCCGTCTTCGGCACGATCGGCATTCCCTTGTGATTGGGCGCGAACGACACACCCATGTAGAAGCCGAACAGGCCCAGTTGCGCCGCGAGGAACACCGCGGCCTTGTCCGGGGGGAGCACGAGAAAGACAAGGGCGAGATAGCCGCCGAGCCGCATCCCGATGAAGGCGATCTCCACCCAGCGACGATTCACCGGCTCGCGCGAGAGCACCCGGCGCACGCTCGAGGCGTGCAACGAGAGACCCTCGAGAAGCAGCACCGGGAAGAAGAACCCTCCCTGGTGCGCGATGAGCCACGATGCGAACCGGCCGTGCTTCGCCGCGACCTGCGCCGGCGTGAAGGAGATCACGGGCAGTTCGATGTCGGGATCCGATCCCTCCTTGTTGGGGTTTGCATGGTGGCGCGTGTGCTTGTGCTGCCACCATCCGTAGCTCATCCCCACGAACAGGTCGCCGATGATGAGGCTGATCCAGTCATTCCATTTTCCGGAACGGAAGATCTGCCGGTGCGCGGCGTCGTGACCGAGAAACGCCGTCTGCGTGAAGATCACGGCGAAGACCGCCGCCGTGACCACTTGCCACCACGAATTGCCGATCAGGATGAAGCCGACCACACCGGCGGCGTAGATCACGGGCAGGGCGATGAGCCTGGTCCAGTAGTAGCCGTAGCGGCGGCGCATGAGCCCGGAGGAGTGGACGAGCCTGGCGAGTTCGGTGAACCCACTCTCACCCGCGGTGCGTTGCGGGTCGCGAGGCGACGTCCTTCGAATCGGGGAAACGGTAGTCGACATCGCGGCCTCCTGGCCTGCCTAGTTTCTCCGAGCCGACGCTCGCGACCTTACTCGCGAGCCTCAGGACTGGAGCCATCCGGCGCCGAGGTCTGGGACCACCTGATCACACGGTACGCCCGCTATCGGGCGACGACAACGAACGAGGTAAATCCCTAGTGTGCTCCCAGCAAAAGCACTGCTGCTACCGGATCGATTCGAGAAGGGATCAGACCTGCAGGCGAATGAAGAGCGGGCTGCCCCAGAGCGAGGAGACGTGTTCGACGTAGCGGCCCCACGTGGGCGAGTTATACATGCCGCCGGCTCCGTCGTAGATGCCGACGTGCTGGCCGGGCCAATAGACGAGGTCGCCGGCTACCGCGGCGGACTGGTCCACCCGTACACCGAGCCTGGCCTGATGATCGGCGCCGCGCGGAAGGCTGATGCCGAATCCGGCGAAGACGTACTGGGTGTAACCGTCGCACGAGAAACTCGTTGTTGGGCTGTTGCCCGAGCCGTATGGCACGACTCCCACGAACTGGGCCGCGTACTGAATCAGTGCCGCACCGCTGTAGCTCTGGGCGGGCGGGGCGACTCCTGTGTAGCGGTTGACCGTGATCGGAGCGGCTTTCGGCCGCACCGCTGCGACCGGCACCGGCATGCTCACGGCGTAGGCGTCACGGGCCGGTGCGGCGAGCGCCACGGTCGCATCGACCGCGAGCGTCTGAACGGCGGATGTCTGCTGCCGCACCTCGGTTGGCGAGCCGAGGCTCGCGTATGCGGGAATCGCCGTCGTTGCGATGAGCGCACCGGCCGCCGCGATGGCGCCGAACTTCGCAACGATGGATGACATCCGCCAACAGTAGTGGAGAGCCGCCCGAAAGTCTCGAATCGATAACGGAACGGCCCGGAAACAGGGTCAACCGTGCCTGATTGCGGCGATAAATCAGGCAAATGCCAGTGGTCGGCAGTACGGTGGAAAAAAAGATCGCGACACGCCGAAAACACTAGATGTAGTGGAATGACAAGAGTGTGATTCCGGTTATATAGTAAGAACTCACGACGGCACCGGATGAACAAACGGTGACGTGGGGGCTAATAACAACAGACTTAGGGAGGTCCGATCATGGACAACGACAACGACTCCATCGGCGGCTACGC
>DMKW01000216.1:6577-8644 GCA_003454135.1 Microbacteriaceae bacterium
CGCCCAATTCGTAACGAAGCCCCGGTCCGCCAGTGATGGCGGCCCGGGGCTTTGTCGTTAAGCTTTCGCTGTGCAAAGGACAATCAAGTGTCGGTGAACCCCGAGATCGAGGGGCGTGTGTTTCCGCCCACCAGGCCCTACCTCGTTGGCCGGGAGAAGATCCGCGAGTTTGCGAGGGCCGTGCTCGCGAACAACCCGATCAACCTCGAGGTCGAGGCGGCGAGGGCTGCCGGGTACACCGACATCGTCGCTCCGCCCACCTTCGCCGTCGTGGTGCAGGAACTCACGCTCCAGCAGTTGCTTGCCGAGCCGGATGCCGGGATCGACTTTGCGCGGGTCGTGCACGGTGAGCAGCGCTTCAGCTTCACGCGGCCCATCGTCGCGGGCGACGAGCTCACAGCGACGCTGACCGTCGCGAGCGTCAAGTCGCTGGGCGGTCACTCGATGGTCACGGCGGAATCGAGCATCGTCGACGCCGACGGGGCGCACGTCGTCACCGCCACATCCACGCTCGTGGTCAGGGGGGACGCATGACGTCGCAGGACGCGCCGTTTTTTGCCGAACTCGAAGTCGGCCAGGTCGTGGCCGAGGCCGGTTTCGCCCTCACTCGCGAGTCGCTCGTGCGCTACGCGGGTGCCTCGGGGGACTTCAACGCCATCCACTACCGCGACGACATCGCCCAGTCGGTCGGCCTCGCGGGAGTGCTCGCACACGGGATGCTCACAATGGGCGTCGCCGTACAGCCGGTTGTCGACTGGGCGGGCGATCCTGGACGCATCGTCGACTACCAGGTGCGGTTCACCCGCCCGGTGTTCGTCGAGGCGACGGAGGGCGCGATCGTCAACGTCGTGGCGAAGGTGGGCGCGCTCGACATCGCGACGACAATCGCGCGAGTCGACCTCACCGTGACCTTCGGCGGCGAGACCGTGCTGGGCAAGGCGCAGGTGAGAGTGAGCCTGGCCTAGCCATGCAACTGAGTGAGCTCACGACCTTGCGCGTCGGCGGCCCGGCGGCCCGCATGATCGCGCCCGAGAACGAGGCGGCCCTCCTCTCGGCGACCGTCGACGTCTGGGCGTCCGGCGACGATTGGCTCATTCTGGGCGGCGGCTCCAACATCGTCGTCTCCGACGATGGCTTTCCCGGAACCGTGATTCGGGTCGTGACGCGCGGCATCGAGACGCTCGCAGACGACGGTGCGACCGTGCGGCTCAGGGTACAGGCCGGCGAACCGTGGGACGCGCTCGTGGTCTTCGCCGTCGAGCACGGGCTGGCCGGCATCGAGGCACTCTCCGGGATCCCGGGATCGAGCGGCGCCGCGCCGATCCAGAACATCGGTGCCTACGGGCAAGAGCTCGACGGGCACCTCGTAGCGATCGACTTTCTCGACTACTTCACCGGCGAGCTGACGCGCATCGAGGCCGCCGACCTCGAACTCGACTACCGTACCTCGGCGATCAAGAGCGGGCGGCTGGGGCTCGTCGTGGCGATCGAGGTCGAGCTCGTGCGCACGGCAGACGCGCTGAGCGAACCGATCGAGTACTCGCAACTCGCCATGGCACTCGGGCGCTCCGTCGGCGATCGCGTGCCCCTCGCCGACGTGCGGCGCGCGGTGCTCGACCTCCGTGCGAGCAAGGGGATGGTGCTGGATGCCGCCGACCCCGATTCGGTGAGCGCCGGCTCGTTTTTCACCAACCCCATCGTGAGCGAGCGTTTCGCCGCCGCACTGCCGATGGATGCGCCGCGCTGGCCGGTTTCGCCCGAGCGCAGCGAACCCATCGTGAGGCCGCTCGATTCCTTCAACCCTGCCGACGTGCCCGTTCGCGCCGCAACCGTCCGGCGGGTGAAGCTCAGCGCCGCCTGGCTCATCGAGCGGGCGGGCATTTCCCGCGGATTCAGGCTGCCCGGCTCGCGAGCGGCTGTGTCGAGCAAGCACACCCTCGCGATCATCAATGCCGGCGGCGCCACGGCGACCGAGATCGTGGAACTCGCTCGGTACATCCAGTCCCGCGTGCTCTCGACCTTCGGCGTTATCCTGCAGCCCGAGCCCGTCATCGTTCGGATTCCCGA
>DMKW01000216.1:8861-10017 GCA_003454135.1 Microbacteriaceae bacterium
GCAACACTCCTGTCAAACGGGAACAATCGCGGGGCGAGCCGGACGCCGAAGTGTGCGCGAGGCGGCCGCCGCTTTGCGGCTCCCAGATGCGTGACCTACACTGGGTTGAGGTGGTTGAAATCAGCCATACTTTCGTGTGCCCATTTTGAGGTGCGAGCCGTAGATTCATGCGTGCGAGGGTGTGTGGTTTTTGCTCCGAAGGGCGGTGGCTCAATTGGTAGAGCAGCGGTCTCCAAAACCGCAGGTTGCAGGTTCAAGTCCTGTCCGCCCTGCAGCTCGGTCCGTGCACTTACGCGCGGTTCGGCAGATGGACTAGCGATCAACTCGATCGCGAAACCAGTTTCTGGAAGGTAACAAGCGTGGCGAGAAAAGTGATCGACGAGCCCAGTGAGGACATCGTCGCGAACGCCAGGAAGGATCGCGGCACAAGCCGTGGTCCCTTCGGACGGCTCGCCCTGTTTATCCGACAGGTCATCAACGAACTCCGAAAGGTCGTCACCCCGACCCGCAAAGAGCTCGTGAGTTACACCGGTGTCGTGTTGATCTTCGTGGTCATCATGATGGCGCTGGTTTACGGCCTCGACCTTGTTTTTGCCTTCGCGGTCAACTTCGTATTTGGCAAGAATTCGTAGCAGGCCTCGCTTGCCGGGACGCCGCCCAGAGCGGATTGCAGCCCCACAACGTGACCGGTGCAGAGCACCGGAACGCTATTCAAGAAACGGAATGAGATTTAAGTGTCTGGAACAGAGCGCGACGATATCGACCTCGCGACTGCCGCGGAACAGTCTTCTGAGGAGGACGAAGCGCAGGAGGGCAACGAGCTCGCTGCCGACGAGGATTCGGTCGAGTCGGCCGAGGAGCTAGCGCTTCACCTCGTCGTCGAGAGCGACGACGACATCGACAGCGTCGAGCTCGACCTCAACGCTGCCCTCGACGCCGTCGAAGCCGCCGTGGACCCCGAGGCCGATGCGGTCATCAACGAGGCACTCGACATCGACTCGCCGGACGAAGCCGAGGCCGCCGCCGAGGCCGCCGAAGACGAGGAAGGTTTCGTCGAGCCGGATGAGGTCGAGGTCGTTCGGTTCGACGACGCGTTCGAGGCCGAAATCGAGTCCGAGCTCGCGGAGCAGGCAACGGCCGACGAGGCCGAGCCGGG
>DMKW01000216.1:10150-12077 GCA_003454135.1 Microbacteriaceae bacterium
GCGGGCTTCGAGAAGCGCGTCAAGCAGAACATCGAGAACCGCAAGGTCAGCATGGCAATGGAGGACTACGTCTTCCAGGTCGAGGTGCCGATGGAAGACGTCGTCGAGATCAAGAACGGCCAGCGCAAGCTGGTCACTCGCGTGCGCATTCCGGGCTACGTGCTCGTGCGCATGGACCTCAACGAGGACAGCTGGTCCGTCGTGCGTCACACACCCGGAGTCACCGGCTTCGTCGGCAACTCGCACAACCCGACTCCGCTGCGTTTCGAAGAGGCGTTCTCGATGCTCAAGAGCCTCGTGCAGATCATCGAGGCGCCGGCGAAGGCCGGATCCAAGGGCGGCAAGGCCGTCGGTCGTTCGATCCCGCAAGAGGTCGACTTCGAGATCGGCGAGACCATCACGATCAAGGAGGGTTCGTTCGCCGGCCTTCCCGGTTCGATCAGCGAGATCAAGCCGGAGAGCGGCAAGCTCATCGTGCTCGTCTCGCTCTTCGAGCGTGAGACCCCGGTCGAGCTCAGCTTCGACCAGGTCACCAAACTGTAGGCAAAACACCTCACATTCACCGCGCTCCGGATTGGCCGGAGAGGCGGGAGAGCACGGATCTCGACAAGTACCGAGATTCGCCGCTCGATCACCGAAAAGGAAAAAAATGGCACCGAAGAAGAAGGTCACCGGTCTGATTAAGCTTCAGATCCAGGCCGGCGCCGCCAACCCAGCACCGCCCATCGGGCCGGCGCTCGGACAGCACGGCGTAAACATCATGGAGTTCTGCAAGGCGTACAACGCGGCCACCGAGTCGCAGCGCGGCAGCGTCATCCCGGTGGAAATCACCGTGTACGAGGACCGCTCGTTCACCTTCATCCTGAAGACCCCGCCCGCCGCGGAGCTCATCAAGAAGGCTGCCGGCGTCGCCAAGGGCTCAGGCACCCCGCACACCTCCAAGGTGGGCAGGCTGTCGAAGGACCAGCTCCGCTCGATCGCCGAGCAGAAGATGGTCGACCTCAACGCGAACGACGTTCAGGCCGCCGAGAAGATCATCGCGGGCACCGCTCGCAGCATGGGCATCACGATCGACGCGTAACGCGCCGATCCACACAGCAACGCCGTGGGAGAGCCAGCCTGGCTCGCTAACCACAGACTCATACAGGAGATAAAGATGGCAAAGAAGTCGAAGGCCTACCGGGCCGCCGCCGAGAAGATCGAAGACGGCAAGTTCTACACCCCCAACGAAGCGGTCGGCATCGCCCGCGAGACGGGTTCCAAGAAGTTCAACTCGACCGTCGAGGTCGCGCTCAAGCTCGGCGTCGACCCCCGCAAGGCCGACCAGATGGTTCGCGGAACCGTCATCCTTCCGCACGGCACGGGCAAGACCGCCCGTGTCATCGTGTTCGCGACCGGGCCGGCAGCGGAAGCCGCGATCGCGGCTGGCGCCGACGAGGTCGGTGGCGATGAGCTCATCGAGAAGGTGGCCGCCGGCTACACCTCGTTCGACTCGGCGGTTTCGACCCCCGAGCTCATGGGCAAGGTCGGTCGTCTCGGTAAGGTGCTCGGCCCGCGCGGCCTCATGCCGAATCCGAAGACCGGAACCGTGACCCCGGATGTCGCGAAGGCCGTCAACGAGATCAAGGGCGGAAAGATCGAATTCCGCGTCGACAAGCACTCCAACGTGCACTTCATCGTCGGCAAGGCCGCGTTCACGGCCGAGCAGCTCGAGGAGAACATCAAGTCCGCCCTCGACGAGATCGTGCGCTCCAAGCCGAGCTCGGCGAAGGGCCGCTACATCCAGAAGGGCACCGTCACGACCACCTTCGGTCCTGGCATCCCGCTGGACGTGAACGCACTCTAGGAACTTCCATCGCGAGAGGGGTCAGCTTCGGTTGGCCCCTTTTGCGTATCCGCCCCAGCCGCCTCCGCCCCATCCCGACCC
>DMKW01000216.1:12289-16066 GCA_003454135.1 Microbacteriaceae bacterium
GCAAGGAGGGGCAATGAGCGTTTCGGTACGCCTCGCTGAGGCTCAGGACGCGCGGGAGCTGCACGAGGTTGCGGCGGCCACCTTCGCGCTCGCGTGTCCTCCTGGCACGCGCCAGGAGGACATCGACGCCTTCATTAGGAGCACACTCTCGGTCGAGCGCTTCGACTCCTACATCGCCGATTTGGGCCGCGAGGTGCTCGTCGCCGAGCTCGCCGATCGCCTCGTCGGCTACACGATGCTCGTCTACGGCGAGCCGAAAGACGCGGATGTCGCCTCGGCCGTCTCCGCGAGGCCCACGGTCGAGTTGAGCAAGTGCTACGTGCTCGCCGGGGAGCACGGCGCCGGCGTCGCGTCTGCGCTCATGGTGGCGACTCTCGAGTCCGCCGCCACTCGAGGGGTCGCCGGCGTGTGGCTCGGCGTGAACCAAGAGAACGGCCGGGCCAACAGGTTCTACGAGAAGCACGGGTTCGCGGTGGTCGGCACGAAGCGTTTTTTGGTGGGCGACGAATGGCATGACGACTTCACCCGCGAGCGCGCGTTCGAGCTCTAGAGCGGACCGCCGAGGTCGAGCACGATCTTGCCCCGTGTGTGGCCGGATTCGATTGCGGTGTGCGCGTCGGCCACCGACGTGAGATCGAAAACCTGGTCGACGGTAATACGCACATCGCCAGACTCGAGCAAACGGCCGATGATCGCGAGGGTCCCGCCGTCCGGCGCGACCTTGTACGTTGTGGCCCGGATGCCGGCCGCCGCAGCATCCTCGGCGAGGGTCGGCCAGCTTCCGCTCGGCACGTTCACGAGGAGACCGCCCGGTCGGAGCACCGCGAGCGAGCGGGTTCCCGTCGAATCCTTGACGTTGCCGACGAGGTCGATCACCACGTCGACTCCCGAGAGCACCTCATCGAAACGGGTCGACGTGCGGTCGATCACTTCGGCGGCGCCCAGGTCGCGCAACCAGCGGAGATTGCTGGGCGAGCCGGTGGCGATCACGTGCGCGCCGAAGTACGCGGCGAATTGCACCGCGAAATGGCCGACACCGCCCGCACCGGCATGGATGAGAATGCGCTGCCCCTCGTGCGCCTTGGCGACGTCGACCACCGCGCCCCACGCCGTGAGCGCCGCAAGGGGCACCCCGGCCGCCTCGAGATGCGAGAGCCTCGTCGGCTTGCGCACGACGCTGAGGGTGGGAACGGTCACGTATTCGGCGTAGCAACCGCTCATCCGCGGCACGGGCACCATGCCGAAAACCTCGTCGCCCGGCTTCAGCGGGTAGGCATCGTATGGCGACTCCACCACCACGCCGCTGAAGTCGCACCCGAGAATGGCGGGAAAGCTGGTGATTCCAGCGGAGACGCCGCCACCGGCTCGCGTCTTGGCGTCGATGGGATTGACCCCCGCCGCCATGACCTTAACGAGAACTTCCGAATTCAACTTCGTGGGTATCGGCACATCGGCCAGGGTGAAACAGTCAGGGCCCCCGGTAGCCGCGATCACCATTGCTCGCATCGTGCTCATGTTCACCAGTAAAGCCGCACAATGATTCGCCGGTGTTACGGCGGTGTCAACTGGAAGCAAACTATGTCTCGGCTCTAGCATTCAGTAATGAGCCAGCAGCGTCGCGCCCGCACCGCGAGGGTCGCCATCGAACTGGGCGGAACGGTCACCGGATCGATTCTGGTTCTCGGCGCGCTCGTCATCATCTGGATGGCGAGGCAGAGCGCGCATCGCGATCTCTATGTGAGCGAACTGGGCGCGCGGGAGGAGCCGACCGCGCACTGGTTTCAGGCGGCGCTGATTCTTATCGCGGTCGGAGGGAGCCTTATCGCATATGCCGGGAGGGGCATCCGTTCCCGCGTGCCGGTACTGCGCGTCTGGACTCCGGCCGTCTCCCTCTGGATCGGCTGCGGATTCTTCTTCGTCGCGTCGCAGGTGACGTGCACGCAGGGCTGTCCGTTGCCGGTCGGGGCGACTTTCACCTGGCAGGATCTCATCCACACGGTCTTTGCGGTGCTGGCTTTCGCCGCCGCGTGCTGGGCGATGTTGCAGACGTCGTTCGCGCACGGGCACCGTGCCCTGGCGCGCCTCTCGCTCACCACCGGCCTGGCTGTGGCGGTGATCGCCGGCACCGGCGGCATCTTCTCGCTCGCCCGGTTTGAGGCCAACTTTGGCAGCCGGCTTGAGCTCGCGGCCACGACCATCGCGCTCGGCTGGCTCGTGATCTTCGCTGCGGTGATCGCGGCGCGGCTCGCGACGGGCGTGCCGGTGGAGAGCCCGCTGGTCGGCCGACCCCGTCTGGTGCCTGTGCCGCTCGAGCGGGCCTAGCGCATTCGCCCTCGCGCGACGATGTCGAGCACACGGTTCGCGAGTTGCACGAGCAGAAAGATCTGGTTCTCGTCCCGCTCGATCCAGCGGCACTCCGGCTCTGGGTGGGTCGGCACGAAGTCATCGTGCTGTTCCCACACGAGCAGCGTGCGATCCGCGCCGAGCACATACTGCTGCCACCACACCTGCCGAAGGTACGAACGGGGGATCGACTTCCACAACGATTTCGTGGTTTTGATCTCGGCGAGTTCGAGACGACCGGATGCCGCGAGCCCGACGCCGTCCGGTGTTGCGAGGTGGTCGGTCTGTCCTGCGGCATGAAAGAGGGCGTCGCTCGGTCGGATCTCGTAGCGGTCGAGCACCCAGCGGGCGATCTCCGGTTCACGGGCGCGACCGTGGTCCGTGTAGGCGTTTCCGCCGAAGCTCGAGCCGTGCAGCTTCTCCAGCGCGACAGCCTGCACCGACGCCGGTCCTGAGAGACGCGCCACGTCGGTCGCGGTGATTCCCCGGCTCCTCGCGCGCAGCCATGCCGCCCGATCCGTCGACCGGGCGACGATCCGGTCGCGGTGGTCGGGCGACGGATCGTCCCACAGGTCGAGCGTGGGCTGGATGACGGTCACCGGTCCATTGTCTCCCACGGCGGCCGGTTCACCGGCCAGGCGGATCAGCCGTTGGAGCCCGGGGTGGTCGATGGAGCGCCGGCCCCGCCGGGGCGGGCGCCGAACTGGCGAATCGCTCCCTCCGCGACGGAGGTCGCCGTGACGTTGCCGTTTGCTCCCGCCTGCCCGATCACGGTCACGGGCTCACCCGCTTTCAGCTCGGAAAGGCTGCTCGCCGACGTCGTGGTGACCTTGGTGGCGTCGGTGGTGGCCACGGTCTTCTCGGTGCCGTCCTGCGTCTTGATGACGATCGTGGTGCCGTTGATCGAGACGATCGTGCCGGACGTGAAGCCGCCGCCGTTGCCGTTGCCCCCGCCGAGTCCGCGGGTAAATCCGGTCGACGCTCCCGCCTGCGCGGAGGCCCCGGTCGCGTGCCCGATGAGCACGCCGCCGGCGATGCCCACGGCGAGAGCCGCGACGAGCGCGAGTGTCGCCGTGATCCACTTGCGCGGCGCCGGCCCCGGCGCGGCGGGGGCGGCTGGGGGCGGAACCGGCGCGGATGCCGCCGGAGCGTTGTTGAGGTCGAATCCGTCGGTCATGGTTCCTTCTCTTCTTTCGTGGTCGTTGCGGCGTGCCGCACGGTGGATCAGATGGCGCGGAGTGCCTGGATGGGTCTCATGGCGGCCGCGCGCGCCGCCGGGTAAACGCCGAAGAAGATGCCGATCGCCACGGAGACGCCGAGGGCGAGGGGGATCGAGTACGAGAGGATCACCGGTTGGGTACCGTTGATCGGGAACTGGGCGCCGATTACGGCGGCGACCACCCCGAGCACTCCGCCGAGCAGGGTGAGGGTCGC
>DMKW01000216.1:16348-16643 GCA_003454135.1 Microbacteriaceae bacterium
TCGGTGACGGTGACGAGCATGACGTTGGTCACCCCGATGCCGCCGACGAGCAGGCTGATGGCCGCGACCGCGCCGAGCAGCACCGTGAAACTCGCCGCGCTCGTGGCCGCGGTCTGCAGCAGCGACCCCTGGTTGATGATCGTGTACGGCTCGTTCGCGGTGTCGGTGATGCCGAGCAGCTGGTTGAGCATCACCTCGACCTCGCCCTGGGCGGCAGCCACGTCATCCGAACTCGTCGCTTCTACGGTGAGCGTGCTCACCGCGCCGAAGCCGGTGAAGGACTTCTGGATGCGGG
>DMKW01000216.1:16801-26101 GCA_003454135.1 Microbacteriaceae bacterium
GCGAGAATCCCGACGACGGTGAACGGCGTGCCGTCCACCGAGATCTGCTGCCCGAGGGCCGAACCGGTGGTGAAAAGCGTCGACGCGAGCGTCGAGCCGATCACCGCCACTTTGGCCGAACTCGTGACATCCGCCGCGGTGAAGGCATTGCCAGACGCGACCTTCGCGGTCGACACGTCGAAATATCCGGCGGTGGTGCCGACGACGGAGACCCCTTCGGACGAGGCCGCGGACGACGACACCGTGAGGCTGGTGCTCACGTTGGGCACGACGGTGGTGACGTGCCCGAGCCCGGCCGACGCGAGTTGCTCGCTCACCCCGGTCGTGATCGTCTTCACGCTCGAGGACGCGGATGTCGTGCCGCCGGAACCCCCGCCTCCGCCACCTGTGCTCGAACGAACGGTGAGGGTATTCGTGCCCAGGTTGGTGATCGCGTTCTGCACGGTCTGGGCTGAGCCGTTGCCGACGGCGAGCAGCAGAATCACCGAGCCGACCCCGATCATGACCCCGAGCAGCGTGAGGATGGACCTGAGCTTGTTGGCGGTGACTCCGCGCATCGCGGAGAGCAATATTTCGATGACGCTCATCGGGTTGCCCCCAGCAGGGCATCGGTCGCGCGGTCCGAGACGATGAGGCCGTCACGGATCGTGAGCACGCGGTGGGCGCGAGACGCCACATTCTGTTCGTGGGTGATGACGACGATCGTGCGGCCGGCCGAGGCGAGCGAGTCGAGGATCGACAGGATCTCCTCCGTCGAGGCGCTGTCGAGGTTGCCCGTCGGCTCGTCGGCGAGCACGAGGGTTGGGGACGTCACGAGGGCACGGGCGATCGCCACTCTCTGCTGTTGACCGCCGGAGAGCTGCTGCGGCTGGTGGTCGGCGCGATTCGCGAGATTGACGAGATCGAGCGCTTCGAGCGCCAGCCTTCGCCGTTCGGCCCTCCTGACACCGCCATAGACGAGGGGCAGCTCGACGTTGGCCAGCGCGGTCATGCGCGGAACCAGATTGAACGACTGGAACACGAATCCGATCTCGCGATTGCGCACCCGCGCGAGCTCCTTCTCGCTCAGCGAACGAACGTCGTGGCCGGCCAGCGCGTAGAGGCCGTCCGAGGCGATGTCGAGGCACCCGAGGAGGTTCATGAGCGTCGACTTGCCCGATCCGGACGGTCCCATGATGGCCACGTAGTCGCCGGCTGCGACCTCGAGATCGATGCCGCGCAAGGCATGCACCGCGGCCTCCGCCGTTCCGTATACCTGATGGATGCCGTCGAGCCGCAAGACGAGGTCGGGCCGCGTCGGCGCCGCGAGGCTCACTGTCCGCCGCCGAATCCGGTGGGCGGTGCTCCGCCGCCGAAGCCGCCCGCTCCGCCGATGCCGGTCCTGCCGTTCGTCGAGGTGCCGGTGGTTGACGTCGTCGTGGCGGCGACCGTGCCGATCACCACGGTCTGTCCGGCCGTGAGCCCGGAGGTGATTTCGGTGCCAGCGTCGCCGACGATTCCGAGCTTCACGGTCACGGACTTCGTCGTGCCGTTCGTGGCGACCACCTTGACCGTGGATGCCCCGGCCGTCGTGGTGATGGCCGCGGTCGGCACATAGAGCGAGTCGCTCGGGGAACTTGCGGTGGTGATGGTGGCGTCAGCGGTCTGGCCGAGGCGTAGGCCGGTGGGGATCGAATTGAGAGTGATCGTAGTCGCGTAGGTGACGATCGAGTTGCTCGTCGTCGCCGTCGGCGAGATGGCGGTGACTTTCGCCGTCGCCGTCACGCCTGCGATGGCGGGGAAGCTGATCGCGGCCGCCTGGCCGACGACAACCGACGCGATGTCCGCCTCGGCGATGTTCGCCGTGAGATTCATGGTGGAGACGTCGGCGATCGTCACGAAGCCGGAGCTGCTCGCCGTGCTCGTGCCGCTGGTTGCAGCAGATGTTGAGCCGCTCGACGCGCTGCTCCCGACGGAACCGTTTACGGCGATGACGAGCCCGGTGATGGGAGCGGTGAGCGTCGCGGATGCCAGGTTTGCCTTCGCGGTGGCCACGGCATCCGTCGCGTCGTTCACGGTGGACTGCGCGGAGGTGACCTGCTGCTTTGCCGAGCTCGTCTGCCCGCTCGAGCCGGTGCCAGCCGCCGCGGTGGCCGTCGCGTCTGAGAGGGCGGTCTTCGCGTCTGCGAGGGCGGTCTTCGCGTTGGCGAGATTGGTGGTGGCCTTCGCGAGCACCGCGGCGAGGTCGGCGGTGGCGAGAGTGCCGAGAACGTCGCCGGCCGCGACCGTCGCTCCGAGGGAGGTGTTCACCGTGGCGATCGTGCCGTCGACGGCAAAGCTCGCGGTGACCTCGCTCGCGGGCGCGATCGAGCCGCTTGCGGTGATGCTGGTGCTCACGACCCCCTTCTTGACGGTGGACGTGAGTTGAGTGGCCGTGGCGCTCGCGCTCGATGAGAACGGATTCGCGAGAAAGAGATAGCCGCCGATGATGGCGCCTATCGCAACAACGGCCAGCGAACTGTTGACGATGGCGGGTCGGGAGATCTTCATTCTTCGACCGTGCCTGCCGAACCTATGAGGCACGTAAGCCCCGACTATGCGCTCATGCTGAGTGACGGGCCGGTCGGCTTGTCTCAGGAGAGGTAGGGCTGGAACATAGGTTTCTCATAGGAAACTCGCGATAGTAGGAGGAGTGACTACAGACAGCGTTTCCGCCGCGCCGAGCGCCGGCCCCAAACTCCGCCGTGCGGACGGTTCTCCCGTTCGCGTCGTCGTCGTCGATGACGAGCCGACCCTGAGCGATCTGCTCAGCATGGCCCTGCGCTACGAGGGGTGGGAGGTGCGCACCGCGGCCGAGGGCCGCACGGCGATCAGCATCATCCGCGAGTTCCAGCCCGACGTGGTCGTGCTCGACGTCATGCTGCCGGACATCGACGGGCTGCAGGTGCTCAAGCGGCTGCGCGCGGACGGCCAGGACACCCCGATCCTCTTCCTCACGGCCAAAGACGCCCTCGACGATCGCATCGCCGGGCTTACCGCCGGGGGCGACGACTATGTCACCAAACCCTTCAGCCTCGAGGAGCTCGTGGCTCGCCTGCGCGGACTCATCCGACGCTCGATCGTGGTCGTCGCCGACTCATCGGACCCGCTGCTTCGCGTCGGCGATCTCGTGCTCGACGAGGAGAGCTACGAGGTGCGCCGCGACGGCCGCCTCATCGAGCTCACGGCGACCGAATTCGAGTTGCTGCGTTTTCTCATGCGCAACCCCCGCCGCGTGATGAGCAAGGCCCAGATTCTCGATCGCGTGTGGAGCTATGACTTCGGCGGGAGGTCGAGCATCGTCGAGATCTACATTTCCTACCTTCGCAAGAAGATCGATGCCGGCTCGAGCCCGATGATCCACACCGTGCGCGGTGTCGGGTACATGATCAAGGCCGCGGGATGACGCAAACCATCGCCCGCCCGCGGTGGTCGCTGCGCCGGCGGCTAGTACTCGCGGTGGTCGGCCTGCTTGCGACGGTCGCAATAGTCATCGGAGCGGTGAGCGTCGTCGCGCTGCAGAGCTTCCTCACCGACCGGCTCGACCAGCAGCTGAGCCAGGCGAATGGGCGGTCGCAGAACGGCTTCGGGCCACCCGGCGGCCCGACCGACGATTCGACCTCGCAGACCTTTTCGCAGGATCGGCTGCGGGAGACGTTCGGCCGACAGGCACCGGACACCGTCATTGCGATCGCCACGGGGTCGACCGCGTCTGCCTTGCGAAAAGACCAGAGCGGCACGCCTCAGCTGCTCACCGCGGCCCAGAGCAAACCTTTTGCGAGCGTGCCGTCGACCGGAGTGCCGACTACCGTCGATCTCGGAGGTGCCCTTGGCGCCTACCGGGCGGTCGCCGTTGAGTACAGCGGCGGCGTTCGCGTCGTGACCGCGCTCCCTCTCGGCGAGGTGAACGCCACCGTGCTGCAGCTCGCTCTCGTCATCGCGATCGTCACGGCCCTCGGCCTCCTCCTCGCCGCTTTCCTCGGAGCCTGGATCGTGCGCGTCGCCCTGCGGCCCCTCGAGCGGGTCGTCGCCACCGCGACGCACGTCGCCGAGCTTCCTCTCGATCGCGGCGAGGTCGCGCTCGCAGTTCGAGTGCCGGAATCGGATGCTGACCCGCGAACCGAGGTCGGCCAGGTCGGCGCCGCGATCAACCGAATGCTCGGGCATGTGGCATCCGCGCTCGCCGCCCGTCAGGCGAGTGAGAACAAGATTCGCCAGTTCGTGGCTGATGCGAGCCACGAGTTGCGCACTCCGCTCGCGTCGATCCGCGGCTACGCCGAACTCACCCGTCGCGGAAACCACGACCTGCCCGACGATGTCGTGCACTCGATCGGCCGGGTCGAATCGGAGGCGACGCGGATGACGTCCCTCGTCGAAGACCTGCTCTTGCTCGCGCGACTGGACGAGGGGAGAGACCTCGAGAGCGTGCCCCTCGACCTCTCGCGCCTCCTCATCGACGCCGTGAGCGACGCCCACGCGGCCGGCCCCGACCACGAATGGTCCCTCGACCTGCCGGAGGAGCCGGTGATCGTGGATGGCGACACCGCGCGACTGCACCAGGTGGTCACCAACCTGCTGGCGAACGCCCGCGTGCACACGCCGGCGGGAACGAGCGTCGTGGTCGCCGTCTCGGTCGATGACGATACCGCCGTGCTGACCGTTGCGGATGACGGCCCCGGCATCCCGAGCGAGCTGCTGCCCGTGCTGTTCGAGCGTTTCGCCCGCGGAGACAGCTCCCGCTCGCGGGCCGCCGGAAGCACCGGGCTCGGTCTCGCGATCGTCAGCGCGGTGATCGAGGGGCATCGGGGAGTCGTCACGGTCGAAAGCGAGCCGGGCCGCACGGTGTTCCGGGTCGAACTCCCCCTCGCCGCGCAGGCCGTGTAGCGCGCCGGTCCATCGCACGCGCAGGCGAAGATGACAGACTGGAATCTCGCGCACCGTTAGGAATCTGTCATGAGAATTGCTGTCACGGGAGCCACCGGAAAACTCGGACGCGCCGTCGTCGAGCGACTTCGCAACTCCGGAAACTTCGTCATCGGACTCGACATCGTCGGTGCACGCGGTCCGGGTTTCACCCAGGTGGATTTCACCGACTACGGCCAGACGGTCGACGCGCTCTTCGGCATCAACGACCGCCACGACGGCCTCGATGCGATCGTTCATCTCGCGGCGGCACCGGCAGGCGGCATCCTTCCGGACTCGCAGACCTTCCACAACAACATGTCGGCGACCTTCAACGTCTTCCAGGCCGCCCGTCGGGCCGGCATCAAGAACATCGTCTACGCATCGAGCGAGACCGTGCTCGGCATCCCGTTCGAGACCCCGCCGCCGTACATTCCGGTCGACGAGGAATACGACACCCGCCCCGAGTCGATTTACTCGCTTACCAAGCACCTCGAGGAGCAGCTCGCGATCAAGCTCGTTCGCTGGGACCCCGAACTCAGCATCATCGGCCTGCGGTTCTCCAACGTCATGGACGTCGCCGACTACGCGGCTTTCCCGTCCTACGACAGCGACCCCACGCTGCGCAGCTGGAACCTGTGGGGCTACATCGACGCTCGAGACGGCGCGCAGGCGGTGGAGCTGGCTCTCGCCCGCAATGTCCCCGGCTTCGAGGCCTTCATCATCGCGGCGAGCGACACGGTGATGAGCCGATCCAGTTCCAGGCTCGCCGCCGAGGTGTTCCCGACCGTGGAGGTGCGCACCGAACTCGGCCAGCACGAGACCCTCCTGTCCATCGACAAGGCTCGCAAGCTGCTCGGGTTCGAACCGGAACACTCCTGGCGCCACCATGCTTAGACACGCCGTTGCGATCGCCGCACTGGCACTCGCAACGGCGGGGCTGGGAGCCCAGTCCGCTCTCGCCCTCGACGAGCCCAAGGTTCCCGAGGACGTGGCCGCATACGTCGCGACAGACCTCGTACCGAGACTCGCCGACCTCTACGGCCCAGGGACCAAGGCCGGATCGGTGGCCACCTTCGACGCAACGACCAAGGTCGGAGCCGTGCGTCGGGTGCTCGCGTTCACCAAATCCTTCGTGTCCGGCTCGCCGAGTGCCGCGTCCACCGAGCTCACCAACAACTGGGTGGCGCCCGTGCTGTCGAAGGATGACAGCGTGCTCGGGCTCGCCACGGTGTGGATCAATCCCGCGAGCGATCTGCCCGAGCTTGCCAGCTTCGACCCGGGTACGAAGATCGCCACCGCGCTCGCCGCAGCCCCCGCGGGGTCGCTACTCGTGCACGACGATGCCCGGCACGCGTGGTTCGCCTCGGACGGCACGACCATCACGCCCCTCATCCCCGGCGATTCCGGCGTGAAGTCGACCCTGCCCAATTCCGCATTCCAGAAGCTGATCGTGGCGGACTCCAATGCACCGGGGGACGCCGCCCCGCAGAATCAAGGCCTGCTCGTCGCCGGGTTAGTGCTCGGCATTGTCGTCGTCTTGCTCGCGGTCTTCGTGCTGTTGCCGGACCGCCGAAAGAGGGCTCGGGGCACGACGGCGATCGAGAAGCCGACGCCCGAAGCTTGACTGCTCGCGGTTAGCGGAAGGCGGACTGCAAATGGGCCTGCAACTGCGGCAAGACCAGGATCGCGAGTTCGGCCGTGATGATCCAGGTGATCACGACCGAGGAAACCAGATAGAACCAGAAGGGGAACCAACCCCGCCCGGCATGCCGTTTCCCATGCACTGCGCGCGCGGCCAGGTAGGCGATCGGGCTGAGCAGCACCCAGAATCCGCTCGCGGCGGAGGGCTGGCCGCTCCGGAGCAGCGCGTGCCTGTCGACGAACGCCAGCACGACGACGAGAACGGCGAAGATGACGATGACCGCCAGTTGGGCGATCACCATGAGGGAGAGGGACAAGCCGGGGTAGATGCTCACCGCGGTAGAGGCCAGCCACTGAAGTGCCGAACTCAGTGTGATCACGGTGAGGGCCAACCATTCGAACCCGCGAAGCCTCCGCCCCACGGCGCGAACCGCGTCCGGCGCCGCGCGAGGCTCCACGACCATGGCCATTGACGGGCTTATCGGGGTCGGGTGGCCCACCCACTCGGTGCCGCTCCACCAGCGCATGCTGGACGGATCGTCGCCATGGGCGTGCCATCCCGGCGCGCGACGCGAGTCGTCGATGATGTTCGAGTCCATCCGATTTCTCCTTGGTCTGTGGCGAGGACTCGGAGCATATCGCTCGCATGTTACGAGCATTGGTCGGCTTGCGTTTGCCGCTGTTCATCGCGTACCCTTATCGAAGCCAAAGACCGCCGGTTATTGGCGTGCGTCGATTTTCACGAATCGACACCGCCGATCGAATGTTCGCTACAGCGAAGACCTGCGCAGGTGTATCGAGAATTCCTTCCATGGTTTAGCTCCGTGTTGGTTTCGCTCCGTGCGCTTGCGCCGGAGCTTTTTTGTTGTGGTGGGCACGGCCCGGCGGTCCGGAACGCACAACCATGCACGACAAATCCATTACTAGGAGCCACATGGCGAACAAGGAAGCTTCGGTTGCCGAGCTCACGGATAAATTCCGCGACTCGACCGCCGTCCTGCTGACCGAGTACCGCGGGCTCACTGTGGCCCAGCTCAAGCAGCTGCGCACCAACCTCAGTGAGAACGCTACGTACGCCGTGGTGAAGAACACGTTGACCAAGATCGCGGCCAACGCGGCAGGCATTTCGTCGTTTGACGACGAGCTCGCCGGCCCGTCCGCGATCGCATTCGTGCACGGAGACCCCGTCTCCGTCGCGAAGGGCCTGCGCGACTTCGCCAAGGCAAACCCTCTGCTCGTGATCAAGGGCGGTTACTTTGACGGTAACCCCCTCACCGCGGCAGAGGTCAGTAAGCTCGCCGATCTCGAGACCCGAGAGGTGCTGCTGGCCAAGCTGGCCGGCGCCTTCAAGGCTTCGCTGTTCGGCGCTGCCTATCTGTTCAACGCACCGCTGTCCAAGGCGGTTCGCACCGTCGATGCGCTGCGCGAGAAGCAGGAGTCCGCGTCCTAATTCGGGCCGCGCACACAATCTGACCCGCCCGTATTCGACCGCCTGATCGCTCGCCAGCGAGAGACAGCGGTCGAGGGCAGCACGACAAACAAGGAGATACACCATGGCAAAGCTCACAAGCGACGAGCTCATCGCCGGATTCAAGGAGCTCACGCTCATTGAACTGAGCGAGTTCGTCAAGAAGTTCGAAGAGGTCTTCGAGGTCACCGCCGCAGCCCCCGTCGCGGTCGCCGCGGCCGGTGGCCCAGCTGCACCCGTCGAAGAGGTCGAAGAGAAGGACTCGTTCGACGTCGTTCTCGACGCCGTAGGCGACAAGAAGATCCAGGTCATCAAGGAGGTTCGCGCTCTGACCAGTCTCGGACTGGGCGAAGCAAAGGCCGTCGTTGATGGCGCCCCGGGCGTTGTGCTCGAGGGTGTCAACAAGGAGACCGCAGAGAAGGCAAAGGCCCAGCTTGAAGAAGCTGGCGCCACCGTCACCCTCAAGTAGTCGACGCCCCTCGGGGCTCATACTTGCGGCGTGTTCGACGCTGTGATCGCGGATTCCTTTTCACAAAGCAATCCGCGTTCGGAGGGCGTCGCCCTGAACGGGGCGGCGCCTTCCTGCCTTTAAGCGGGGACCGATCCAGTCGATCGCTGCCCTGCACATCGAAAGCGCGGCGAGCTCTGCTCCAGGCCGCGAATCGAGGTCCCCCGGCGACGCTGCCGGGGGCCTCTGCTGGTGAATCCGGTGACGCGGGACACGCCGTAACCACTCGCCGTGTCCCGCATCCGTGCCGTCTGCGCCGCCTGGCCCGGGATCAGGATCGGGCGAGGCGACGCCCTCGAGAAGCCGACCGACGGCCAGGTCGACTTGTGGAGCACCGAACGATCGCAATGCCGACCGCTCTCGCAAGAGGCTACTTGCCAATGACCTCCCGTGTCCACCATAATGAGGACGCGCCGCCACCGGGTTTACCGGCGAGGAGGGCGTGAGTTCCGCGAGTTGTACCCCGATCTGCGTGTGGACTAGACAGTCTTACCCTCTGGCTAGCCCGGTTCAGCGCGTTGATGGGGGCACGATTCGCTTTCGCAGCACGGCAGCGCCGGGGGCCACCAGCAGGAGGCCCCCGGCGCGGTCGTGTGGCATGACGGCCCATTCTCAGCGGGTCTGCCGCGACGGATGCCCGGTCAGTTCAGCGCAACGGCCCGGGAGGCGCGGTCGTGCTGCCGCGCACCACCATCTGCACCGGCATCGTGACGCGTTCGTCGTCGAGTGTCGCGTTGTCGTTCGTCAGGCGCTCCATGAT
>DMKW01000216.1:26225-31142 GCA_003454135.1 Microbacteriaceae bacterium
TCCGGCTGGCGTGGCGGCGAACGCTAAGAAGTACTGGTCAAAAGACTGGGCGGCGTACGGCTCCACCGGTGGAACCCTCTACGGCGCGCCGCTCATGGCGAGCGTCAAGGGCTTCATCTGGTACTCCCCGAAGCAGTTCAAGGACTGGGGCGTCGAGGTTCCGAAGACGTGGGACGACCTCCTCGCACTGACCAAGACGATCCAGGAGAAGACCGGCAAGGCGCCGTGGTGTGCCGGATTTGGCTCTGACGCCGCAACCGGTTGGCCGGGCACCGACTGGGTTGAAGACCTCGTGCTTCGACAGTCCGGGGCGGCCACCTACGACAAGTGGGTCAGCCACAAGATCCCGTTCACCGACCCGGCGATCAAGAAGGCGTTCGATTCCGTCGGCGACATCCTGCTCAACCCGAAGTACGTGAACGCCGGATTGGGCGACGTCAAGTCGATCAACGCCACGCCTTTCGGTGACGTCGCTCGCGTTGTCGGCAACGGCACGTGCGCGATGACCCACCAGGCGTCCTTCTTCGACGGGTTCATCTCGGACCCGAGGAACGGCAACGCGACGGTGGGACCGGATGCAGACGTCTGGGCGTTCCTCACGCCCCCGATCGACGCGTCGGCCGGCCAGGCGGTCACCGGTGGTGGTGAGATCGTCGCCGCATTCTCGAATGACGCGGACACCGTCAAGGTGCAGGAGTACCTCTCCAGCCCGGAGTGGGCCAACAGCCGCGTCAAGCTCGGCGGTGTGATCAGCGCGAACAACGGTCTCGACCCGAAGAACGCGTCCAGCCCCATCCTGCAGCAAGCCATCAAGGTCCTGCAGGACCCGAAGACGACCTTCCGTTTCGACGCATCGGACCTCATGCCCGGTGTTGTGGGAGCCGGTTCCTTCTGGACCGGCATGGTCGACTGGGTCAACGGGAAGTCAACCGACGAGGTCCTCAAGACCATCGACGCGTCGTGGCCTTCTAAATAGTCACGTTTCTTGACGGATGGCCGACGGTAGAAACTACCGCCGGTCATCCGGCACCCCGATGCGTCGGAGTGCGCAGCACCATCCATCTCTTCCCTGTCCTGTGAGTCCACCGTCGTACTCGAAAGGGTGTCAATGTCAGATTTTCTGCGCTGGATCTCAACGCTCCCCGCGCTGGCTCAAGTTCCGCTCGTCATTCTCGCGTTCCTCGTTGTTGTAGCGCTCATCCTCTTCTTCGTGGAGATCGCGCCCCGGTCGGGCCGCAACTACACGATCATCCGTCTCGCCGTGTGCGTGGTCGCGCCGCTCGTGCTCTTCCTCGCGCTCGGGTCTATCTGGCCCGCCGCGATCGTCGCCGCGGTGCTCGGCGGGGTGTTCTTCATCCTCGACTACCGGGCGAAGCAGGGGGCCGGCTATCTCCTCCAGCTCATCGGATTCCTGAGTCCGGCGGTGCTGCTTCTCGGCATCGGACTCATCTACCCCACTATCAGCACCACGATCGCCGCATTCATGAACAGCCGAGGCAATCGCTTCATCGGTTTCGACAACTTCGTCTGGATCTTCACGCAGCAGACCGGCATCCGTACCGTGCTCAACACGATCGTGTGGGTGCTCATCGTGCCGGCCGTCTCGACGGCCTTCGGCCTCGCCTATGCGGTGTTCATCGACAAGTCACGGGGAGAGAAGTTCTTCAAGATTCTCGTCTTCATGCCGATGGCCATCTCCTTCGTGGGGGCGAGCATCATCTGGCGTTTCGTCTACGCCGCCCGCCCGGCCGGCCAAAGCCAGATCGGCCTGCTCAACCAGATCGTCGCCTGGCTCGGCGGACAGCCGGTCGAGTGGCTGCAGAACTCGCCGTGGAACTCCTTTTTCCTCATCGTGGTGCTCATCTGGATCCAGACCGGGTTCGCGATGGTCGTGCTCTCTGCCGCGATCAAGGGAGTTCCGGCCGAACAGCTCGAGGCGGCCGAGCTCGACGGAACCAACGCCTGGCAACGTTTCGTCAATGTCACGGTGCCTGGCATCCGCAGCTCCCTCGTGGTCGTGCTGACCACGATTTCCATCGCATCGCTCAAGGTGTTCGACATCGTCCGCACGATGACGGCGGGCGCCAACGACACGAGCGTCATCGCGAACGAGATGTACACGCAGTGGAAGGGCTTCGAGAACGGCCGCTCCGCCGCATTCGCGCTCGTACTCTTCGTGTTGGTGCTCCCGATCGTCATCTACAACGCACGGCAGATCAAGAAGCAGAGGGAGATCCGATGAGCACCGTCACTCCGGTCGATATACCCGTCGATATCGCAACCAAGGCCCAGTTCGGCAGCGGCGAGCGCGCCGCAGCCATCACCGCGACGAAGCGCGCCAAGCGTCGCCTGACGAGCCGCGGCGCAACGATCGCGGCACTCGTCATCGCGATCCTGTGGACCACACCGACTTTTGGTCTGTTCATCTCGTCGGTGCGGCCCGCCAAGGAGATCCTTCGCAACGGCTGGTGGACGATCTTCCAGAACCCGGGGTTCACACTCGACAACTACACGCAAGTGCTCAACGCCGGCAACAGCCAGCTCAACCTGGGCGGGTCGTTCATCAACTCGATCGCGATCACGCTGCCGGCGACGATCTTCCCGCTCGTCATCGCCAGCCTCGCGGCCTACGGCTTCGCGTGGATTGACTTCAAGGGCAAGAACTGGATGTTCATCGGGGTCTTCGCGCTTCAGATCGTGCCGCTGCAGATGGCACTCGTGCCGCTGCTGAGCCTGTTCTCGCGTGGCCTCAAGATCGGCGACCTGCAGCTCTTCGGCGGGTTGAATGCGAGCGGCTCATACTCTCAGGTGTGGATCGCACACACGATCTTCGCGCTCCCGCTGGCGATCTTCCTGCTGCACAACTTCATCTCCGAGATCCCGAGCGAGCTAATCGAGGCGGCGCGAGTGGATGGAGCGGGCCACGGCCAGATCTTCTTCCGGATCGTGCTTCCACTCACCATGCCGGCGATCGCATCGTTCGCGATCTTCCAGTTTCTCTGGGTGTGGAACGACCTCCTCGTGGCGCTCGTCTTCGCCGATGGAGGCGTGGCGCCGATGACGAAGCTGCTTGCGGAGATCACCGGCAGCCGCGGCCAGGATTGGAATCTGCTCACCGCCGGTGCGTTCATCTCGATCCTCGTTCCGCTCATCGTGTTCTTCTCGCTGCAGAGGTTCTTCGTTCGCGGCCTCCTCGCGGGCAGCACGAAGGGCTGATTGAGTCGTCGTCCCGGCGTATGTTCCCCTTTGTTGCGTGCGATACCCGTCGAGCGGGCACAATCTCGACAAGGGGGAACAATCGCGACGGAGCGCGCGATTCCGCCCGCCGCGAATAGCGGGCGGCCTGGTCGGTGCACCTGCGTAAAGTGAGTGGATGAGCGGAATGCACGGCGGCGGCCAGGTCGGTCGATTGGGCAAGCAGCGCACGCGCATCAGCGCCGGAGATGCGGATGCCCAGCGCGAGGCCAATGCGGAGGCGCCGAGAATCCCCGACCTGCTCGCCAGGATCGTGCAACTGTTCACACCGCACCGTCGGGCCCTCGCAATCACGGCCGTGCTCGTAGTCATCGGCGCTGCCCTGACGGTGCTGCCGCCGCTCCTCACGAAGCGGGCGTTCGACTTCGGGCTGTTCCCGGCCGGCGGTCGCCCGGACTTCCCGGTGCTGCTCGAGATCGTCGCCCTGATGATCCTCATCTACGTCGCATCCGCGGCACTCGGCGTCTGGCAGACCTTCCTCACCGCGACGGTCGGCAACCGGGTCATGGGTGCGCTGCGCGTGAGGCTGTTCGGACACCTCCAGAAGATGGAACTTGCATTCTTCACGCGCACCAAGACCGGCATCATCCAATCCCGCCTGCAAAACGACGTCGGCGGCGTGGCCAACGTGCTCACCAACACCGTGTCGAGCGTGCTCGGCAACACGGTCACGGTGATCGCGGCATTCGTGTCGATGCTCGTGCTCTCCTGGCAGCTCACGATCGTCGCGGTGATCCTCATGCCGATCCTCGTGATCGCCCAGCGCCGGGTCGGTCGCGTGCGCGCGAAGATCGCGACGAAGACGCAAGAGTCGCTCAGCGACATGACCGCGATCACGCAAGAGACGCTCTCGGTGTCTGGCATCCTGCTTGCCAAGAGCTTCAACCAGCAGGGCACGGAGGTCGACCGGTACGCGAAGGAGAACGACAACCAGATCGGGCTCCAGGTGCGCGAGCAGATGAGCGGCCAGTGGTTCTTCGCGATGGTGCAGATCTTTCTCGCCATCATCCCGGCCGTGATCTACATCTGCGCGGCGTGGCTCATTCTGGGCGACGTGCCGGTTACCGCGGGAACGATCGTCGCGTTCACGACCGTGCAGGCCCGGCTCATGTGGCCCCTGCTGGGGCTCATGCGCGTGGCTCTCGACCTGCAGACCTCGCAGGCCCTCTTTGCACGCATCTTCGAGTATCTCGATCTCAGTCCCGCAATCGCGGATGCCCCGAATGCCCACCCCGTCGACTCGGCGAACCTGGGTCGGGTGAAGTTCGCGAATGTCGTCTTCTCCTACCCGGACGCCGGGGGCGACACCCCGCCGACCCTCAAGGGCGTCTCGTTCGACATCGAACCCGGCCAGTTCGTGGCGTTCGTCGGGCCGTCGGGCGCCGGCAAGACCACGGTCTCGTACCTCATCCCGCGCTTTCACGACGTGACGAAGGGCAGGATCCTGTTCGCGGGCGACGACGTGCGCGAGCTCGAACAGGATTCCCTCGTCGCCAACATCGGCATCGTGAGCCAGGAGACTTACCTCTTCCACGCGACGATCGCCGAGAACCTCCGCTACGCCAAGCCGGGCGCGACCGACGACGAGCTCGTGCGGGCGGCGACCGCGGCGAACATCCACGACACGATCGTGTCTTTTCCCGACGCCTACGACACGGTGGT
>DMKW01000216.1:31200-33747 GCA_003454135.1 Microbacteriaceae bacterium
CCGCGAGTGCTGATCCTGGACGAGGCGACGAGCTCGCTCGACTCGATCTCGGAACGCATCGTGCAGCAGGCGCTCGACACGGCGGCGCGCGGAAGGACGACGATCGCGATCGCCCATCGACTCTCGACTGTCGTGTCGGCGGACGTGATCTTCGTCGTCGACGGCGGGCGCATCGTGGAGCAGGGCACGCACGACGAACTCACCGCACTCGGCGGCACGTACGCGCGTCTCTACGCCGAGCAGGTCACGCAGCGCTGAGCCGCTGAGCGGGGCACCGCAGCGTAACGGGGATAACCCCGCTGATAGATTGGGCCAACCATGAAGTACGCAAACAGCGTCATCGATCTTGTCGGCAATACCCCGCTCGTGAAGCTCAACGTAGTGACGGCGGGGATCGCCGCGACGGTGCTCGTGAAGGTGGAATACCTCAACCCGGGCGGCTCATCCAAGGACCGCATTGCCACGCGCATCATCGACGCCGCCGAGCGGGAAGGCAAGTTGAAGCCCGGCGGCACGATTGTCGAGCCGACCTCGGGCAACACGGGCATCGGCCTCGCGCTCGTCGCGCAGCAGCGCGGTTACCGCTGCGTTTTCGTGCTTCCCGACAAGGTGGGCGAGGAGAAGCGCAACGTGCTGCTGGCCTACGGTGCCGAGGTCGTGGTCACCCCGACCGCCGTGGCCCCAGACAGCCCGGAGTCCTACTACTCGGTGTCCGATCGGCTCGCGCGCGAGATTCCCGGGGCGTTCAAACCAAACCAGTACTCGAACCCCAACGGTCCGCTCAGTCACTACGAGACGACGGGTCCGGAGATCTGGCGGGATACCGATGGCAGAGTCACCCATTTCGTGGCCGGAGTCGGAACAGGCGGAACCATCAGCGGTGTCGGCAAGTACCTCAAGGAGGTCTCCGACGGCGCCGTCACCATCATCGGCGCCGACCCGGAGGGATCGGTCTACTCGGGAGGCACGGGCCGCCCGTACCTCGTCGAGGGCGTCGGCGAGGACTTCTGGCCCGAGGCCTACGACCCGTCGGTCGTCGATGAGATCATCGCGTCATCCGACGCCGAATCCTTCGATATGACGAGGCGCCTCGCGCGCGAAGAGGGCCTCCTCGTGGGCGGCTCGAGCGGTCTCGCCGTCGCATCCGCGCTCAAGGCGGCGAAGAACCTGCCGGCTGATGCCGTCGTGGTCGTGCTCCTGCCCGACGGCGGCCGCGGATACCTCAACAAGGTCTTCAGCGAGAAATGGATGCAGTCCTACGGGTTCACGCAGGTGTCCGAGGAGAAGACGGTGGCCGACGTCGTGAGTCACAAGACCGGATCCCTGCCCGACCTCGTGCACGTGCACCCGTCGGACACGGTGCGCGACGCCATCCAGATAATGACCCAGTACGGCGTCTCGCAGCTTCCGGTGCTTTCCGCCGAGCCGCCGGTCGTGATGGGCGAGGTGGTCGGTGCGATCGAGGAGCGGACGCTGCTCGAGCAGGTATTCAGCGGTGATGCCCAGATGTCCGACCCGGTTGGGAAATTTATCGGCGCCCCGCTGGGTTTGATCGGTGTGCACGAATCGGTGGGTGCGGCCCGGGTGGCGTTCGGCAAGGCGGATGCGCTGCTGGTGACAGAGGACGGCAAGCCGGTCTCCGTGGTCACCCGCCACGACCTGCTCACCTTCCTCTCCAACTGACGTTCCGCCCAACCCCTCAGAAAAGAATCCAGTGCCAGACGAGTTCGATTTCTCCACCCGCGCCATCCACGTCGGACAGGAGTTCGACCCGACCACCGGTTCGGTCATCCCGCCGATCTACCAGACCGCCACCTTTGTGCAGGACGGCATCGGCGGCTTCAGAAACGGCTACGAGTACGCCCGCGGCGGCAATCCGACGCGGACGTCGCTCGAAACCCTCATCGCGGATCTCGAGGGCGGTGCGCACGGCTTCAGCTTCTCGTCCGGACTGGCCGGCGAAGACATCCTGTTGCGGGCGCTCCTGGGGCCCGGCGACCATGTCGTGATGGGCAACGACGTCTACGGCGGCACCCACCGCCTCGTCAACCGGGTGTTCGTGCCGTGGGGCGTGCACCTCGACTCGGTCGAGATGACGAACCTCGACGCCGTGCGCGCGGCGATGATCCCCGCCACGAAGGTGCTCTGGCTCGAGACGCCGAGCAACCCGCTCATGAAGATCAGCGACATCGCGGCCCTCGTGGAGATCGGCCACGAGGCCGGCGTGCTCGTGGTCGTCGACAACACCTTCGCGTCCCCGTACCTGCAGAACCCGCTCGCCTTTGGGGCGGACGTCGTGACGCACTCGACCACCAAGTACCTCGGCGGCCACTCCGACGTTCTCGGCGGTGCCGTCGTGATCAACGACGACGAACTGGCCGAGAAGGTGCGCTTTTTGCAGTTCGCGGTGGGCCCGGTGTCCGGGCCGATGGATGCCTGGCTCACGGTGCGCGGGATCAAGACACTCGCGGTGCGCGTCGAGCGCCACTCGTCGAACGCGCAGGCGATCGCCGAGGCTCTCGTCGGACATCCGTCGCTCGACCGTGT
>DMKW01000216.1:33836-34589 GCA_003454135.1 Microbacteriaceae bacterium
GGCTTCGGCGGCATGATCTCGGTCGCGCTCTCCGGCGGCGCGCCCGCCGCTCGCCGCTTTGCCGAGTCGACCGAGCTCTTCCAGCTGGCCGAGTCGCTCGGCGGGGTCGAGTCGCTCATCGGCTACCCGTCGGAGATGACCCACGCGTCGGTCAAGGGCACGTCGCTCGAGGTGCCGGACAACATCGTGCGGCTCTCGGTCGGAATTGAGGGAGTCGACGACCTCGTCGCCGACGTGCTCGCCGCGCTCGATCGGGTCACGGACTGACGCCAAACCTGTTCCCGTTTGTCGTGTCTGTGCCTGCTCGACAGGGCACAACGGCGACGAACGGGAACACTTGCGCGTCGAGAGTGCGCGCAACCGGCCCGCCCAGCAACCTCACAACTCATGCATAAGCGGGGCATCGGCCCGTCTTAGCGGAAACCGAGGGCGCGCGCCAAGAGTGGGGGCATGGCCCACCCATCAGACACCCTCGCGCTCGACGTTGCGGTTCCCGTCTTCAACGAGCAGGATTCACTCGAACGCAGCGTTAAAAGCCTCCACGCCTATCTCGCGTCGGAGTTCGACTACCCATGGCGCATCACGATCGCCGACAACGCGAGCACCGACGACACCTCGCAGATCGCCGACCGGCTGGCCGCCGAGATGCCCCAGGTCGTCGCCGTTCATCTCGCCGAGAAGGGCAGGGGGCGAGCGCTCAAGCGCGTCTGGCTCGACTCCCCGGCCGAGGTCGTCGCCTACCTCGATGTGGAT
>DMKW01000283.1:0-2427 GCA_003454135.1 Microbacteriaceae bacterium
GCCACGGCGCGGGCCGCGTGGAACGATCTCGCCGCAGGCTCGGCCGTGACGATCATCACAAGATCCGGGGACGTGCTCTCCGAGTACGTGCTGCGCGGGGGGTCGGGGGCCAAGCGCTCGCGCCTCGAACTCGTCGCGGACAGGGATGCGGCGAAGCACCGGCTCGAGGAGGTGACCTCCCTCATCGACCGCGCCAAGTTCGAGCTCGCCGAGCAGCGCGGCCGGCTCCAGGTGGCCAAGGAACAGTCGTCCCGGGCGCTCACCGCGCTGCGCCAGTTCGACTCGCAGCTTGCGGCGCAGACCGAGAAGATCAACCGTGTTCGCGTGCAGGTCGAAGCGGCGCAGGCCGAGGCCGACCGCCTCGAGAGGGGGCTCGCTCTCGCGACCGACGCGGTGTCGGATGCCGCGGCGCAAGCCGACAAGGCGCGCCAGGAGCTCGAGACGGCGTCATCTCGGCCCCGACCGATCCTCGATGTCGCGGCGCGCGACGGTGTGCTGGCCGAGCTCGAGGCGGCGCGCGAGAACGAGATCGAGGCACGACTCCAGGTGGAGACCACCCGCGAGCGGGTGCGCGCGCAGCAGGCCAGGGCCGAACAGCTGAAGCGCCAAATGGAGGCCGACCGCGTTGCGGCCGAAGAGGCGGCGCGGCGCGCCGTCATCCGTCGTCGTCAGGTCGCCTCGGCCCAGCGAGTGCTCGAAGCCCTCCCGGCGGTTCTCGACTCCGTCGACCGGTCGGTGTCCCAGGCTCGGCTGGAACTCGCCGCCCGCGAGTCGGAACGCGCCGCGCAGAACGAGGAGCTCGCCGAACTCCGCCGCAGCGAAAATGCGCTGCGCGAACGCCTCACGGCCATCGGCGAGAGCGTGCACGGCCTCGAGATGCAGGTTTACGAGAAGAAACTGCACCTCTCGACGCTGCTCGAGCGCGCGGGCGAGGAGCTCGGCCTCGTCGAGGACGTGCTCGTGGCCGAGTACGGGCCAGAGCAACCGGTGCCGGTCGATACGCCAGCCGACGCCATCCCCCCAACACGCGTTTCTCCGGATGTTTCAGCCGTCGAGGGCGAAAACGGCGCCGAAGAGGCCGAATCCGGATCGGATCTGTCGGATGCTCCGGAGATACGCGAATCGGAGGGCGCGGCGCGGGTGCCCGCCGGCATCAAATTCGTGCGCGCGGAGCAGGAGGCGCGGCTCGCCAAGGCGGAACGCAAGCTCGCGCAGCTCGGCCGCGTCAACCCACTCGCGCTCGAGGAGTTCGCGGCGCTCGAGCAGCGCCACAAGTTCCTCACCGAGCAGCTCACCGACCTCACGTCGACGCGCAAGGACCTTCTCACGATCATCGAGGAGATCGACGAGAAGATGCAGGACATCTTCGCGAGCGCGTTCGAAGACACCCGAACCGCGTTCAACCAGGTCTTCCCGATCCTGTTCCCGGGCGGCACCGGCAGCATCCACCTCACCGACTCGGAGAACCTGCTCACGACGGGCATCGAGGTCACGGTGAAGCCGGCGGGCAAGAAGATCGAGCGACTGTCGCTCCTGAGCGGCGGGGAGCGCTCGCTCGCGGCCGTCGCGCTGCTCATCGCCATCTTCAAGGCGCGGCCCAGCCCGTTCTACATCATGGACGAGGTGGAGGCGGCCCTCGACGACGCCAACCTCGGCCGTCTGCTCACGATCTTCGAAGACCTGCGGGAGTCGTCGCAGCTCATCATCATCACGCACCAGAAGCGCACCATGGAGATCGCGGATGCGCTCTACGGCGTCTCGATGCGCGCCGACGGCATCAGCGCCGTCGTGGGCCAGCGTGTGAAGCAGGAGCAGGCGAGCTAGGACGGCCTCGTCAGGTCGCCCACTTGCGTAAGTGTGCCCTCTTGTCGGGTTTGCGCCCGGTCGACCGGGCACACTCGTGTCAAACGGGCACAATTACCGGGGCGGGCCGAGAGCGGCCCGGGAGGGGCGACGGACTGGCCGGCGGCTAAGCGCGCGCGAGCACCGCGAGGCCAGCACCGAACGACGCCGCTGACGCCCCGAGCGGGGCGAAGAATCGCGCATCGCACGCCTCGACCGTCGCGTTCGCCCGGTTGGCCAGCGCAATGCCCTCTGCGGTGACGCTCACGAGCACCGCCCGCTTGTCTCCCGGATGCGGCGAGCGCGTCACGAAGCTCCGCGCCTCAAGCGCGCGGAGCACCTGCGAGGTCATCATGGGATCGGTCGCGGCGTGGTCGGCGAGTTCGCGCTGGGTCACCGGCCCGCCGTCCGAGAGCCATGCGAGCGACGCGAGCAGCACGAATTGCACGTGGGTGAGCCCGAACGGCCTGAGCACGCCTCGCTGGGCGGCCTGCCAGCGATTGGTCACCTGCCAGAGCAGGAGGCCCGTGCTTTCGCTGGCATCCTCGAATCCGCTCGCGAGCTGTCGAGCCGCGGTCATCTCGG
>DMKW01000283.1:2502-5083 GCA_003454135.1 Microbacteriaceae bacterium
GCGAATCCGCTCGAGGTCCGCGTCGCTCAGCGGGATCAGGCCACGGCGGAGCGAGTAGCCCCAGTTGTCGGCGCGCGTGAACTCGAGCTCGCCGATGAGGGGGCGGATCGGCGTCTCCCGAGCGCTCGCATCCCACTCGACCCTTCGTCGCCACGGCCGGAAGTCGCCATCTTCGGCCTGCCAAATCTCGTCTCCGGCGATGCGGCCGATCGCCGTGAAGGCCTGCAGCGGGTCACCATCGGGGTAGCTCGTACGCGGCGAGTAGTACACGAACCAGTCGCCAGGGTGCATGCGCGTCAGCGGCGGCCTCTTGCCGTGGTTCACCTGGACGATGCCGAGTCCCACGCCGATCAGCACGTGCTCGCGGGAGACCACGCCGAGCCACACGCTCACGACGTCGCCTCGTCGCGTGTTCTCGCGGCGAGAGTCGCGGGCCGGGCGCTGGATGTCGCGCGGAAAGTCGCGCGGGAGGTCACGTTGCCGATCATCCATTTACTATGCGCGCATAGTAATCCGTGTCAAGCGGCGGGTGGCGTCATCGGGCGGCGCCCAGTCGGCGCGATTGTGCCCCTTCGACGGGTGTGTGCCCGGTCGACCGGGCACAAACCTGACAAACGGGAACAATTACAGGGCGGAGCGCAGGGCGGAGGAGCGCCGGGCGGAGGCGGGCAGCGCGCACCTCGCTGGGTAGCATGGGGGAATGGCAACTCCCTGGTCCCTGTCGGGCGCGCTCAAGGGCATGTTCTCCCGCAAGACCATCGACGACGAGACGTGGGACGACCTCGAAGACGCGCTCATCACGGCGGATTTCGGCCCGGACATCACCGATTCGATCGTGGGCGAACTGCGCGAGAGCGTGCGAAAGTACGCCACGACCGACCCGGAAGACCTGCGGCGGATGCTGCGCGAGACCCTCGAGGAACGCCTCGCGAGGCTCGACCCCACCCTCACCCTGAGCGCACGTCCAGCCGTCGTGCTCGTCGTCGGGGTCAATGGCGTCGGCAAGACGACCACGATCGGCAAGTTTTCCAAGTTCCTCACGACGCGCGGGCGCACGGTCATCGTCGGAGCGGCCGACACGTTCCGCGCGGCGGCGGTCGAGCAGCTCGCGACGTGGGCGGAGCGCGGGGGAGCCACCATCCAGAAGCCGCAGCAGCAGGGCCAGGATCCGGCATCCGTCGCCTTCCAGACGATCGAGCGTGCCCAGCGCGAGGGCATCGACATCGTGCTCATCGACACGGCCGGTCGCCTGCAGACGAAGAGCGGCCTGATGGACGAGCTCGCGAAGGTCAAGCGCGTCGTGGAGAAGCAGACCGAGATCGCCGAGGTGCTGCTCGTGCTCGACGCGACGACCGGGCAAAACGGGCTCGCGCAGGCCGAGGCGTTCATCGAGCACGCCGGGGTGACTGGCCTCGTGCTCACCAAGCTCGACGGCTCGGCGAAGGGTGGATTCGTGCTCTCGGTGCAAGAGCGAACGGGCATTCCGATCAAACTCGTCGGCCAGGGCGAGGGCATCAACGACCTTACCGGCTTCACCCCGCACGTCTTCGTGCAGAATCTCATAGGACGATGAGCAGCCAGGAGGGCACCATGACCGGCACGGATCCCGCCCCGGCGCGCAGTTCGCGAGCATACAGCCGGCTCTCACTGGTGGCGCTGGCGCTCGCGGTCGTCGGAGCCGCCGTCGGCTTCTGGGGCTTCGTGAGCGGCATCGACTACGCCCTCAACGGTTCGGGCGGCGGACCGGGCCCGAGCATCATCGTGTTCTTCGTGGGAGCGGGCATCGTCGTCGCCTCCGTCGTTCTCGCTATTGTCGCGCTCGTGCGATCGAGCGCCAAGATGATGCCGACCATCGCGCTCGCCGTTGGGCTGCTCCCGATCGCCGGGCTCATCGTTGCCGTGCTCGCCAACCGGCGTTAGCTGTTCCGCTCGGCCGCTGGGGCCCTCGAAGCGCGCCGGTCCATGAGGTTCTCGGGGCGGCCTTTCGAGAACCTCAGGGGGCGATCGTCGCGTGCAGGCGGCTGAGCTCCACGTAGTGCATCGCGTTGGCGGTGACGCCGATTCGCTCCTCTTTCGTCAGTTCGCGACGCACCTTCGCCGGCACCCCGGCCACCAGTGAGCCCGGTGGCACGATCGTGCCCTCGAGCACTACGGCTCCCGCCGCCACGAGCGACCCGGTGCCGATCACCGCGCCGTTGAGCACGGTCGCGCTCATGCCGATGAGGCAGTCGTCTTCCACGGTGCAGCCGTGCAGCACGGCCGAGTGGCCGACGCTCACGCGAGCCCCGACCGTCGTCGGGATTCCGGTGTCGCAGTGCACGGAGACGTTGTCCTGGATGTTGCTGCCGGCCCCGATCGAGATCGCATCGGTGTCGCCGCGCAACACGGCCCCGTAAAAGACGCTCGCGTCGTCGGCGATCGTCACGCGCCCGATGAGGGTCGCGTTCGGTGCGACCCACGCGGTCTCGGCGATTGCCGGGGTGTGTTCGTCGAAGGTCAGGATGAGCGGTGAGGTCGTCATGGTTCACAACCTACGCCGCGAATCGCCGCTTACGAACGCCGGATCCGCGCTCCCGCAGCG
>DMKW01000150.1:0-619 GCA_003454135.1 Microbacteriaceae bacterium
CGCCGCGAAGTTGGAACGTGACGCCGGCATCGGTGAGCGCCGCCTCGAGGGCTGCGGATTGAACGTTGATGCGGTACAGAACGGCGATGTCCTGGGGCTTCGCCCCCGACGCGATCTGCTCCGCGATCTGCCCGGCGACTGCCCGCGCCTCGGCGACGTCGCTCGGATAGGCCGACACGGTCGGTCCAACGGTGACGGATGCCTGGGTCGCCGCGTGCAGGGCGAGGGCTCCCGGCCGGCCGCGCATCAGCCGGTTCGCGGTGTGCACGATCGCGGGGGTCGACCGGTAGTTCTGCTCGAGGCGCACGACCGTGGACTCGCGGTATCGCGTGGGGAAACCGAGCAGGTAGTCGGCCGACGCGCCGGCGAAGGAGTAGATGGTCTGGCTCGCGTCGCCCACCACGCACAGGTCCTGCCGGTCGCCGAGCCACAGCTCGAGCAGCGCCTGCTGCAACGGCGAGACGTCCTGATATTCGTCCACCACGAAGAAGCGGTACTGCTCGCGCACCTGTTGCGCGACGCGCGGCTCGGTCTCGATCATCCCCGCCGTGGCGAGCAGCACATCCTCGAAGTCGAGCTGCCGACGATCGTCCTTGATCGCCTCGTACGCCGAGTGCAG
>DMKW01000150.1:880-2147 GCA_003454135.1 Microbacteriaceae bacterium
TCGCGCAGGGTCGCGGTATCGAGCTTGAGCCTGAGCATCTCGGCGGCCTGCCCGAGGAGCCGACCCTTGCTGTCGAGGATGCGCGGCATCGTGCCGCCGATCACCTGCGGCCAGAAGAAGCCGAGCTGCGAGAGCGCCGAAGCATGGAAGGTGCGCGCGGCGACACCGGTGGCCCCGAGCTGTCGGAGCCGGCCCCGCAGTTCGGCGGCGGCGCGCGCCGTGAAGGTGAGCGCCATGACCCGACCCGGCGCGTAGACGCCCGTGGCGACCCCGTACGCGATGCGGTGGGTGATCGCCCGCGTCTTGCCGGTGCCGGCTCCCGCGAGCAGGCAGAGCGGACCGAGCAGGCTCTCCGCGGCGACCCGCTGTTCGTTGTCGAGCCCGTCGAGAAGCGATTCCGCTGAGGTCACTGCTGCCCGTCATGGATCGGGCCGCCGTACCAGTGCTCGAGGATCGCTCGGGCGATCGACGTCGAGCCCGGCAGGTAGATCTCGCCGAGCGCGGCCGTGAGCTCGGCTCGGCTGAACCAGCGTAGGTCGAGGATCTCTGCCCCGTCCGGCGTGAGGGTCGACTCCTGGTCTGGGTCGACGCGGGCCGTGAAGCCGAGCATGAGCGAGGCCGGGAACGGCCACGGTTGCGAGCCGAGGTAGACGGGGTCGACGACGCGAATGCCGGACTCCTCGAACACCTCCCGAACCACCGCGCTCTCGAGCGACTCCCCCGGCTCGACGAAGCCGGCGAGCAGCGAGTAGCGGTTGGCGTCCCACATGGCGTTGTGGCCGAGCAGAATGCGGTCGTTCGAATCGAGGATGCCGACGATGATCGCCGGGTCGGTGCGGGGAAAGATCTCGCTCCCGTCATCCACGTTCCTCCTCACCCAACCGCCCTGTTCCGGCACGGTCGGCGCGCCGGTGCGGGGCGAGAAGCCGTGCGATTGGTGCCAATTGGAGAGCGCGAGCGCCGCCGTGAACATGCCGGCGTCGAGGTCGTCGAGGGTGTTGCCGACGACGCGCAGGCTGGCCCATGCGGCCGGATCGGAGTTGAGTCGCACGGCGGCCTCGTCGCCGACCACCGCCGCGACAAGCGGAAGACCGAGCGACTCCTTCGCGAGGGAGCGGCCGAGATAGAGACGCAGCTCGGCATCCGGAACCCGATCGGCCGGCAGGAGGGCGAGACGCCCGTTCGACCCGAGCAGCGCGCCGCCCTTCCAGAGCACGAGCACGCGCGTGGCCGGGTCGCCCCAGAGCTCGTCGAAGAGGCCCTCGCG
>DMKW01000150.1:2388-2623 GCA_003454135.1 Microbacteriaceae bacterium
GTGAAGGCTCAGTGGGCATCGAGCGACCAATCGGTGAAGGAGGCGGGAACAGCGTGGCGTTCGTGGCCGGCCGGCGACCTACGACCTACCCTGTGAGGTATGGCCAGATCTCATCTCACTCTAGCCGCGCTGGCGACCGCAGCCGTAGCCGGTCTCGACGTCGCCGCAGCGACCAATTTCGGCTCCGGCAGCCACGGCGACTTCGAAGCCGCCCTGCTGACCGGCCGGAATGGCC
>DMKW01000150.1:2771-3717 GCA_003454135.1 Microbacteriaceae bacterium
GCCCGACTCCCGTTCAGCGTCACCAATTTCTCGGGCCAGACCCCGATCAGCGGCACCCGCGCCGTGGTCTACGAATTCGTCTACGGCGCCAAGGTGCCCCTCGACTCGATCACGACCGACGACGGCCTCGCCGACTCGATCGGGCGTGCGATCGCCGCCGTGCACTCGCTGCCGACGAGCTTCATCGCCGACGCCGGCCTGCCCGTCTTGACGCCGGTCGAGGTCTTGCGCTCGAGCGTCACGGTCATGGATCGGGCGGCAGCGACCAATCTCGTGCCGGCCGCCCTGCTCGGCCGTTGGGAGCGGGCGACGGAAGACGCCGCGCTCTGGCAGTTCGCCCCGACCGTGGTCAATGGCTCGCTCGGCGCCGAATCGTTCCTGAGCGCGGACGGCGACGTGGCCGGTGTTCTCGGCTGGCACGCCCTCGGAGTCGGGGATCCGGCACGCGACCTCTACTGGCTGCTCGGCGCGCGCGGCGAGAATGTCGCGGAAGCGGCGTTCGACGCGTACACGCTCGCCCGCGGCTCGAGCGACCGGCAGGTCAAGCAACGGGCGATGCTGTATGCAGAGCTCGAGATCGCCAAGTGGCTGCTTCACGGCACGCACGAGCGCAGCACCGAGATCGTCGACGACGCGGTCGCGATGCTTCACGGACTCGTCGACACCGTGCAGAATGACCTCGACCAGGCCCTCACCCACAACACGATGCCCATCATGGCCGTGGATGAGGTCGAGGCGATGCTCGACCGCAACCAGCGGGCCTAGCGCGGCATGGGACTCATCCACATCGACCTGTTCACCACGGTCGACGGCGTCGCGCAGGCGCCCGGCGGCCCGGACGAGGACACCGACGGCGGGTTCGCGTTCGGCGGCTGGCAGGCGCCTCTTATCGACGAGGTCGTCGGCGAGCAGGTCGAGGCCGGAATGGCGGGGATGGACGCGCTGC
>DMKW01000024.1:0-844 GCA_003454135.1 Microbacteriaceae bacterium
AAGACCTACAAGCTCTACATCGGGGGCAAGTTCCCGCGCAGCGAGTCCGGGCGCGTGTACGAGGTGACCACCGCGAAGGGGGCGTTCCTCGCGAACGCGGCCAAGGCATCCCGCAAGGATGCCCGGGATGCGGTCGTCGCCGCGCGCGCGGCCGCTCCAGGCTGGGCCGGGGCCTCGGGCTACAACCGCGGCCAGGTGCTCTACCGCATCGCAGAACTGCTCGAGGGTCGTCGCGCCCAGTTCGTGCGGGAGATCAGTCAGGGCGAGGGGGTGTCGGCCGCCGCGGCCGAGAGGCAAGTGGATGCCGCGATCGACATCTGGGTCTGGTACGCCGGCTGGGCGGACAAGTACGTGCAGGTCGCCGGCAACGGCAACCCCGTGAGCGGACCGTATTTCAACATCTCGACGCCCGAACCGACCGGGGTCGTGGCGATCGTCGCCCCGCAGCACTCGAGCCTGCTCGGCTTCGTGAGCGTCGTGGCCCCGGCCCTCGTGAGTGGCAACACCGTCGTCGTGATCGCGAGCGAGAAGACGCCGCTCAGCGCCATCAGCCTCTCCGAGGTGCTCGCGACAAGCGACGTGCCCGGCGGAGTCGTCAACGTGCTCACCGGTTCGGCCGCTGAGATCGCGCCGTGGCTCGCGAGCCACGCGGACGTCAATGCGATCGACCTCGCCGGGGCCGGTGATCTGCCCGGCGACCTGACCTGGGTAGACCTGCAGATCTCCGCGGCGGAGACGCTCAAGCGCGTGCTCCCCCCCGAGGTCGGTGTGCCCTCCCCGTCGGTAGAACGAGTGACCTTCTTCACCGAGACCAAGACGGTGTGGCACACGAAGAGCCTCATCT
>DMKW01000024.1:952-7533 GCA_003454135.1 Microbacteriaceae bacterium
TCTAGCGCGTCCCGCGCCCCGCGGCGGTCGGCGCGAGTGGCAGCCCGTTCTAGGCTTGACGGATGGGGGAATCGAGAATCAGCAGCCGCACGCGCGTCTTCGCGCCCCTCGCGCTCGCGGCGATGCTCACTGTTCTGGCGATCACCTCGGTCGGCGTGCAGTCCGCGGCCGCGAACGAGGCCGATGCGCGCGGCGCGGCGCACAATCCATGGACCGTCCAGGCCACGCCGATCCCGGCCCGGAAGGCAGGATCGAGCCCGGCCCCGAGGCTGCTCGCCGCCGAACCAGCCGCGGCGGCCACCCCATTCCCGATCGGCTACGTCGTGGGCGGCGTGCTCGTGGTTCTCGGTGTTGCCGGCGGCATCTACGGCCAGGTGCTGCGCCGCCGCGGCAGGCGGCCTCCCGGATCGTGAGCGGTCCGAGCACCGCAGAAGCGCTCGCCGCGTGACGGATCGGACCGAAGGTCCCTAGAGATTCCCAGCGGGGCTTGCGATCATTGGGTACGGCGTCCTCACTATGACGCGACCTGGGGAGGTCACACGATGACTGAAGAGACGGTGCTTTTTCTCGGAGACAGCATTACGCAACACGGCGACTGGGAGGCGTGGTTTCCCGACGTCAATGTGCACAACTTCGGCATCGGCGGCAACTCCACGGAAGACGTGCTCGCCCGGCTGAACACCGTCGTCGAGGCCCACCCCGACGAAATCGTGCTGCTGGTGGGCACAAACGACCTGGGGATGCGGCGCAATGTCGAACAGCTCGTGCGCAACATCCAGTCGATCCTGGTCGACCTCCGCCGCGACCTGCCCGGTTCCCGCATGCTCCTGCAATCGGTTCTGCCGCGCGGAAGGGAGTTCGCCGACCGCATCCGCGAGGCCAACATCCACCTGCGCCAGTTCTCGCCGACGGTGCACGCGCAGTATCTCGACCTCTGGCCAATCATGGCGCTCGAAGACGGCGAGCTCAACCCGGCGTATTCAGACGACCGGCTGCACCTCAATGCGGCCGGCTACGAGGCGTGGCTCTCCGAGTTGCGTCCCGCTCTCGAAAGATTGCGCGAGCAGCCACCGATGAGCCGGCCGATCCAGGCCATCATCTTCGACGAGTACGCTCGGCCGGGTTCCTGAGCGCTCGCGTCACATCGCCGCGATGAGCCGGGTGTAGAACTCGACCCCGCGCAGCAGGGTGGCCACGTGCATGCGCTCGTTCTTCGCGTGCAGCGCGCCGCGCTCCTCCGTGGACATCTCGAACGGGCTGAAACGGTAGGCGAAGTCGCTGATGCGCGCGAAGTGCCTGCTGTCGCTTGCGGCCATCATCACGTACGGCGTCACAATCGTGCCGGGGAAGCTGTGCTCGATCGTCGGAGCGAGTGCTCGGCCACGATCTCGCGCGTGAGCGCGCCGTGGGTCATTCCACAATCCTCGCGCCACGGTCGCGGCAATCGGCGCAGGCCGGCGAGACAGAATAGGGTCATGACTTCGTACCCGACACCCGAGTTCCGCCGCACGGCCCTCGCCCCCGGCATCCTCGGCGCGATCGTGCTTCTCGCCGGGCTCGCGCTGCTCGACAACGCCGGCGGCTACCTGTTCATCCGCTTCGGGGTGAGCATTCTCGCCCTCATCATGTGCGTATTCGCCTTCCAGGCGAGGCAGTGGTGGTGGATCGTGGCGCTCGCCGCGATCGGCGTGGCGTGGAATCCGGTCGTGCCGTTCGCGTTTCACGGGCAGTTGTGGGTCGCCGCTCAATTCGTGGCCGCTATCGTCTTCGTGGCCGTCGGCATCCTCGTGAAGGTGAGGAACCCCGAGGATCGCAACCGGCGGCCCTGAATCTTGCCGTCCAAGGAATTTCATAGCATCTTCCCGGCGCACCAGGGGGTTGCGCTTGTGCTGCGCACAGCGCGAGCATCCACTCTGGGCAATGACACTCTGGGCAGTGAACTGTGAGTGCGACGCTGCACCGACCCCTAAGGAGCACCAAATGCCCGACGATACGAAACCGGATGAGACGCCGGCTTCCGCGGCACCAGAAGGCACGACACCGGTAGCCGCAGAGCCGCTAGCAGCGCCGCCGCCGCCGACCACACCTGCACCGGCACCGACCAGCCCAGTCGCGGCCGCGGCGACCGGTCCCGCGCCGCGATCCCGGCGCGGGCTCGTGCTGGCCGGCGCCATCGTGGGGGCCGTCGTCGTGCTCGCCGCAACGTTTGGGGGCGGGGTGCTCGTCGGGTCGGCCTTCGCCGGCCACGGCGGCCGACCCGCGTTCCAGCAGGGGCACCAGGCGAACGGGTACGGACCCCGGGGAGACTTCGGGGCCCCCGGCGGCCAGGGGTTCAGGGATCGGCAGGGCAACGGCGACAGCAACGGCTCCCCGGGCAACTGAGGCGGGGGAGCGCCGCCCGCACGAATGGTCCTCGCGGCCCACCCCCAGCAAGAACAGGCTAAAATAGGCAGAGCTAATGTCTCGCGCCGAACCCGATCAGATCGGCGAGCGAGTCGGGCTCGAACGATTGGGCCTCACCGTGAACGACATCCTGCCACCCGGCGCTCCGCTTTCCACCCCGGCGCTTTCTCCGGTGCCGAACCGTCCAGACCTCGTGCTCTCGAAGGGCCGTCTGGCGATTCGCAATGCCCACCTCACCCCGCGTGAGGCGATGACCGACGACCTGCTGTTCATCGGCACGGTGCTCGATGAGGCCGAGATCGACTTCCTGCTCGTTCGGGGCAACGACGAGCGCCCGCTCCTCGCCGTCGAGTGGAGAGATCGTAAGCGGCTGAGGGCCGCGCTCGCGGAGGCGTGCGCCGACGAGCCGTTCTATTCCAAGCCGGCCGACGGCGCGAAGGGATCTCCGGTGCTCCTCGCCGACGGTCGTCTCTCCGCCGACTCGTCGCAGCGAGCGTTCACCCTGTTCCGTCCGCGCGTGACCGAGAGCGGAAGCCTGCGCTACGGCGCGCGCTCCGGCGTGCGGCTCGAGCTCTGGCGCACGGGAATCGACACCATCTCAGCACCGGCCGAGAACTCGCTCATGCGCACCGTCCTTCCGCGCAGCGAGGCGATGCCCGCGACGGCGGAGTTCCACGGACGGAGCTGGCGCACGCTCGCCGGCATGTTCGAGCCGCAAGCGAGCGACATCACCTTCGACATCGACATCGTCTTCTCCTGGGTGGACGGAGCGGCGATCGAATGGCAGCGCGCGAGGGCACGCCGAATGAGAAGCTACGTCGTGGGGGAGGGAGACGACTCCCACGCGCGGTTCCGCCAGCTCGACGAGCTGAAGTACGCCCTGCGCTCCGTGCACCTGTTCGCGCCGTGGATCAGAAACGTCTACATCGTCACGGACTCCCCCCGCCCGGAGTGGCTCGCGGAACACCCGAGGGTCACCATCGTGTCGAGCGAGGAGTTCTTCGCTGACCCCTCCGTTCTGCCCACCCACAATTCGCACGCCGTCGAGAGCCAACTGCACAACATCCCGGGCCTCAGCGAGCATTTCCTCTACTCCAACGACGACATGTTCTTCGGCCGCCCCGTCACGCCCGACATGTTCTTCTCGCCCGGCGGCGTCACCAAGTTCATCGAGGCGACGACACGCATCGGCATGGGGGCGAGCAACCTCGAGCGCAGCGGCTTCGAGAACGCGGCGAGGGTCAACCGAGCCGCGCTCAAGGTCCGATTCGGCAAGACCATCACGCGGCACCTCGAACACACCGCTGCCCCGATGCGCAAGTCGATCATGCAAGAGCTCGAGCGCGAGTTCCCGGCGGAGTTCGCGCGAACGGCCGCGAGCACGTTCCGCTCGGCGACCGACGTCTCCGTCACCAACTCGCTCTACCACTACTACGCCCTCATGACCGGGCGCTCGGTGCTGCAGAAGGATGCGAGGGTGCGGTACGTCGACACGACAATGCGCGCCGGTCTCGCCGACATGAAGCGGCTGCTGAAACGTCGGGACATCGACCTGTTCTGCCTCAACGACGGAAGCTTCCCCGAGCTCACGGTGGAGGAACGCGCCGATGCGATCCGGGCCTTCCTCGACGCGTATTTTCCGATCGTCGCGCCGTGGGAGCGGCCGGCCGCGTCCGAGGAGACGTCACGGCCGGAGCAAACGACCGAAGCGGCCAACCTCTAGCTCGGCACGTCAGGGCTCAGGGCCACGTCAGGGTTCAGGGCTGAGTGGCGGTCGCCGTGGCCGACGAACCATCACAAGGCGCGACTCACCGCGACCGGCCGGGGCTAGACCGTGGCGAGCTCGCGCGTCGGCGGGTGCAGTTCCTCGTCCGGAGGCACCGGGCGGTTCGCCGACGGAGGGATCGTGACGCCGTTCTTGGCGAGGATGACCGCCGTCTCGGCCGCACTCACATACGCGACGGGCGCATACTGGCCCATCGGCACCACGGAGTGCAACACCGTGCTCTCGTACACGTGCACGAGATTGAACGACTGCGCGCCGTCCCGACCGAGGGTTCCGCCGACCGGAACGTTGAGATCCTGCGTGTAGCAGGTCGCCGAAGCCACCGACACCGGAACGCCGGCGAAGGTGGATGTCGTCGAGTAGTGCAGGTGGCCGGCGATGATACCGCGAACGTCAGAACCCCGAACCACCTCGGCCAGCCCGTCTTGTTCGCGCAGCTCGACGAGCACGGCGAGGTCGAGCACGCTCGGCACCGGCGGGTGGTGCATGGCGAGGATGGTGCCGTGCGGGGCGGGGGAGGCGAGCTCCTCCGCGAGCCAATCCAGCTGCGAATCGGAGACCAGGCCGTAGTGATGGCCCGGCACCGTGGTGTCGAGCGCGATGACGCGCAGCCCGTTGATGTCGTGCACGCGGTCGACCGGCGTGGTCGCGGGGAACTGGCCGAGCAGCCCCTCGCGAAAGTTGCCTCGATCGTCGTGGTTGCCCATCACCCAGACGACGCGCGAACCGAGCCTTGCGGCGGCTGGTTCCACGATGGCGCGCAGTTTCGCGTACGCCTCCTGGTCGCCCTGGTCGGCGAGATCACCCGTGAAGACGATCGCCTCTGGTCGGGCCCCGGATGCCTCGAGTTCGGCGAAGAGGGTGCGAAGGTGGGACTCGCTGTCGACCGCCCCGTACAGTGGACCATCCCCGGCGACGAAATGCGTATCGCTCATGTGGACGATGAAGTGATCGGGCCTGGGAAACTGGGCCGTATAACCGGTCATGAACCAATCACACCACTCCTATCTGACCAGTGGGTGAACGGTGTGCGGCGATCCGCACCCCAATTCGCGGGGTGCTGCGTGTGCGGACATCGGCAAATCAGGCATAAACTGGCCTGAGCACTCGACGAAACTCTTCATCGTCTCGACCTCGGCACCCGAGTCTCTCTCGGAAACGATCTGCTCGAGCCAGGTGTAGTCGGGTCAGGATTCGGCGCCTGGCAACTCGGCAGCAGGTCCCTCATCGGGAGGGACCAGGCCTTCGTCAGCCACGGTGCCAATAGATGCGGGAGAAGCATGGCTCGGTCCGGCCAGGGGCAGTCGGGGCAAGGCAAGGCGACGGGGAGAAAGCAAACCTCCGCGCGCAAGCCTTCCCAACGTCAATCGGCACAGCGCCGTTCACGCGGTGCGGATGACGCCGGCGTCATTCCCGTGCTCGCCCGTGCCGTGCGCGAGGTCGAGGGGGCTGCGGAACGCGGCAAGGTCGGTCCGACCAACCGCACCAAGTTCCAGGTGATCGCGCTGCTCATGCGCGAGGAGCGCGCGAAGGCGAAGACCGACAAGGAGCTCACCGAGGCCGAGCGCACCGAGACGCTCAAGCGGCTCGACGGTGTTGCCACCATCCTGGCCAAGACGGCGGCGCGCGACACCTCCCTGATCCAGCTGCTCGCCGAGGAGACGGCCGTGACGGATGCCGCGCGCACCCTGCGCCGCGACATGCTCATCGCGGCGGGTGTCGAGCTCTCCCCGGACGAACTGCTCATCGTGAAGGAGCCCGAGCCGGTCGCGGCGGCGGCGGAACGCGCCGTCGTGCCGCAATCGGTGATCGCGCGCCAGCTCTCCAATCCGTTTCTCGCCCCCGACTTCAGCCAGACAGTGAAGGCGGTGCCCGTCGCGAGACGGCTGGCCAACTGGGAGCTTCTCGAGCCCCTATTCCGCGCCTTCGAATACGGATCGGGCGGCAACGTCGCGAGCATGGAATTGCCGGAGCCGACGGCCACCGACCGCAAGGTACCGGGCGGCCTCGAGCTGTTCCACCACCAGGCCGAGTTTGTGGCGAGCGCCAGGGCCGGCCACCGAAGCTACCTCCTCGCCGACGAGCCGGGCCTCGGAAAGACCGCGCAGGCGCTGCTCGCCGCGCAGGTCACCAACTCGTACCCGCTCCTCGTCGTCGTGCCCAACGTCGTCAAGATGAACTGGGCGCGCGAAGTGGAGCTGTGGACGCCCAAGAGGTCGGCCACGGTCATCCATGGCTCCGGCGAGAATCTCGACGCGTTCGCCGACGTCGTGATCGTCAACTACGACGTGCTCGACCGCCACATCGGCTGGCTCGGCACCCTCGGTTTCAAGGGCATGGTCGTGGACGAGGCCCACTTCATCAAGAACCGCGACTCGCAGCGCTCCAAGCA
>DMKW01000024.1:7739-11985 GCA_003454135.1 Microbacteriaceae bacterium
ACGGCCGAGCTCATGGAGCACCTCGAAGACAACGGGCTCACGCCCGCCGACTTCGGGTTCTTCGCCGAGGCGCGCCAGACCGTGATCGACATGGGGATCGTCCGCCGCAAGAAGATCGACGTGGCGGCTGACCTGCCGGCCAAGCGCATCGCCGACCTCCCGGTGGAGCTCGACGACGACCTCGGCCGGTCGATCCGCCAGGCGGAACACGAACTCGGCATCCGTCTGCTCGCGCGCTACAACGCGCTGCTGCGGGCACGCTCCGAGGCGTCCGACATCGTGCATCCGGAACTCGTTCGCATGGTCGCCAGGGCCGAGCTCGAGGAGTCGAAGGCGGCCAAGTCGGGCGAAAACGTGTTCACGATGGTGCGCAAGATCGGCCAGGCGAAGGCGGTGCTCGCCGCCGACTTCACCGCGCAGCTCGCTCGGTCCGTCGGCAAGGTCGTGTTCTTCGCCAAGCACATCGACGTCATGGATGCCGCGGAGGAGACGCTCGCCAGGCGCGGGCTCAGGACCGTCTCCATCCGCGGCGACCAGACCGCCGCCTACCGGCAGGCCCAGGTCGACGCATTCAATAACGACCCGGCCGTCTCGGTCGTCGTCGCCTCGCTCACGGCAGCTGGTGTCGGCCTCAACCTCCAGGCCGCGTCGAACGTCGTGCTCGCCGAGCTGAGCTGGACGAGCGCCGAGCAGACCCAGGCGATCGACCGGGTGCACCGCATCGGACAGCAGGAGCCAGTGACGGCGTGGCGCATCATCGCCTCCCAGACGATCGACGCGAAGATCGCCGAACTCATCGACAGCAAGGCCGGCCTCGCGGCCCGGGCACTCGACGGGGACGACTCCGACATCGCGGCCGAGTCGAGCGTTCAGCTCGACGCCCTCGTTCACCTGCTCGAGAAGGCGATCGCCGAAGCCGCCTGATCGCGTTCGCTAGCTCGCGGTGACGTGTTCGACGAGCCGCGTGATCGCGTCGGTGGGGATGGAGAGCCAGGCCGGGCGGTTACGCGCCTCATACACGGCCTCGTAGAGAGCCTTGTCGATTTCGAAGGCGTCGAGTACGGCGCGATGCTCGTGCAGGTTGCGTCCGGAGCGCTCGATGTACCCGTCGACAAACGCGCGACGACAGGCCGACGCCCAGTCCGAGACGGATCGGCCGGGCTGGGTCAGCGCAATCGACCCGGCCACGTAGTCGAACGACCTCAACATGCCGGCGACGTCGCGCAACGGGATGTCGGGGAGCGAGCGCTCGCTCATCGGGCGGAGCGGTTCGCCCTCGAAGTCGAGCACGACCCAGCCGCGGCCGGGCACCGCGAGCGCTTGCCCGAGGTGGAAGTCCCCGTGGATGCGCTGCAGCGCCGGCCATGGGCTCGCCGCGGCACGCACGTACACCTCTTTGAGCGCGTCCCGGTACAAGCCGAGACTCGGCACCTGCGCGGCCGCCATTTCGAAACGCCGCCGCATGCTTGAGATGATCTGCACGATGTCCGCCGGCGTGGTCGCGCGCGACGGAAGGGCGGAGGCGAGCGCGCGATGCATTTCGGCCGTGGTCGCGCCGAGCTCCCGCGACGGACCGGTGAAGTCTTCGCCGGCATCCGCGGCCCTCAGGGCCACCTTCCAGGCGTCCTCCACGTTCGGTAGGAACTCCTGCACGAAGGCGAGGTGCCCGCTCGCGAGCCCGTGGGGCTTGCCGCTGTCGCGCCACTGCCCGGTGAGGTGCCCGATCACACGCGGTGCGACGGCTGAACCGGCAGTGCCGAGGGCCTCGGTGAGCACGACGTCGGGGTTGTCGCCGTCGTGCAGCGCGCGAAAGAGCTTGCAGATGACGGGGATGCATGGATCGCCTCCCCGCAGCGCGGTCTCGTACACGATCGACGTGTTCGACTGCTCCCCGCCGAGCACCCTCGACGCGGTGATCTCGATGCCGTCGCCGGCGGGGTAGCGGTGGCCGCGCGCGGCGAGCCGCCCGGAGGTCTGCGGGTCGTTCGCCTCGCCCTCGTCGAGGATGAGGCGAAGCAGGGCGCGGGCGTAGGCCGGATCGTGCGGCCCGTCGTAGATGTATACGGGCCCGTCACCTCGCTCGAGGGTGGCGACGAGCGCCCGCTCGGCACCGGGGAGTGGGGTACGGCGCTCGGTGAGCGGCACCTGGTAGAGCAGCGGCTGCTCGGCGTGATCGAGGATCAGGTGCACACGGATCGAGACCTCGCCATCCGGATTCCCGGTCGGGTTTTCGAGCGCGAATCCACCGATGTCGTCGAATCGCGGCGCACGTCCCTTGCCGGCATACCACCGCTGGTTAACCATCCACGCTTCGAGGTAGTCGGGGATCCCGTTCACGTGCACCTCCATTGGAGAGCGGCCGATCCGCCTTTTTCACCATACGCAGCAAGCACTGCGGGGGACACCCCTTGGGGCCGGGTTCGGGAAATCATCACCGGACACTCAGGTTCGGTGTCTCGGCATAAGTCTCAACTATCTAGTGAAACTTGATGGCTTGTGCGGGTGCCGTGACGGGTTTATTCTTATCGAACGGAGTAGATGTAAAAGTCTCCTCTTCAGAAAGGCTTCGGAAGCTACTTGTAGCAACCGGAGCCTTTCGCTTTGGAGTGGCGCTTGGAACGGGTGGCGCTTGGCGCGGGTCGTGATTTGCGCGGGGTGCCCGGACGGCCATGTCCCCCAAAGTGCCAACCCTCGTTCGAGGGAGCCCCTCACTGGGGGCATACACGGGCGACAACGCTGTCATATTCTCTAACTACGCAACACCGGGGGACACCTGGGTGGCGGTGACTTCGCGAAAGTCGAGAGTTGGATACGGGGGTATTCCAGCGGACGGCCCATCGCATTTGAGAGGTCACCGCCCCCGAGGTTTTTGGCCCCTCCGTGTACGTTCCGCACACCAGCCGATCACCAGCGACTGCCGTGATAATGGTGTGATGTTGTCACGATCTCTTGCCGACGATCTCCGACTCGCCGGCGTGCGCTGGCGCCCGGCATCCGGAGATGCGTTCGTCATCACCCGCGAGGGCTTCGAGAGTGATGTCTTCGTCGTGAGCGACATGACGATCGAGTCGCACGAGTTCGAATCCGGCACGATCCTGGGGTTCAACGGCACCACCGAGTGGGCCCTAGACTCGGTCGCGCTCGAGGACGCGCTGTGGCTGCCATACGAACACCAGTTGCGCGGACTGCTCGGCGGCACCTTCCGCTCGCTCAGCCGCACCGAGACCGGCTACCGGGTGGACCTGGCCGTCGGCGGCGAGATCACGACCATCGATGGCGAGAGCGCAGAAGACGCGTACGCCGTGGCCCTCCTGACGCTCGTCTACGCGGCGCTCTGAGACCCTAGTCCCTCAGCCCGAGCAGGTGGGCGTTGATGCCGGCCGAGAGTTCGCGGTCGACGGGGAACGGCTGCCCGTCGAGCTCGCGGATCGGGGCGGCGAGGCGCACGCTCGACACGAGCCACGCGGCATCGGCGCGACGGAGGGTGTCTGGCGTGGCGAGTTCGAAGCCCGTGCCGAGGCCGAGGCTCTCGGCGAACCGGAAGATGCTCGACTGGGTCGTCCCCTCGAGGATGCCGAGGCCGGTGCCGGGGGTGAGCAAGCGTTCGCCGGAGCGGTAGACAACGGTCGACGTCGGGCCCTCGAGAACGAAGCCGTCGCCCGAGACGAAGATCACGTCATCCGCCCCGCGCCTGGCTGCCTCGCGCAGCACCGAACGGTTGACGGCGTAGCTGAGCGTCTTCGCTCCGGCGAGGAGCCAGGGCGACGTCTGTTCCACGTCATGGCGGTACCCGCGGTCGAGCATCACTACCCGGATGCCGTCGACGCGTGCGGAGCGATAGTCGGGGGAGTGGCTCGCGTACACCCACCCCGTCGGCCGGCCATCGTCCTCGATGCCGCGCGTGAGCACGGTCTTCACCGAGCACTCCGGCGCGGGATCGAGCTCCGCGATCGCGGCGAGGATCGCGACCCGCCAGGCGTCGGCGTCCGGCTCGGGAAGTTCGAGCGCCGCCGCGGACCGCGCGAAGCGCCGCAAATGGTGTTCGAGCGCCTGGGGTGATCCCTCACCCACGCTGATCGTCTCGAAGACGCCGTCGCCCCTCGTCGCCCCGAGGTCGAGCGCGCTCAGCTGCGGCACGTTCGGATCCACGATCGCGAATGCCGGCGAGCCGTCGTGGTGAGGCGGTGCGGCTGCGGACGGCTGGTTGAGGATCACGAGGACGGTGTTGTGCATCCCTACATTCTGA
>DMKW01000024.1:12042-15521 GCA_003454135.1 Microbacteriaceae bacterium
GACCGAAGAGCACGAACCGCACGAGTTCGAGCGGGCCGGCGGATCCGTCGGCGATGGCGCCCCGCACGGAGTCGATCGCGATTTCGGCGGCGCTCGCGAGCGGCCAACCGTAGATTCCGGCGGAGATGGCCGGGAAGGCGATGCTCGTCGCGCCGAGTCGCGCGGCGACCAGAACGGATTCCCGGTAGGCGCTCGCCAGCTGTTCGCTGCGGTCGATCGTGGTCGAGAAGACCGGGCCCACCGTGTGGATGACCCAGCGCGCCGGCAGCCGTCCTGCGGTCGTTGCCACGGCCTTTCCGGTGGGAAGCCCGTCGGGATAAACGCGGGCCCGCAGCAGCCGGCATTCGGCGAGAATCTGCGGGCCGCCCGCCCGGTGGATCGCCCCGTCGACGCCTCCCCCGCCGAGCAGCGAGTGGTTGGCCGCGTTGACGATCGCGTCGACGTGTTGCTCGGTGATGTCTCCGAGCACGAGTTCGAGATCGGTCATGCGCGTCACCCCCGGGTCTGGATCGGGATGCTCGCGGTTCCCGGGAAGCGGGAACCCCGTCGAGGAATGAATGCTCCGATGACAACGCCGGCGAGAGCCACGCCGGCGCCCATGCCGAACACGAGCTCGAAGGCCTCCGTCGTCGGAATGCCGATGCCGCCGGAGACCACGAGATGCGAGGAGATGATCACGCCGACCAGGGTCGCCGCGACGGTTGAGCCGAGCGTGCGCATCACCGAGTTGAGCCCGTTCGCCGCCGCCGTCTCGGTGGGCGGCACTGACCGCATGATGAGGGTCGGCATGGCCGCGTACGCGAATCCGACCCCGAAGCCGACGACCGTGGAGATCAGGATGACGTGCCACACGGCGCTGTGCAGCACCACCGCGACGGCGAATGCGACGGCGATGATGGTGCCGCCCAGCAGCAGGCTCGTTCGCGGACCGCGCGCGTTCGAGAGCCGAGCGGCCACGGGGGACATGAAGAACATGATGAGGCCGAGCGGCATGAGGCATAGGCTCGACACGAGAAGGGTCTGGCCGAGGCCGACTCCCGTCGTGGTCGGCGCCTCGAGCAGCACCGGGAGGGCCGCGGTCGTGATGAAGAAGGCGAACCCGACGGAGATCGACGCGAGGTTGGTGAGCAGCACCGGGCGCCGTGCCGCGACCCGGAGGTCGACGAGCGGATCCGTCGTGCGCAGCTCCACGACCCCCCAGACCAGGAGCACAACGATCCCTCCGACCAGCAGGGATAGCGTCACCGGACTAGCCCAGCCCCACTCGTTGCCCTTCGACACCGCGAGCAGGATGCCCACGAGCCCCGCCGCGAACCCCACGGCGCCCACAAAGTCGAATCGACCGCCCGCGCGGAGGGTGCTGACCGGAACGATGGTGGCAACGAGGAAGATCGCGACGATGGCCAGAAGCAGCGCGAGCCAGAACAGGTAGTGGTAGTCGAAGTTCTGCGCGATCACGGCGGCGACCGGCAACCCGACGGCGCCGCCGACGCCGAGCGTCGCGGAGACGAGAGCGACGGCGCCGCCCAGGTTCTTCGGATGGATGACGTCGCGCAGGATGCTGATGCCGAGCGAGATTACCCCGAGCCCGATGCCCTGGAACACGCGACCGACGATCATCGGGATAAGGGTGTTGGAGAGCGCGCTGATGATCGACCCGCCGGCCATGAGAATCAACAGGACGAGCACGATGCGGCGCTTGCCGTACATGTCGCCGAGCCGGCCGCTGATCGGCGTGGAGATCGCGGCGGCGAGGAGGGTCGAGGTGAGCACCCACGTCGCATCCGCGGTGTTGGTGGCAAGAAGCGTCGGAAGCTGCGGGATGATCGGCGTGACCAAGGTCTGCATGAACGCCGCGATGAGGCCCGTGAGCGCGAGGGTGGTCGTGATCGCGCGGTCGCTCGGCCGGTGGGTGAGCCGTTTGCGCTCGGCGGGAGTGAGGGAACCGTCTCCCCGCTCCCCGGGATTCGTCGCGTCGGTCACCGCTCAACCCTACGTCGGGTTGCCTGCCGCGCGGACGGCGGGTTCGAGCTCGACGGTCAGCGCGAGAGGGTGTAGATTCCCCAGTCGTCGACCTTCCAGTCGATCCAGCCGTTGACTCGCTGCAGGCTGACCGTCACGTCGTACGAGTCGCCCTTCGAGCTCGTGGCCGCACAGCTGAACGACTGTCCGACGAGCACCGGGGGAGTCACCGGGCACTTCACGCTGAGGTCCGCGCCGATGATGGACGCGTCGGCGGCCACCTGCTGTTCGGCCTCCATGCTGAAGGCTCCGGGCATCGCGGAGATCAGCAACCCGGGCACGACGAGCACCGAACCGATTTGGAGGAGTCCAAGGCCCGCCCAGACGAGCAGGGGCGCCAGGCCGAAACCAGACACCCGGCTCACGCTCATCGATCGGACGATGAGATAGACGGGCGCCGAGAGGAGCGCCCACGCCCAACTCGCCGGGCGATCGTGTCCCGCGCGCACGAGCAACAGGTAGTCGATGACGGCGAGGATGAGGATGAGAACGTACGGCCCGCCCCAGATGCCGATCGTGACGCCCATGTCGATGGTCGATCCGAAGCCCAGCAGCAGCAGGAGGCTCACGACGAGCTGGGCGAGCGGAACGAGCGCGATAATCCACGCAGCCCCGGTGTAGACCGGCGGCTTCTGCACGCTGGTCTGCGCTGACTGGGCGCTCGTGGCCGAGACGGCGCTCGCGGCCGTGCGAGGGAAGAAGCGCGTGTCGAAGTCGTCGAAGCGGTCGTCCAGATCCTGGTCGACTCGCTCGTCGATGGTCTCGCCCGGTGCCGTCACGACCGGCTCCGGCTCGCCCAGCGGCACATCTGCTTCGACGGCGCCCCACTCGACGGCGTTGGGGGCGGGCGGCCCGAGTTCTTTGAGCGTCACAGTGAGCGGGGCCTGTGCCGCTGCGGCATCCCTCGCGTCGTCTTCGTCCGTGGCGAGGTGGGCGTACTGTTCGTCGCGTTCGCGCTGTTCGCGCTGCTGGCGACGTGTAGGCAGCTCGTCGTCGGCGTAGGCGAGCCGCGTGGGCTGCTGCATGACGAGTGGCGGACGGGCCTCCGAGGTGAGCTCGGTCCACGCGTGATTGTTCCACCAGCGCAACTGTGGAAGACCCATGGGGTCCGGGTACCACCCCGCCGGCACGGTCACGACATCCTCGAACATACTGCCCTCCGCAGTCGGCCGTACTGCCGGCCAGATTACTGGGGATTGCCTCGACAAGGCATTCCCCCGAGATGCTACCTACTTCGGGTAGGCCCAATCTAACGTCCCCCCACCCGCTCTGCCGAGCGGGATCGGCCCCCCAGTTCGGGGCATCCACGGCGGCCGTCCAGGCGAGCTTGCTATGCCGGGCCATCGCCCAGCCTGCTCCCAGCGGTATCACGGGAGACCCCGGTACCGTCGGGCAGATGGGGAATACGACCGGCGCGAGTGGGGCGTCAGCGGTGTCCCCCGCCGTGCGATCCGGCG
>DMKW01000024.1:15618-17579 GCA_003454135.1 Microbacteriaceae bacterium
CCTCGGGCGGCTCTGCTCGGTCGATTCTTCGCCGTGTGCCGGTGTGGGTGTGGCGCAGCCTGATGGCGCACCTCGGCCCCCGTGAGCGCGTTCGTCTCAACGCCGACCCGATCACGACGGTGAACTACGCGTCGGACGTCGACTTCGTCGGGGACGGCATCCGCGAACACCGGCTCGACATCATCTCGCCGACAATGGCCGACGGCCCGGTGCCTGTCTATGTGTACTTCCACGGCGGTGGCTGGACGTCGGGCGACAAGTCGGCGCTCACCAAGTACTGCGCGAGCCAGGCGACGGCCGGGATGGTCGTCGTCAACGTGAACTACCGCATGGCCACGACGTTCCGAATGTCGCACATGCTCGAAGACGCCGATGCGGCGCTCGCGTGGGTCACCGCCAACATCGCCGACTACGGCGGAGATCCGACGAGGGTCGTGCTCGGCGGCGACTCGGCCGGCGGGCAGATCGCGGCGATGTATTCGTCTCTCGTCGTCGACCATCGTGTCTCCGGCCACTATTCGCTTCTCCCGTCGCTCGAGCGCTCGAGCCTTCGCGGTCTCGTGCAACACTGCAGCGCGGTCGACTTCTCGGTAATCTTCGAGCGCGGCTTCATCCTGAGCCGCGGGTTCATTCGCATGCTCCTCCCACACCGGGGCAAGGGCTCGTCGCTCGAGTCGGCCGCCCGGTATCTTTCGCCGATCGAATGGGTGGGGGACGGGCATCCGCCGGTCTTCGTCACGACCTCGGAACGCGACTACTTCTACCGCGCCAACCTCAACTACGTCGCCCGACTGCGAAAGCACGGGGTGCCGGTCGACACCGTGATCTACGAGCGCTCGAGCCGCAACACCGAGCACACGTGGCAGCAGGACCCCCGTTTTCCGGAGTCCCAGGAGGTCTACCGCCGGCTGCAGGAGTTTGTCGTGCGGGTGACCGGCACGGCGGGGCTCGTCACGCACTGAGGGACTCGCTGGGGAGCTCGCGCCGAGGAGAGCGTCCGCCGGCGGGTTACATTGGGCGAGTGACTAGCGGATCTTCGACTGACTCCGGCGCGGAACTCGAGGGTTTCGGATCGTCGGCCGTCGACGAGGCAACGCTTCGAGACGCCGCCCTCCAGGACATCGATTGGACGATTCCGCCCGAGGGATCGGTCGTCTCGCTCTTCGACGCGCCGAGCGGCGCACTCCGGATGATGTCGATGGGCGACGCCGGAAACCCGCGGGTGCTGCTCGTCCCCGGTGTCACCGGGTCGAAGGAAGACTTCACGCTCATGCTCCCGGGCCTGGCGGCGGCCGGATTCCACGTGCAGTCCTACGACCTGGCAGGGCAGTACGAGTCCGCCGCGGCCGGCCCGCACAACCTGCAGCCTCCGCGAGACCACTACGACTACGACCTGTTCGTGCAGGATCTCCTCTCGGTTCTCGAGGCCGGTTCGGCCCCTGTGCACGTGCTCGGCTACTCGTTCGCCGCAACCGTCGCCCAGCTCGCCTTCGTCGCCCGCCCGGAGCTGTTCGCGAGCCTCACCTTTCTGAGCGCACCGCCCCAGCCGGGCCAGGGTTTCCGGGGAGTGAGCCGAATCGGCTGGTTCAGCGGCCTCGCCAACGGCCGGGTCGGGGCCGCCCTCATGATCTGGGGCGTCAAACGCAACTTCGTCACGGTAAGCCCCGGCCGTTTGCGTTTCGTCAAACATCGGTTCGCCTACACGAAAATCGAAGCAGTGCGAGACGTGATCGAGCTCATGAAGCGGGCGCCGGACTCGCGTGCCGCGCTCGCCGCATCCCCGATTCCCAAGCTCGTCGCGGTCGGCGAGCACGACCTCTGGCCGCTGCGCCTGCACAGCGAGTTCGCACGGGAGATAGGCGCCCAGCTCGCGGTGTACCGGGCCGGGCACAGCCCGTGCGAGACCTCGCCCAACCAGCTCAACCGCGACTTGCTCGCGCTCTTCTCCCGCGTCGGGTAGC
>DMKW01000024.1:17725-19874 GCA_003454135.1 Microbacteriaceae bacterium
CGGCGGCTCAGGTGACCGTGCGACGGGCTCGCTCGGGCGCGTGCTCCCGCGCCCACGCGCGTCGAGCCCGGAACCTGGCCACCGGTGGTTGCTCGCGAAAGTCCTTCGAAAGCGTCGTCGGCACCCAGGACAAGCGGCGGCCGAGCGCACTGAATGATGCGAACGGCCGTGCAGACACGCCGACCCGCAGTTCGGGGTCGTAGATCACGCTCATATCGGGTTCGAGGTGATAGCTCAGGTCGAGGTCGTCATGGATGTGCGGCAGAGACCGGTTCACGGACCCTCGAACACGCCTCCACACGAGGGACGGCATGGCGAAGTTCGAACCGAAGAGCGGCGGATGCCCGAGCATTGCGCCGACGAACACGAACATGCCGCCGATGTACACGGTGCGCCCGAGCCAGTGCACGAGCCGGTTGGAGCCGTAGAAGTCGCCGGGGCCGGTGATGGCGGTCAGCCCGTCCGTGTCGGCGAGGGCCGCCTCGATGCGCTCGAGCCAGTCAGGCGGAGGCACGGAATCGGCGTCGAGCCGCGCGATGATCTCGCCCTTCGCCGCGTCGAAACCCGCGGCGGCGGCCGGGAAGATGCCCGTGACCGGTTCGGTGATGAGGCGCGCGTTGCCCGCCGCCGCTACCTCAGCCGTGTCATCCGTGCTCTCGTTGTCGACGACGATGATCTCGTCGGCGGGCCTGGTTTGGGCGGCGAGAGCGGCGAGGCACACCCGGAGCATGGGCGCATCATTGCGAACCGGGATGACCACGGAAATGGTTGCCATGATTCATCGACTCTACGCCGACCGGGTTTCGAGCCCCGCAGCGAGGCGCGTTAACCCCCGAGTTGCCTCCCGTTCACTCACCTGTAAGACTCTGGCCAGTGGACATCTCCGTCATGGTCGCGCTGGTCATCGCACTGGCTCTCTTCTTCGACTTCACGAACGGCTTCCACGACACGGCCAACGCGATGGCGACCCCCATCGCGACGGGCGCACTCAAGCCCCGCATGGCCGTGGCGCTCGCCGCAGTGCTCAATCTGGTCGGCGCCTTCCTCTCCACCGAGGTCGCACGCACCATCTCCGGCGGCCTGATTCGCGAAGGGGCGAACGGCATCCAGATCACGCCTGTCATGATCTTCGCCGGGCTGATCGGTGCCATCCTCTGGAATCTGGTCACCTGGCTCCTCGGCCTCCCGTCGAGTTCGAGCCACGCGCTCTTCGGCGGGCTCATCGGCGCGGCCATCGTCGGCGCGGGCTTCGGGTCGATCGACGGCTCGCTGCTGCTGTCCAAGATCGTGTTGCCGGCCCTGCTCGCCCCGCTCACCGCGGGGCTCGTGGCCTACCTGGCCACGAGAATCGCCTACGCCGTGACGAAGAAGAAGCAGCGCGGCGGATTTCGCTACGGGCAGGTGTTCACCTCGTCGCTCGTCTCCCTCGCCCACGGCACCAACGACGCGCAGAAGACGATGGGCGTCATCACCCTCACACTCATCGCCGCCGGTTCGCAGCGGGCGGGAACGGGACCGGAGCTTTGGGTGATCGTGGTGTGCGCGCTCGCCATCGCGCTCGGCACATACACGGGCGGCTGGCGCATCATCCGCACCCTCGGCAAGGGCCTCACCGAAATCGAGCCGGGCCAGGGGTTCGCGGCCGAGGCGGCGACGACGGCCACCATCCTCGCATCGACCCATCTCGGATTCGCGCTCTCGACCACGCAGGTGGCGTCGGGATCCGTTATCGGCACCGGCATCGGCCGAAAAGGTGCATCGGTGCGGTGGCGCACCGCGGGGCGCATCGCTGTCGGCTGGGTGATCACGATCCCCGCAGCCGGTCTCGTCGGGGCCCTCGCGTCGTGGGTCGCGCTCGCGGGGATCGCCGGGATCGTCGTCGACGCCGCCGCCGCCGCAGGGGTCGTCGGCCTGATCTTCTTCTACTCTCGGCGCAACCGCGTGCACGCGCGCAACGTGCACATGGAGCCAACGGCGTTCGTGCGCCCGAAGAGGCGCAAGAAAAACCGCCCGGGGAAGGTGGCGCATTGACCATCGAATGGGGAGCCTTCCTGGCCGTGCTCGTAGTGTCCATCGTCGCGGCCTGCGGGGTCGTGCTGCTGTTCTCGGTCGGCCTGCGGCTCGTCTCCGCGACCGGCGCGTGGCGGCG
>DMKW01000024.1:20040-21341 GCA_003454135.1 Microbacteriaceae bacterium
TTCCCGCGCTGCACCGGTAGGGCGCATGACGGGCGGGGACGGCGCGAGTAGAGTCGATCTCGTCAACAAGCCACAAGCGATCTGACCGGCAATGGAGCCCAGCACACAGTGAGCAACAACTCAGTGAACGACGACACCGTGAACGACGACCTGAGGGAAGACGAAGACCGGGTGAAGGCGGCGGCGGCCCCCCACGTCAACGCACCGCACGTCAACTACTCCTCCACTCACACCGCGCCACTCCCGGTGGGCGCCGGCACGCGAACCGAAAGCGATTCGCTCGGGTCGATGGAGATTCCGGCAGACGCATATTGGGGCATCCACACCGCTCGGGCGCTCGAGAACTTTCCCATCACGCGCCGCCCGATCGCCGTTTACAAGGACCTCATCCAGGCGCTCGCGCGGGTGAAACAGGCCGCCGCCCGCGCCAACAAGGAACTCGGCGTGCTCGACGCGGCGAAGGCCGACCTCATCGAGCGTGTGTGCGAAGAGATCGTCGCCGACAACCTGCACGACGAGTTCGTCGTCGGCGTGATCCAGGGCGGCGCCGGCACGTCCACCAACATGAACACCAACGAGGTGATCGCCAATCGGGGCCTCGAGATCATGGGGTTGGAGTTCGGCGACTACGAGCACCTGCACCCGATCGACGACGTCAACCGCAGCCAGTCGACGAACGACGTGTACCCGACGGCGATCAAGCTCGCCATGGTATTCGGCGTGAAGCGGCTGCTCGACGAGCACAGGAAGCTCACCGAAGCCTTTGCGAGGAAGGGCGTCGAATTTGCCGACGTGCTCAAGGTCGGGCGCACACAGATGCAGGATGCCGTGCCGATGACCCTCGGCCAGGAATTCAGCGGGTTCGCCCACACCCTCGCCGAGGACTTCGACCGCCTCGGCGAAGTGATCCCGTGGCTCAACGAGATCAACATGGGCGCGACGGCGATCGGCACCGGAATCACGGCCGACCCGCGCTACGCGGAGGCGGTCTGCCGGCACCTGAGCGAGATCACCGGTGTACGGATGGAGACGGCGCCCGACCTCATCGAGGCGACAGCGGACGCCGGCATCTTCATGACCCTGAGCGGCACGCTCAAGCGCGCGGCCGTCAAACTCTCCAAGATCTGCAACGACCTGCGCCTGCTCTCGAGCGGTCCGCAGGCGGGCCTTGGCGAAATCAACCTGCCGCCGCGCCAGGCCGGATCGTCGATCATGCCCGGCAAGGTCAACCCCGTGATTCCCGAGGTGGTGAACCAGGTCGCGTTCAGTGTGATCGGCGCGGATGCCACGGTGACGGTCGC
>DMKW01000125.1:0-3797 GCA_003454135.1 Microbacteriaceae bacterium
ATCCTGCTCTGCCGAAGACACCACCTCGTCTTCCACAACAACGGATGGGAAATCCACCGCGACGACGCCACCTACTACCTCACACCACCCCGAAACATCGACCCGGAACAGAAACCAATACGACTCGTCAGCCGCAACCCCGACCTGCACAACCGAAACGGCACGTAGCCATGCGAACTCGCGCGACCCCCACGGGGACTCTCCGGCAGTCGCATTAGGCTGGCTGTCGGACACAATCCCCCGCTGATGAAGGAGCAACACGTGCCAGGAGAGAACCTCACCAGACTCGAGGCAGCGGAGCGCAAGGCGCTCGTTGCGGTCGAGAGCTACGACGTGACGCTCGACCTCACCACCGGCGACGAGGTCTTCCGCAGCACGACGGTAGTGCGATTCTCGGCGACGGCCGGCGCATCCACCTTCATCGACGCCCTCACCCGCGCCGTGCACTCGGTGACGCTCAACGGAAGCGAACTCGACGCGGCCGTCGTGAGCGACGGAGTGCGTATCCAGCTCGACAACCTTGCCGATCAGAACGAACTCACGGTCGTCGCCGACGCCGAGTACACCAACACCGGCGAGGGCCTGCACCGCTTCGTCGACCCGGTCGACAACGAGGTCTATCTATACTCGCAGTTCGAGGTGCCGGACTCGCGCCGTGTGTTCGCCGTCTTCGAGCAGCCCGACCTCAAGGCGTCATTCACCTTCACCGTCACCGCCCCCGCCTACTGGCAGGTCGTGAGCAACTCCCCCACCCCGGAGCCTGTCGTCGCCGGCAACACAGCCACCTGGAGCTTTTCTCCCACCCCCGTGCTCTCGTCCTACGTGACCGCGCTCGTCGCGGGACCGTACGAGGTGGTGCGAAGCGAACTCACGAGCCGCGACGGCCGCATGATCCCGCTCGGCATCTTCGCGCGCAAGTCGCTCTTCGAATACCTCGACGCCGACTACATCTTCGAGAAGACCCGCCAGGGCTTCGCCTACTACGAGGAGAAGTTCGACTACCCGTACCCCTTTGCCAAGTACGACCAGCTCTTCGTGCCCGAGTTCAACGCCGGGGCCATGGAGAACGCCGGGGCGATCACGTTCACGGAGACCTACGTCTTCCGCTCCAAGGTCACCGACGCAATCAAGGAACGACGCGTCGTCACGATCCTGCACGAACTCGCCCACATGTGGTTCGGGGATCTCGTCACCATGAAGTGGTGGAACGACCTCTGGCTCAACGAGTCCTTCGCCGAGTGGGCATCCACGATCGCGACCGCCGAGGCCACCGAGTGGACCGAGGCCTGGACCACCTTCCAGGCCATGGAGAAGAGCTGGGCCTACCGCCAGGACCAGCTGCCGTCGACGCATCCCGTCGTCGCGACCATCAATGACCTCGAAGACGTGCAGGTCAACTTCGACGGGATCACCTATGCCAAGGGCGGCTCGGTACTCAAGCAGCTTGTGGCCTGGGTGGGCATCGACGCGTTCTTCGCCGGCGTCGCCGCATACTTCAAGAACCACGCCTACGGCAACACGGAACTTTCCGACCTGCTCGCGGAGCTCGAGATCACTAGTGGCCGTTCGCTCGGCGACTGGTCGAAGCTGTGGCTCGAAACAGCGGGGGTCAACACCCTGCGTCCGGAGATCACGACGGATGCCGAGGGTGCGATCGCGTCGTTCGCGATTCTGCAGTCGGCCGCCCCGGATTACCCGACCATCCGCCCGCACCGGCTCGCGGTCGGTTTCTACGATCTGGCCGGCGAGAAGCTCGTGCGCGTGCACCAGGTCGAGCTCGACGTCGACGGCGAGCGCACCGAGGTGCCGCAGCTCATCGGCATGGCCAAGCCGGCCCTCGTGCTGCTCAACGACGACGACCTCGCCTACGCGAAGATCCGGCTCGACGAGGCGTCGCTCGCGGTGGCAATCGAGCACCTCAAGGACATCGAGAACCCGCTCGCGCGCTCGATCGTGTGGGGCGCGGCGTGGGACGCGACGCGCGACGGCGAGTCCCCCGCGAGCGACTATGTGCGCCTCGTTCTCGGCAACATCGCCACGGAAACCGAGTCGACGACCATCCGTACGACGCTCGGCCAGCTCGGCCTCGCGACCAAACAGTACGTGGCCCCCGAGCGCCGCACCGAGACGCTCATCCGGGTGGGCGATGCCCTGTGGTCGCTCGCGCGCGCGGCCGAGCCCGGCTCTGACGCCCAGTTCCAGTTCGTCAAGTTCTTCGCCTCCCTCGCGTCGACCCCCGTGCACGCGTCGGCGCTCAAGGGTCTTCACGACGGTTCGGCGCCACTCGAAGGACTCGAGATCGACACCGACCTCGGCTGGGAAATTCTCGAGGGACTCGTGCTCAACGGCGAAGCCGGCAAGTCCGAGATCGAGGCCGCGCTCGCCAAGGACAACACGTCCAACGGCCAGCAGGCCGCGGCTCGGGTGACCGCCGCGATTCCGACCGCCGAGGCGAAACTTGCGGCGTTCGAGTCGCTCGTGGACCCGGCCGCGGGTTCGGAGCCGTCCAACGCGATCGTGCGCCAAACGGCGATCGGCTGCCAGCACACCAATGACCCGTCGTCGCTCGAGCCGCTCGTTCCACGGTACTTCGGGGCGCTCGGCGACATCTGGAAAAGCCGCAGCTACCACATTGCGGAGACCCTCGCGGTGGGCCTGTACCCGGCGCCCCTCGCCTCTCGGGAGCTCGTCGACGCGACGAAGGCCTGGCTCGAGTCCAACCAGGAAATCCCGGCGCTGCGCCGCCTCGTGATCGAGAACCTCGCGGGTGTGGAGCGCGCCCTGCGCGTGCAGGCGCGCGACACGGAGTGACATGTTGAGGTTGAGTGGGTTTGTTACGGCGGTGAAGTCGTTCTGGGATACGAACCAGGTACTGATCGTCGTCGTCGGCGCGATCGTCGGCGCGATCGTGTTGCGGTTTGTGCTCCAATTCGTGATCCGTGCCATTGTCAACCGCATCGTCAACGGGGTCAAGAAGCGCCAGAACGGGGACGACACCCAATCGCTGCAGGCGTCGCCGCTCGCCGCCGTGCGGGTGGTGCAGCGCACCCGCACCCTCGGCACCGTGTTGAGCAACGTCGTGACCGCTGTGATCGTGACCGTCGCGTTTGCGATCGTGCTCACGGCTCTCGTGCCGAACATCTCGAGTTCGTTCGCCCTCATCACGGCGGCGCTCGGCGCCGGGCTCGGCTTCGGGGCGCAGAACATCGTCAAGGACGTGTTCAACGGCCTGTTCATGGTGGCGGAGGACCAGCTCGGCGTCGGAGACGTCGTCGACCTCGGGCCCGCGACAGGCATCGTCGAGTCGGTCGGCGTGCGCATCACCCAGGTGCGCGACGTCAACGGCACGCTCTGGTACGTGCGCAACGGCGAGATCCTGCGCGTCGGCAACATGTCACAGGGCTGGGCGCGCGTGATCATCGACCTCGCGGTGCCATACGACACGGATGTCGACGAGGTGCAGACCCGCATGCTCCAGACGGCGACTGACATGGCCCAGAACACCAAGTGGCGCAGCCGGATTCTCGAAAAGCCGGAGATCTGGGGGCTCGAGTCGATCTCGGCCGAGGCCCTGGTGATCCGGCTCGTCGTGAAGACGCGCTCGACCTGGAAAGACGACGTGGCTCGCGAACTGCGCATGCGTCTCAAGCGGGCCCTCGACGAGATGGGCGTTCGCTTGCCGTCCCTCAACAGCATCGTGCTCACCGGCTTCGACGGCGCGACGAGCGTGAAGGGCGCGAAGGCTCCGCGCACCCTGCCCGGAGCCGTGACAGCGCCGACGGCACCGACGGCATCGA
>DMKW01000125.1:3903-10255 GCA_003454135.1 Microbacteriaceae bacterium
GCATCGAGGGACAAGAAATGACCGAAATTCCCGGCGGACAGAAGAACCCCGTCACCCTCAGGGTGAGCGAGCACGGCGAGTCGGCGACCGGCAGCTTCTACGAGAAGGTGGGAGGCCGGCCCACCTTCGAGCGGCTCGTGCGCCGCTTCTACGACGGGGTCAAAGACGACCCGGTGCTCTGGCCGATGTATCCCGAGCACGACCTGGAGGGCGCAATCCAGCGCCTCACGGGCTTTCTCGAGCAGTACTGGGGCGGTCCGGGTACCTACTCGGAGCAGCGCGGACATCCGCGCCTGCGCATTCGGCACGCGCCATTCACGGTCAACCCGGAGGCGCGCGACCACTGGCTGTCGCACATGCGCGAGGCCGTCGACAGCCTCGAGCTGTCACCGCTCGACGATGCGACGCTGTGGGGTTACCTTGACCGGGCGGCCCAGGCGATGGTCAACACGTTCGAGGAGTAGCGCCGGTCAGACGGCCGGCTGCTGCTGCGTGATGCAGTGGATGCCGCCCCCACGAGCGAAGAGGGGCCTCGCGTCGACCGGAACAACGGTCCTCCCCGGGTAGGCGTCCGTCAGGATCGCGACGGCATCCGCGTCCCGCGGGTCGCCGAAGGAGCACGCGATCACGCCGCCGTTGACGAGCACGTGATTGACGTAGCTGTAGTCCACAAAGCCCTCGGCGTCGCGCAGCACGCTCGGCGCAGGCAGGTCGACGATTTCGAAGGCCCGGCCTCGCGCATCCGTCGCCTCGGCCAGACCGGACCGCAGTTGTGCGGTGACGGCGAAGTCCGGATGCGCCGGATCGCGCTGGTCGTGCAGCAGCAGCCGCCCGGGGGAGGCGAAGGTCGCGACGATGTCGACATGCCCGCGAGTGCCGAACGTCGTCGAGTCACGGATCAATCCTCGCGGCAGCCAAACCGTGCTGGTGGTGCCGAGCGTGCGGGCGAGTTCCGCCTCGACTGCGGTGCGGGAGATGCCGGGATTGCGTCCGGGGTCCCGCTGCACGGTCTCGGTCACGAGCACCGTGCCCGCCCCGTCGACATGGATGCCGCCGCCCTCGTTGACGAGCGCGGAGTCGATGCGTTCGGCTCCCGCCCAGTCAGCCACCGCGGGCGCGAGGGTGCTGTCGTGCTCCCAGCTCGCCCACGTCTGAGCGCCCCAGCCGTTGAAGGTCCAGGTGACGGCCCCGAGCCTGCCGGGGACCTTGTCGTCGACGACGAAGGTCGGGCCGCTGTCCCTGATCCACGCATCGTCGATCTCCCGCACGTACAGCTCGATGGAGCCGTCCAGGTAGCGCGGAGCCACGCGAACGTCCCGCGGATGCACGACCACGCTTACCGGCTCGAACCCGGCGGCGGCGTTCGCCACGGCGGCCCAGGTCTCGCGTGCCTCCTCCGCGTCCGCCGCGGTGTCGCCGAGCGTGTATCCGCTCGTGGGCCACGCGAGCCAGAGCCGCTCGTGCCTCGCACCCTCCTCGGGCATCCGCCAGGTCACTCCGGCACGACCGGTCGGGTGAGCATGCCGTAGGTGTCTGGCCGCCTCGTGGCGAGGAATGGGAAGAGCGCGAGCCAGTCGTCGCGCTGGGCGAGATCCAGATCGGTCACGAGCACGCAGGGTTCGTCGCGGGGCGCCTGAACGAGAATGCGGCCGTATGGGTCGCTCACGAATGACGAGCCGTAGAAGGTGTTGCCCGGGCTGCCGTCGGGGCGAACCTCGGTGCCGGTGCGGTTGGGCACCACCATGAAGAGGCCGCTGGCGATCCCGTTGCCGACGATCACCTGTTGCCACAGCGGGCGGGTGTCGAAGTCGGGATGGTCGGGCTCCGATCCGATCGCCGTAGGGTAGACGACGATGTTGGCTCCGCCGAGCGAGTAGGCGCGAGCCACCTCGGGAAACCACTCGTCCCAGCAGGTGGGAAGACCAAGGCGCGCACCGCCGAGGGCGTCGAGGGCGTAGACCGGGTATGGGTCACCCTGCGGAAGACCCGGCGCCGCCGACGCGGGCACGGCGGCTCCCGGGCGAAAGTACCGGTCCTCGTAGTAGCCGGCCGTCACGGGGATGTGCAGCTTGTCAGTCGCCGCGACGAGCGCACCGCTCGGGTCGACGACGATCGCCGTGTTGAGGCCCAGCCCGTCGCCCTCGTGCGCGGCGCGGAACAAGGAGGTGTGCACGAGGATGCCGGCCCGCCGGGCGGCTCGGACGGCGAAGGCGAGCGTCGGACCCGTGACAAGATCCTCGGCGAGGTCGCTCGGGGTGCCGCTCGGGAGGGTGTCGGCCGGATATCGGCTGAGGGTGACCTCGGGCAGGAAGACGATGCGCGCGCCCGCCGCGGCCGCCGCGTCGATCGCGCCGTCGAGCCAGGCGATGAGCGCATCGGCGTCGGGGTTCCACTCGTGCTGCACGACCGCGATCCTCAACGGCGGTTCGACAGGCTCGACCGCCCGCGCGAGGGAAGGGAGCGGCGTGGTTGCCTCGATCAGTCGAATTCTCGGGGACACTGTCATCCTTCGTGGTTCGCCGCCGGTGGTGGTACGGGTGCCTCTATCTTGGCCGATTCAGCCCGCGATCACGCGGTGCACGAGCGGCACCCCTGGCCGGTACGCGAGGTGAACGTAGCTCGGCGCGTCGAGCATCACAAGGTCGGCGCGTTTCCCCGCCGCGATGACCCCGACATCGTCGCGCCACAGCGCCTGGGCGCCACCGGCCGTCGCCGACCAGAGCGCTTCGGCCGGGCTCATCCGCAGGTCCCGAACGGCCACGGCGATGCAGAACGGCATCGACGACGTGAAGCTCGAGCCGGGGTTGCAGTCGGTCGCGATCGCGACTGTCACGCCCGCGTTGATGAGGCGCCGGGCATCCGGATAGGGCTGCCGGGTTGAGAATTCGACGCCGGGAAGCAGCGTGGCCACGGTGTTCCCCGCCGCGAGGGCATCGACATCCGCGGCGGTGAGGAAGGTGCAGTGGTCGACGCTCGCGGCGCCGATTTCGACGGCGAGGCGAACGCCACCCGACACGGCGAGCTGCCCCGCGTGTATTCGCGCGCCGAGGCCCACCGCCTGGCCGGCGCGGAGGATCACCCGGGCCTGCTCTTCGTCAAACGCGCCGGCCTCGCAGAACACGTCGATCCAGCGTGCGAGCGGGGCGCACGCGGCGAGCATCTCCCCCGTGACCAGGTCGACGTAGCCGGCCGGGTCATCCGCGAACTCCGGCGGCACGACGTGCGCGCCGAGAAAGGTCGTCTCGGCCGTCACACGGCGCGCGACGTCGAGCGACCGGAACTCGTCCGCGACGTTGAGGCCGTAGCCGCCCTTGATTTCCACCGTCGTAGTGCCCTGGGCGCGCATCTCGGCGACGAGGCGCTCGGCGTTCGCGAGCAGCTCGACGTCCGTGGCGGCGCGGGTGGCGGCGACCGTGCGACGTATGCCGCCGGCGGCATAGGCCTGCCCGGTCATCCGGTGCTCGAACTCGTCGGCCCGGTCCCCCGCGAAGACGAGGTGGCTGTGGCTGTCCACGAACCCCGGGATGACGCAACGCCCGCCGGCGTCGATGCGGTCGTCCGCGGCGGGGGCGTCCGCCGCATCGCCCACCCACGCGATCATGCCGTTCTCGATCACGACGGCCGCTCTCGAGCGCTCGGCGGTGAGCAGCCCGTGCAGCGGATCGTTGGTGACGAGGAGTCCGATGTCGTCGATGAGTGTCGTGGTCATACTCCGATTCTCTCCACTGCACTGCCCAGCAGCTCTCCGACGCTCCCGAGGTGATGGCGGCCATTCGCGACTATCACCCTGCCTCCGATCACGACCGTGGTCACGTCCGCGGACGTCGAGGCGAGCCAGAGTTCGTCGAGAGCGGCGCCCGCCGTTCTCGGGCTGTCGGTAGCAACCGCAACCAGGTCGCAGAGGGCGCCAACCGCGAGGTGCCCGCCCTCCCAGCCCAACGACTCGTAGCCAGCGGCACTCGCGGCGTCGAGCAACTCTGCCGGAGAGAACCGACCACGCTCGCCCGTCGCGAGCCGGTCGTTCATCTCGAGTCCGCGAAGCTCCTCGAATGGATCGATCACGGCGTGCTGATCGCTACCGAGGCTAAGCCTGGCACCCGCGGCGAACAGCGCGGATGCCGGACCGATTCCGTCGGCGAGGTCCCGCTCGGTCGTCGGGCAGAAGCACACGGTGCTGCGGCTGTCACCGAGCAACCCGATGTCTCGGTCGCTCAGATGGGTGCCGTGCACCGCGGTGAAGCGGGGCCCGAGCAAACCTGCCTCGGCCAGAAGTTCTGTGGGAGTTCTGCCCCATGCCGCGAGCGCCTGCGCGTTCTCGGCGGACTGCTCTGACACGTGAGCGTGCACCGGCACCCCGTCTGTCAGCTCGCGGAATGCTGGCAGGATGCCGGGGTCCACCGCGCGCACCGAGTGGATCGCTGCGCCGATTCGTGCGAGCTGGCCGCCTCTCAGCTCGGCACGACGCGACGCCCACGCCTCGAGCGAACCGTCGCTGAATCGCCGCTGCGTCGGGCTGAGCGGCAGAGTCTCACCAGCCTCGGAGAGCCCCCCGTGCAGGTAGAGAGCGTCGAGCAGCGTGATCCGGATGCCGACTCGCGCGGCTGCCGCAAGCACCGCATCTTCCATCGCCGTTCCGCGCTCGTATGGCTCGCCTCCCGGTCGACGGTGCAGGTAGTGGAACTCCCCCACGACCGTCACTCCGGCGAGCGCCATCTCGGCAAACACCGCGGTCGCGAGTTCGAGGTAGTTCTCGGGGTCGAGTCGGTCCGCAACGCGGTACATGAGTTCGCGCCAGCTCCAGAATGTTCCGCCTCCGCCGTGGGTGCGGCCGCGCAGGGCGCGGTGGAAGGCGTGCGAGTGGGCGTTCGCGAGGCCGGGCAAGACGAGGCCCATCAACCGTTCGTCCCGATCACGCGGCGCCGCGTCGAGCTCTACCCGGTCGATCATGCCCCGGGTTTCCTCGACCCGCACCGAGGATCGCGGCAGGCCGCCGACTATTGCGTTCTCGCACCAGAAACTCGTCATCGTGGGCGCCCCAGCTCGCTGATGCCCTCGAGACCAGACAACCGTGTTCTGATGCGGATCGCCTCGGCGAGCGCCGCGGCCCCGAGCTCGCAATCGGCGTCTTCCGCATACTCCTCTGGCGAGTGAGAGATGCCGCTGGGGTTACGCACGAGAATCATCGCGGTCGGGATTCCCGCGAGCGCAAGCACCCCGGCATCGTGGCCGGCGCCGGACGGCAGAAGCGGTAACGGCACTCCGGTCACCCGCTGGAGGGGAGCAGCGAGCAACTGTGCGAGCGAGGCGTCGAAGAGAGTCGCTGCCGTCCAGGACTCTTCGACGACGGGCAGACCGGTCGCCAGGGTCACCTCGTCGAGTACTCGGCGGGTGCGAGCCTCGTCGGCGGAGCGCACGTCGACCCACGCGGATGCGGATGCCGCGATCGCGTTGACGGCGCCCGGGCGCACCTGCACCTTGCCCACCGTCGCAATCGCGCCAGCATGCTCTGCCGCCGCGCGTACCGCGAGGATCACCCGAGCGAGCCCCAGCATGGGATCGTCACGGTCGGCGAGCGCGGTGGTCCCCGCATGATTCTGTTGCCCGGCGACATCGACTCGCCAGCGACCGTGCGGCCAGATCTGCGATGCCAGGCCAACGGGAGCGTTGCCCAACCCCTCGTGACCCTCACTGCTGGGGAAGTGCCCTTGTTCGACGTGCAGCTCGATGAACTCGCCGATGCGCTGGAGCCTCTCGGAATCCGGCCCGAGAAAATTGGCGCTCTGGCCCGCCGAGGTCATGGCTTCGGCGAGCGAGATGCCATCGGAATCGAGCAGCCGGCGAGCACGGTCCGCGTCGAGCGCGCCGGTCATGAGCCGCGAACCGGCGCAGGCGACACCGAAGCGCGCCCCTTCTTCGTCCGCGAAGGCGACAATCGCGACCGGCCGGGCCGGAACCACCCCCTCCCGCTGCAGCGCCTCGACCGCAGCGAAGGCGGAGGCGACGCCGAGCGGGCCGTCGTATGCACCACCGCTCGGCACGCTGTCGAGGTGCGAGCCGACCACGAGCGCTTTGCCTGCGAGCCCCGGATACCACCAGGCCCACAGGTTGCCGTTGCGGTCGAGCTCGACATCGAGTTCGAGGGACCTCGCCGACTGCAGAAACCAGGTGCGACAGTCCGCATCCGCGCTAGTCCAGGCCAGACGGTCGTAGCCGCCCGAAACCGGGTTGCGCCCCACGTCGATCAGCTGGTCGAGCAGGGCCCGAACGATCACTCGATCCCTTCGTTCATCGGGATGCGCACGTCGAGCCGCTCGGCCGTCTCGATCGCCTCGTCGTAGCCGGCGTCGACGTG
>DMKW01000125.1:10440-11227 GCA_003454135.1 Microbacteriaceae bacterium
TCGGCGACCGTGACCTGGCCTGCGTGGATCGAGCGGCCGATGCCCACCCCGCCGCCGTGGTGGATCGACACCCAGGTAGCGCCGGATGCCGTGTTGACGAGCGCGTTGAGCAGCGGCCAGTCGGCGATCGCATCCGAACCGTCCTTCATCGCCTCGGTCTCGCGGTACGGGGACGCCACGGAGCCGGAGTCGAGGTGGTCGCGGCCGATCACGACGGGAGCGCTGAGCTCGCCCGAGGCGACCATCTCGTTGAACGTGAGGCCCGCGCGATCGCGTTCACCGAGCCCGAGCCAGCAGATGCGGGCGGGCAGCCCCTGGAAGTGCACGCGTTCCTGCGCGAGGCGGATCCACCGCGCTAGCGACTCGTTCTCGGGAAACATCTCGAGCACCGCGCGGTCGGTGGCGTAGATGTCCTTCGGGTCGCCGCTGAGTGCCGCCCAGCGGAATGGGCCCTTGCCCTGCGAGAAGAGTGGCCGGATGTAGGCGGGCACGAACCCGGGGAACGCGAACGCGTCGGCGTAACCGGCGGTTCGCGCCTCGGTGCGGATGTTGTTGCCGTAGTCGAACACCTCGGCGCCGGCCCGCAGGAAGCCAACCATCGCCTCGACCTGCACCGCCATCGACGCGCGTGAGCGCTCGATGAAGCCGGCCGGGTCGGACTCGCGGGCGGGCACCCAGTCCTCGAAGGCGATGCCGAGCGGGAGGTAGGCGAGCGGGTCGTGGGCGCTGGTCTGGTCGGTGACGATGTCGATCTCGGCGCCTTCGGCGAGCATCCTCGGAAACACGT
>DMKW01000249.1 GCA_003454135.1 Microbacteriaceae bacterium
GAGCGCGTGTCGGTCATCCAGCCGGCCAGTTGCTTGATGGCATCCTGCTGCTCGAGCACGACCTCGAGCTGCCCCGGCAGGGCCTGCAACTCCCCCAGAAGTTCGGAGATCTCGTCGGCCGGCAGCGCACCGCGCACCGCGGCGAGGTGCAGCCCGAACAGGTAGAGCGCGGCGACCTGTGCCACAAACGCCTTCGTCGACGCGACGGCGACCTCGGGGCCGGCGTGCGTGTAGATGACTGCATCCGACTCCCGGGCGATCGTCGCCCCCTGGGTGTTGCACACCGAGATCGTTCGTGCGCCGTGCTCGACGGCGTACTTGACGGCCATGAGAGTGTCCATCGTCTCGCCGGACTGGCTGATCGACAGGACGAGGGTGCGCGGGGTGATGATCGGGTCGCGGTAGCGGAACTCGTGCGAGAGCTCGACGTCCACCGGCACCCTCGCCCACTTCTCGATCGCGTACTTGCCGAGCATGCCGGAGTACGCGGCCGTGCCGCAGCCGAGGATCACGATGCGGTCGATGTCCGTCAGCGCGTCTGGACCGAGCGCGTCCAGTTCCGGGAGCCGAACGGTACCGTCGACCACTCGACCGAGCAGCGTCTTCGCGATCGCCTCGGGCTCTTCGCTGATCTCCTTCGCCATGAAGCTCGACCAGCCGCCCTTTTCGGCCGCGGTCGCGTCCCACGCGATGTCGAACTCTTCGCTCTCCACGGGCACGCCGGCAAAGTCGGTGACCGTCACGGCATCCGAGGTGATCGTCACGATCTGGTCCTGCCCGATCGCGACGGCGCGCCTCGTGTGCTCCACGAACGCCGCGACGTCGGAACCGAGGAAGTTCTCCCCGTCGCCGAGGCCGATCACGAGCGGCGAATTGCGGCGAGCGCCGACGACGACTCCCGGCTGGTCCTTGTGCAGCACGAGGAGCGTGAACGCGCCGTGCAGTCGCGTCACGACGTTGCGCAGGGCCTCGGCGAGGTCGCCGGTCTTCTGGTATTCGAGCCCGACGAGCAGGGCGGCGACCTCGGTGTCGGTCTCGCTCGTGAAGACGGTGTCCGGGTGGGCGGCGACGAGCTCGGCCTTGAGTTCGGCGAAGTTCTCGATGATGCCGTTGTGGATGAGGGCGAGCTTGCCGTTGTCGCCGAGGTGCGGATGCGCGTTCTGGTCGTTGGGTCCGCCGTGCGTCGCCCAGCGGGTGTGCCCGATGCCGGTCGATCCGTTCGCGATGTTGACCGCGTCGAGGTCGTCGATGAGCACCTGGAGCTTGCCGGCACGCTTGCGCGTGTGCAGCTCGCCGTCCGGATCGATCACGGCGATTCCCGCGGAGTCGTAGCCACGGTACTCGAGCCGACGGAGGCCCCCCAACAGCACCTCGACGCTCCGGTCGCTGCCGACGTATCCCACGATTCCACACATGAAAGCCGATTTTACGTTATGGCTCTGACCGTTATGCGCAGACCGCCTGCTCCGCGCGGCTTGCGGACTCCGGTAACCTGTTGGCCTATGTCAGAGTACGGGGCAGCACACGCCGGGGGAAACGGCCACTCGACCCCTTTTGTCGAAATCGATCGAGCGGATTGGGCCGATCTGGCACCCACCACCCGGCTGCCGCTCAGCCCGACCGAAATCGTCGAATTGCGGGGACTCGGCGACCGGCTCGACATCCGCGAGGTGACCGAGGTCTACCTGCCGCTCAGCCGGCTGCTCAACCTGTATGCGGTCGGCGCGCGGAAGTTGCACCAGGACACGAGCCGTTTCCTGCGTCGCGACTCACAGGCGACGCCGTTCGTGATCGGTGTGGCCGGGTCGGTCGCCGTCGGCAAGTCCACGATCGCGCGCCTGCTGCGGGAGATGCTCTCCCGCTGGGACGACACCCCGCGGGTCGAGCTCGTGACGACGGACGGATTTCTGCTCTCCAACGCCGAGCTCGAGCGACGCGGGCTCATGGAGCGCAAGGGCTTCCCCGAGTCGTACGACCGCCGGGCGCTGCTGAGATTCGTGACCAAGGTGAAGAGCGGCGAGGAGGAGGTGCGCGCCCCTTTCTACTCGCACCTGAGCTACGACATCGTGCGCGACGCCGAGATCGTGGTGCGCGCGCCCGACATCCTCATCGTCGAAGGCCTCAATGTTTTGCAGCCGCCGTCGAGCGGGCACGGCCTCGCGGTGAGCGACCTCTTCGACTTCACGATCTATGTCGATGCGAGAACCTCGGATATCGCCGGCTGGTACGTTGACCGCTTTCTCAAGCTGCAGCAGGGCGCCTTCGCGAATCCGCAGTCCTACTTTCACCGCTACTCGATGCTCAGCCCCGAGGAGGCGACGGCGAAAGCTCGCGATATCTGGAAGCGCATCAACGAGCCCAATCTGCTGCGGAATGTGCTGCCGACGCGGTCGCGCGCCGACCTCGTGTTGCGCAAGGGCGCCGATCACGCCGTCGACACGGTGCTGCTGCGCAAGATCTAGCCGCCCGTGCGAGCGCCGGGTGGCCGCCCTGCCGGTGACCGCTTCGACTGCCGGCGCGCACCACTGTTCCCGCTCGTCGCAATTGTGCCTGCCCGACCGTGCACAACAACGACAAACGGGCACAGTCGATGGATGCCGGGGCGAGGGAACTCGGGGAGCCGCGCGGCGGCGGCGCGGCCGGGCTGGCTAGACGGCGAGGCGTTCGCGCACGATGTCGGCGAGCGAGTGGGCGATCTCGTCGGCGACCGACTGCTCCTGCGCTTCGACCATGACGCGCACGAGCGGCTCGGTGCCCGACGGGCGCAGTAGCACGCGCCCGGTCGATCCGAGTCGTTCCTCCGCCGCGGCTACGGCCGCTGCGATGACCTCGTCGGACCCCAGAGCTGCGCGGTCCACGCCGCGCACGTTGATCATGATCTGCGGGTAGACGCTCATCACGGAGGCGAGCTCGGCGAGGGTCTTGCCGGTGCGCGCCATCTCGGCGAGCAGCTGCAGGCCAGTAAGGATGCCGTCGCCCGTCGTCGCGTAGTCGCTCATGATCACGTGGCCGGACTGCTCACCGCCGAGGTTCAGTTCGCGCTCGTTGAGCGCCTCGAGCACGTAGCGGTCGCCGACCGCGGTCTGCAGCACCGTGATGCCGTGCTCGGCCATCGCGACGCGCAAGCCCAGGTTGCTCATGACGGTGGCCACGAGAGTGTTTTCCTTGAGCAGGCCGCGTTCCTTCATCGACACGGCGAGCACGGCCATGATCTGGTCGCCGTCAACGACGCGGCCGAGGTGGTCGATGGCGAGGCAGCGGTCGGCATCCCCGTCGTGCGCGATGCCGACATCCGCTCCGTGAGCGAGAACCGCCGCGGCGAGCACGTCGAGGTGGGTCGAGCCCACCCCGTCGTTGATGTTGTAGCCGTCGGGGTCCGCACCGATCACGGTGACGGTGGCGCCGGCATCCGTGAACACCTCGGGAGAGATTCCGGATGCCGCGCCGTTCGCGCAGTCGAGCACGACGTGGATGCCGTCGAGCCGGTGCGTGAGAGTCGAGAGCAGGTGCACGACATAACGGTCTTCGGCGTCCGCGAACCGGCGGATGCGTCCGACCTCGACGCCGGTGGGGGCCAGCTTCTGCTCGTTGAGGGCCGCCTGGATGCGGTCTTCCACCTCATCCGGGAGCTTCGTGCCGCCGACCGCGAAGAACTTGATGCCGTTGTCCGGCGCCGGGTTGTGCGAGGCGGAGATCACGACGCCGAAGTCCGCCTTGATGTCACCGATGAGGAACGCCGCGGCCGGGGTCGGGATGATGCCGGCGTCGAGCACGTCGACGCCCGAGCTGGCGAAACCGGCGGCCACCGCTGCGGCGATGAACTCGCCGGAGACCCTGGGGTCACGGGCGATCACGCCGACGGGTCGCCGCCCGGAGGCGCGACGACCGTCGGCAAATCGACCCTTGCCCAGAACGACGGATGCCGCCTGGGCGAGGCTCAATGCAAGCTCCACCGTGATGTCCTGGTTTGCGAGACCGCGAACTCCATCGGTGCCGAACAAACGCGGCATGATGGTGTTTCTTGGGGCGCGCGTTAGCGCTTCGAGAACTGCGGCGCCTTACGGGCCTTCTTGAGTCCGGCCTTCTTGCGCTCCTTGAC
>DMKW01000001.1:0-703 GCA_003454135.1 Microbacteriaceae bacterium
GAATATGGGCGAACGGTGTTGTCAACGATGACGCCGTTCTCCCCAGCCGGGAGGCGCGGGTAGTACAGACCGGTGATCGATGCGATCGTTCCGCTTACTTCCGCTCGGGGCGCACCGTCCGGGGAATATCCGCAATGCTCTTCCACGAACCGCGGCAGACCGCGTTCAAGAATCGGGGCCGGATCGCTGGCGAACACGCGCCAAGTGACGTGGTCGCCAAGACGGAACGGGACGCCACAGCACGCCAGCTCTCACCAGGAAACAAAGACCTCCACCCGCATACGTCCAGTCTAAAACGTCATCTTGCGGCCCACAGCCGCCCGGGCCAAGCCGTGAGCTGATTCGCGCCACCTCTCGAGCTCTGAACTACCCACACGTTGGCACCAAGGGTGCCCATGGGTGCGCGAGCGCACCTTCCCTTGAGACGACCCCTGCTGTGGGCATCTCAGGAGGGCTGCGCCGTGGTGATGTCGATCCGGGTGATGTCTGCCGGGCGCGGTTTCGAGTACCTGTTGAAATCCGTTGCTGCGGGTGATGGAGACCGTGATCTGGGCACGCCGCTGACCCGTTACTACACGGCCGAGGGCACCCCGCCCGGCACTTGGATCGGGTCCGGGCTGGCCGGGCTTGGCAGTGATGAAGCCGGGCGACTCCGCGAAGGCGATGCGGTGACCGAGGAGCAGTTGGAACGGCTGCTCGGGTC
>DMKW01000001.1:872-6127 GCA_003454135.1 Microbacteriaceae bacterium
GCTCGGGTCCGGGCTGGACCCGGTGACCGGGGCGAAGCTGGGTGCGGCGTATCCGGTACTCCTAGCCCCGTCCCAGCGCATTGCGGCGCGTGTTGCAGGACTCGACGCCTCGCTTACCGGACCGGAGCGTGCGCAGCAGCTGATGCAAATGGAGCAAGAGGAGCGCGCACGCTCGTCGCGCACTCCGGTTGCGGGGTTCGATCTCACGTTCTCTCCGCCGAAGTCGCAGAGTGCGTTGTGGGGTGTCACGGATTCGGGAACGCAATCGTTGCTCGCAGAGGCGCCCCATGCCGCAATGCGCGACCCCCTCAACTTGCTAGAGCGGCAGGTCGCCGCAACCAGAGTCGGGCACGGTGGCGTCGCATCGATGCCGGTGGGCGGGGTGATCGCGGCGGCGTTCGATCACTACGACACCCGGGCCGGCGACCCGCAGCTGCACACCCATGTTGTGGTGTCGAACAAGGTGCAAGGTGTGGACGGGAAATGGCGCACTCTGGACTCCCGCACCCTGCACAAGGCGACGGTTGCCTTGTCGGCTTTATACAACGCCTTCATTACCGACCACACGACGCGGCTGCTGGGCGTGTCATGGGTGCCGGTGGAACGGCGCAGCAGCCAGTTCACCGGGTGGGAAATCGACGGGGTTCCCGCGGATCTCTTGGCAGAGTTTTCCCGCCGCACCCTCGGGATTGACGGTGGTGAAGGGATCGAGCAGGCAGCGCAACGACTCATCGCCGGATACCGCGCCGAGCACGGACGGTCGCCCTCAGCGCAAGCTGAGGCACGGTTGCGGCAGCAGGCAACCCTGGAGACGCGGCCGGAGAAGGAATTGCACTCGCTCGCCGAGCTGACCGCAGACTGGCGTGCCCGCGCAACATCGGTCCTCGGCCAAGACGCGACGATGTGGGCTCGCGAGTTACTGACGCGCCCGTGGGCTGACGCCGTGCTGCGGGCCGATGACCTTCCGTTGGATCAGATGCACGACATTGCAGCGGTGGTGTTGATGGAGGTTGGGAACCGGCGTGCGACATGGGGGCACTGGAATCTGCACGCGGAGGCGGCACGGCAGACGATGGGTCTCCGCTTCGCCTCCACCGACGACCGCGAGCGTGTGCTGGCGGGGGTAGTTGCATGTGCCGAGCAGGATTCGCTGCGGTTGACGCCGGAGTACGACCGAACCTCGCCAGCACCGTTCATGAAGGACGGCTATTCCTCGTTCCAACCTGTCGACACGATCATGTACACGTCGCAGGACATCCTCGACGCCGAAACCCGCCTGCTGGAGCATGCGGCCGACGAGTCGGGTCCGCGGCTGCTGTTCCGGCTCGTACACCGGCACACGTCCCGTCCGATCCGCGGGGTGAAGTTCGCCGACGACCAGGCCGCGGCGATTCTCCAGCTTGCCACCTCCGGTCGCGTCCTCGACGTGCTGGTGGGGCCGGCCGGGACGGGGAAGACGACGGCGCTGCGCGCCCTGCACCGCGCGTGGACTGCCACCCACGGCAAGAACTCCGTGATCGGACTCGCCCCGTCCGCTGCCGCTGCCGACGTTCTGGGGCAGGAACTCGGCATCCGGACGGAGAACACGGCGAAGTACCTGCACGAGTACACGCACGGCCGCTGGAACCTGAAACCGGGCCAACTGGTACTCGTTGATGAGGCATCCCTGGCCGGAACCCTCGCCCTTGACCGGATCACCAGCCACGCCGCGGCCGTGGGGGCGAAAGTCGTCCTGATCGGTGACCACGCCCAACTCTCTGCCGTCGAGACCGGTGGGGCGTTCGGGATGCTCGCCCGCACCCGCGACGACGTGGCCGAGTTGGTCGACGTGCGACGCTTTCACGCCGAGTGGGAAAAGACCGCAAGCCTGGGCCTGCGCCACGGCGACCCCGCCGTGCTCGATAGCTACGAGGAGCATGGGCGGGTGCATGACGGCGACCAGGACGCGATGCTCGATGCCGTCTACCTGGCATGGGCCACCGACCGTGACGCGGGGCTGCGGTCGGTGATGATCGCCGCCACCGGCGAGACGGTCACCGCGCTGAACCTGCGCGCCCGCAGTGACCTGATCCGCGCCGGCCGCGTCGAGGAGGCGGGGGTCGCCCTGCACGACGGTACGACGGCCGGGCGTGGGGACGTGATCGTGACTCGCCTCAACGAACGCCGCCTGACCACCGGGAGCGGGTGGGTGAAGAACGGCGACCGCTGGCAGGTCACCAGCACATTCGAGGACGGCTCCCTCGCCGCCCGTCGACTCGGCAAGAACGATGCCCCGCACGGGCGAGCGGTCGTCCTGTCGGCCTCGTATGTTGCCGAGAGTGTGGAGCTCGGCTACGCCACCACCACTTACCGCGTGCAGGGCTCAACGGTGGACACCGCCCACGCGCTCATCGACCCGCAGGCCGCCAGCCGGGAACTGCTCTACGTCGCCCTCACCCGAGGACGCGACGGCAACCACGCCTACGTCATCGACGCTCCCGACAAGAACGCCGAAGCCCACCACGACCTCGCCGAGCCCACGACCGCGACCGAACGGCTCACCCAGGTACTCGCCCGGTCGGACGCCGAGCAGTCGGCCACCGAGACGATGCGGCTCGCGGTCCGGGAGCACACCTCCTTGGGGACGCTGCTGCGCGAGTACGAGACGATCGCCGCCTACGCGCAAGAGACCCGATGGGCGGCACTGATCGAGGACGCCCCGCTGGGCGAAGCGATGCGGGACGACGTATTCACCAGCGCTTACTATCCGGCGCTGGAAACCACGCTGCGACGGGCAGAGTCCCACGGGTATGAGCCCGATCGGATGCTCGCCAACGCTGCCCGGGCCCTCGACCGCTACGAGCCACCCGAGGGGAAGGAGCCGGCCGATCCTGGACTGCTGCTGACCCGGTGGATTGACAGAGTCGCCGCCGAGCCCAGGCGTGGCACGAACCGGCCAGGACCGGCTCGCGTCGCAGGTCTCCTGCCCCGTCCCGCCGGGCCGATGGACGAGGACATGCGCGCCGCGCTCACCCAACGGCAGCAGTTCATCGAGCGCGCCATCCAGCAGCTCACCATCGCCGACATGGAAGCCGGCGAGCCATGGACGAAACGGCTGGGCACACCCGGCAACAGTCCAAGGCAGCATGCAGAGTGGTTCCGGGCCGCGGCCACCATCCGCCTCTACCGGGAACGGCACGGCATCACCGGGTCATCCCCGCTCGGCGGCTCGGCCCAGGTGAAAGGGCTCGAGCAGGCATACGAGTACCGAGCCGCACGAGCCGCCTACGCCCGCGCCCAATACCTCACCGACCATCAACTCGACCACCCGGTCACCCGCACCGGGCCGGACATCGACCGCAGACGAGGCATCGGCCTGTAACCCTCTGACCTGCTCCGGAGATTTCGGACAGTGGGTCCTCTTAAACTGAGGGCGCTACTGAAAAGAGATCTGCAGCATGACCGCATCACGACGACGCTTCACCCAAGAGTTCAATGGTGCTTCGTTTGTGTTCAATCTGCGGGGTAAATGCGGGGTGCCAACCATGCCATTTCACCCCATCCGGCGCGCGTTCTCGTGACCGAATTCGCTCTCTATATTTTACGGCCCGTAGGGACTTAGTCGACCCAAATATGGAGTCAGATCGGAAGCATTGAAGGAGCGGTCGGCAGGAACGGCGAGTGGTCGAATTAGTGGGTCGAGCCGAGCGGCGTAACGCTCCGCCCACTCGATCCACGCGTCAGCTTCGACGCGCCCATCGTCGGGCAGGTCGGCCGCGCGTGCTTTCATCGCGTCGATGTAGCCGCGGATGGATCTAACCTCTTGCCACGCTGAGACCTGGTCGCGAAGACGCGTCGCTCTGTGATCGAACTGCAGGTCCGCTTGCGCTTGCCGCATCGCCTCCTCCCACCGGGCACGCTTCCGAGCCTCGGCATCCTGATCGGCCCTGCGTAGTGCTTGGCGTTTGAGGTTTCGGATCTCGATCTCACGCAACAACTCGGGCAACGCGTTCTCGAGGGTGGATCGTTTGCTGTCCCGGAACTCGTGCCGCCGCCCATTCCATGCATGATCCAAACTGAGCTGCAATCGCCCCGTGGAAATGAAGGCGGTTTGGCGTCGCGCCAGCCAACCCGGAAGTTTCGCCCGGGCGTGGTAATCGACGGACGCTCCGCCCGGTTCGGAGATTTCCTTGATCGTCATCGGGTAGGTGAATCCGTCAATCTCAATAACAAGGTGCACATCGGCCGCTTCATCACCGCTCGTCCGGCCATACTCCGATGTCGACTTCTTCCGAGCTCGTGCCGAGTAACCGCGAAGCTCCGCTTCGACCGCTACCGCTTGCAGAAGAAGAGACGCACGACGAATGTAGGGCTTACTGACCTGCTGCCGGTCCTTGTTCTCTTCATACGCAACGACCGCAAGGTGAGGTTTCCGGAGCGTGTCTGGTACGGGCACCGGTGCCGCCTTGACCAAGTCCGGGAAGTGGTCGACTATCCGCCACTCCGGATCCGTGTCCCATGGACTGAACAACTCGAGCTTCTTGCCCGTAGGGCGCCATGGCACTTTGAGGGCGGCCGCGAGCAGGCGCACTTCTCTTTCGTGATCGCGTTTGCCAGTGTACGAAAGGGACCCACCGGCGCCAATGACTGCGCGCAGGAGTACCTCGGCTTCGGACTCAGCCGCGCGCGCTTCTTCTTCAGGTTTCGCCTCATCCTTCAGCGCTGCGGTTCCCGCGGCGGTGATCGTCGCAGACCAGGCAGGGCCGCGCCCGTGGATGATCACGAAACCACGATTCGCCAGGGCACGCGCGGTGATGCGGTGGTTGATGTCTGTCATCACACCATCCGGACAGCCATCGGATATCCAGGACAGGACGTGGAACTGAAGCGGAATCAGGTGAGTACTTGATTGCGGCATGGCCCTAGCTCACCATGTGAAGCAACTCCCAACTGGGCAGGTGCCGAAGCGAAGGAGTGGAGATCGCCCGGGACAACAAAGGGAACTCCCACCGGCAGTGCGAACGAAATTGGCAGTCGACGTGGGCAACGATCTTCCCTTGTCGAGTTCGACAATGCGACCACAACGACAGCGATCAGATGGTGGCGCTTTGTGCATTTGCCAGAGGTCAGCCAAACTGGCTCAAACGTCGCAGTTCACAAGCCCGACGAAGCTCCAATCGTCTCGAAACGGTCGGCAGGAACTATATGGCAGAAACCATCGTTTTTGATACCTCTGCGCAGCGTAGTTCCCCAGCCGCCGGTCACGGCGACGCGCA
>DMKW01000001.1:6305-10038 GCA_003454135.1 Microbacteriaceae bacterium
TGATTGTTGTGGATCCGTCGATGGAACACCGTGACATCAATTTCCGGAGCCGGAAGTGGGTGCGGCCGGAAGATCTTAACGCGAACGGCACGCTGTTCGGTGGAAGCCTGCTCCGGTGGATTGACGAGGAAGCGACAATCTACGCGATCCTGCAATTGGGCAATGGGCGAGTTGTCACGAAGTACATGTCGGAAATTAACTTCGTCAGCTCGGCCAAGCAGGGTGACCTTATCGAGATGGGCCTTCAGGCGGTCTCTTTCGGGACCACGTCACTCACGATGCGAGCCGAGGTCCGCAACATGATCAGCCGTTCAAGCATCCTCAGCATTGAACAGATCGTGTTCGTGAGCCTTGGTCCCGATGGGCGGCCGATGGCTCACGGGTACTCTGAGGCGACCTACGCGCGAGACCGGATCCCCGAGCCCGGGACGCTTGGCTGACTCAAGAGTGCCGAACGCATCGCGTCGTCATACCTCCAGCCGGGGCCGAGCATCCCCGCTCATGCGCGAATTATGACGAGAGCGCGATCACGCTTCGCCGGCCCAGCGTCTGGTATTTATTCGCACGAAGCAGTTGCCTGTTTGCCGGATCAGATGTTGCGAGTTCGTCGAGCTGAGTCACGATCGCCCGTCCGAGTCGCCGGCAGAACTCTGCGGGTTCAACATCGGCGGAAGGCTGCTCTTCCACGATCTGGTCGACAATGCCGTCCTCGAGCAGGTCGGCGGACCTGACCCTCTGGGTTTCCGCCATTTCTTGCGCGCGGTCGATGCTGCCAAATCGGATCACACTCGCTCCCTCCGGAGGCAGGGGTGCAAGCCATCCATGGCGTGCGGCAATGACGCGATCGGCGGGAATCAGGGCGAGTGCACCGCCTCCGGTGCCCTCTCCGAGGATCACGGACACCGTGGGGACCGGTAGCGTGATGAGGTCCGCGAGACATCGCGCGATTTCACCCCCGAGTCCGCCTTCTTCGGCTTCCCTCGATAGCGCGGCGCCGGGTGTGTCGATCACTGTGATGAGCGGCATCTGCAACTCCGCCGCCAGCGCCATCCCCCTCCTCGCCTGTCGGAGCGCGTCAGGGCCGAGTTCGAGGTCGAATTGTGCACGGCGATCGAATCCGACCACGACGACTCCGTGTCCTCCGAGCGTTGCGAGGGAGATGACGGAGGTTTTGTTCGATTCGCCCTGTCCGGTGCCGCTGAGTCTCACGGTCGAGCTCGCGGCATAGTGGAGGAGTGATCGAAGGCCGGGCCGGTCGGTTCGACGAGAGATCTCGATCGATGTCCACGCGTCCGGGATTGCGGTCTTAGGCAAGGATTCCGCGTGAAAGTCACGTTGGGTCGGTGGCGTGGATTGCATGATCGCCAACGCGTCGCCAGCGACGTGGCGCAAACGCTTCGGATCGAGGACCGCATCGACGATCCCGTGACGGTAAAGATTCTCCGCTGTTTGCACGCCCGCAGGGAAGTCATCGCCGCGCAGCGCCCGGTAGACCTTGGGCCCGAGAAAACCAATCAGTGCACCAGTCTGGGCGACTGTGATGTGTCCCAGCGAGCCCCAGGACGCGAAAACCCCCCCCGTGGTCGGATTACGCAGGTAGACGAGATACGGCAGATGGGCCGCCTTATGTTTGCTGACCGCCTCGGTGATCTTGACCATCTGAAGGAAAGCAGTGGTGCCTTCCTGCATTCTGGTGCCCCCAGAGATCGGGGCAGCGAGTATCGGCATTCTCTGTGCGGTGGCTCGCGCAACTGCGCTGACGATTCGTTCTGCCGCGTTCACACCGATCGAACCACCGAGAAACGCAAACTCACCGACGATGACCGCTACGCGTCGCCCATTGATTTCGCCCTCACCCGTCACGACGGCTTCGTCTTCCCGTGATCGCTGCCTGGCGCGCTCGAGCTCGTCCGCGTATGACTCCTCGATCGGCAGCCGAGGCAGTCGCACGTCCCAGCTCGAAAAGCTGCCGGCGTCGAGAGTCAGTGCAATGAGCTCGCGAGCGCTTGGCGACTCCCCTGATGAGTTCATGACGTCACCGCACCTAACCACTCGTGTATCGCCGCATTGTGCTGCCCGAGGTTCGGAGGGGGTTGGTGTTTTGACCGGGTCCGTTCTTCGCCGTTGGGGTCGAAGAATCGAAGTGGGGGTCCTGGTAGCGAGATGCTGCCCAGTGTTGCGTGATCGACCTCGATGAGAAGTCCTTGAGACCTCGTCTGCTCCCATTCGTAGACTTCTTGAATCGTGCGCACTTTGCCCCCGGGTATTCCGTGCGCATCGAGGGCCTCGAGCAGGGCCGCGCTTGACCACTGCGAAAATGCCAGCTCGATTGCCTCGATCAGTGACGCACGGTTTTCAACCCGCTTCGCGTTCGAGCCCCACCGTTCGTCCTCCGGATCAAGACCGATGAGTTCACACAGCTTTTTCCACAAGCCTTCGGACCCGATCGCGATCTGGACGTCGCCGTCGGCGGCGTGGAATAGCCCGTATGGCGCAATCGACGGATGGTGGTTGCCCTGAGCGTGGCCCACCTGTCCGGCGACAGTCCACCGTGTTCCTTCGAACGCGTGGACTCCGACCACTGCGGCAAGGAGTGAGGTTCGGATCACCTGACCGTGGCCGGTTCGTTCTCGCTCGAGAAGCGCAGCGAGTAGCCCGTACGCGCCGTAGATGCCGGCCAGGAGATCCGCGATCGGCACTCCGACCCGCTGCGGGTCGTTCGGCGACGATCCTGTGATCGACATGAGGCCCGCTTCACCTTGTGCGATCTGGTCGTAGCCAGCCCTACCGCCTTCGGGACCGTCGTGGCCAAATCCGCTGATTGACAGGAGGACAAGGCGAGGATTGATTTCCTCGAGCCGTAGCGGCGAGAACCCCAAGCGATCCAGCGTCCCGGGGCGGAAGTTCTCGATGAGCACGTCGGCGCGGGCGACCAACGAGGTCAAGACCTGGCGGTCGTTCTCGGCCTTCAGGTCGAGAGTGATCGATTCCTTGTTGCGATTGGTTGAAAGGAAATACGTGGATTGGATGTCGTCCGGGGGCCCCACAAAGGGTGGGCCCCAAAGCCGGGTATCGTCGCCGGTCACCGGATGCTCAACCTTGATGACCCGTGCGCCCAGGTCTCCCAGCATCATGGCGGCGTGCGGCCCAGCTAGAGCGCGCGTGAGGTCGACCACGGTGTAGCCAGTGAGTGGGCCTTCGCTGCGATCGACCATGGTTACTCCACGTGCCGCGACAGTGCGTCAGCGGTTGCATCGAGATCGCCATCGATAATGGCTTTCACGAGGTCCACGTGAACTTCCGAGCGTCGAAGCAAATACTCGCGATCAGTTTCGACCTCATCGCCGGTGACGCGGACAGACGACTCAGAAATTGTCGCGATCACAGACGAATACATCAATCTGAGCGCCTGGTTGGGGCTGATGGCCGCGATCCGCTCGTGAAGCTTCCACGCAGCACGCATGAAGTCTTCGGTGCTCTCCACCGACTTTGTCAAAAAGCGGATCATCTTATTCAGGTCCGCGACGTCAACCTTGGTGCGGTGTCGAGCGGCATCTGCCGCCACCAGCGGCTCCAGAGCGTCGCGGATCACGATTGCGTCGACCACAGCTGACCGTTCGCCGTCGACGGTCAAGAGTGTGTGGTATAGCTTGACCAGCTTGTTGCCGGTCACGAAGATGCCCCCGTTGCGACCCGGGCGGATCTCGACTGCGCCCCGATCCACAAGGAGCCT
>DMKW01000001.1:10294-11674 GCA_003454135.1 Microbacteriaceae bacterium
TGCGCACGAGTTTTAGGGGAAATCAGAGTCACAACCGTGATTCAACAGCACGTGCGCCGTCCGGTCAATAACCAAACGAACATATCGACAGGTTTAAGCCTGTTTGCTCAGATACTTGTCAACAAGAAGGTCGCTCTAGACACGCGCCTAAACCAGTGTTACCTTTTGCATCATTACAGCTTCAGCCCGACGGTTTTGGGTCCTCCTGTCAACGACGCCAGTGGAAAGTCCGCAATGAATCTCTTCATCACCTATTTCGGTTACGGCCTGGTGACGGCCTCGATCCTGGCGCTGTCGGCCGTGGCTTTCACGCTCGAGTACGCGGTGAGTCGGGTCGCGAACCTAGCCCACGGGGAGATCCTGACCGTCGGCGCTTACACTGCTTATCTTGTGCACAACGCCACTGGCAACGTTGTGCTCGCCGCAGCAAGCGCTGCGGTCGCTGGGGCAGCCACCGGGTTCCTGACCAACTTTCTTCTCGTGGAACGGTTCTCCGGCCGGTCTCGGCTGGTCGTTCTCATCGCGACCATGGGTGCGGCGATTCTTGTCCAAAACGTTTTGACGATGATTTTCGGCGCGTCAAGTCGAGCATTCACGATTAAGCAGGGCGCGCCCACGCAATACGGACCATTCAGCTTCACGACCGGTGAGTTGTTCGTCATCGTTTCCGCCGTCGTGATCGTCGCGTTGCTGTTCCTTTTGCTTCAGCGCACCAAATTCGGCAAGTCGATCCGGGCGGTCGCCGAGAACCGAGATCTCGCCCGAAGTACCGGGATCAACGCGAAGCGGGTGATTTCGCAGACGTGGATTGTCGCAGGATTGATCGCCGGGTTCGCTGGATTCGTTCTGGCGGAGAACGTCGGCGCATTCAACCCGACGTTCGGCAATGGGTTCCTACTAATCACAATCACCGCGACCGTCGCCGGCGGGCTCGGTCGTCCCTATGGCACGTTGCTCGGCGCTCTACTGGTGGGTCTCGTGCTGGAAATTGCTGGCGCGTACACCAGCTCCAGTTTCCAACTCGCCTTCGCATTCGGCATCCTCGTGCTGCTCCTGCTGGTGCGACCTAACGGGCTTCTCGTGCGTGGCTCAAGAACGGTGGAATCGTAAAATGTACTGGATCTCAATTCTGACCGAGGCGGGCATCTTCGGCGTCATGGCCTTAGGCCTCAACGTCATCTGGGGTATGTCGGGGGACTTCGATCTCGGCTACTACGGGTACGTCGCTCTGAGCACCTACCTGACCATCGTCCTCACGGTGGGCTCCCCGATCCCGCCGGTGCAGTACATTCTCGGCGCAAGCCTTCCGTATCCACTTGCCGTCCTTGTCGCGGTACTGATCACGGTGATGTTCGCGACGCTTGTGGGGATGATCGCGTT
>DMKW01000001.1:11866-12228 GCA_003454135.1 Microbacteriaceae bacterium
GTCGATCCCATGGGGACCGCCCTTGGCCTGGGGTACTTCCAATACAGGTACTTCTTGTTGGGGTTGTGCCTGGTTGTTCTTTTGATTGCGGCGATCCTGGTCCACCGGTTGTCGAAGAGCCAATTCGGCCGGCTGCTTCGCGCGGTTCGCGATGACGAGGATGCCGTGTCGGCGTTCGGCCGCAGTGTCTACCGAACGAAACTGAAGGCCTACGTTTTCGGGGCCTCTCTGGGGGCGATCGCGGGCGGGTTGTTTGCGGCCTACCTCGGAGCGTTCAACCCGTCGGCGTGGACACCCGCTGAGGTGCTCACACTGTATGCGGGGATCCTCATCGGCGGACGAGGCAACGTGAAGGGCGTCGT
>DMKW01000001.1:12444-12970 GCA_003454135.1 Microbacteriaceae bacterium
AACGCGGAGTTCGCGCCGGCGCTCAGGCAGGTTCTGATCGGCCTGCTGATCATCCTCTTCTTGAAGTTCCGGCCCCAAGGACTGATTCCCGAAAAGCTCAATCTTGATGATCGGCCTCCGCGCGGCGGCTTCTTGAGTCGACTGCGGAGACGCCCTCTCGCCAACACCCCCCCGAAGCTCACCCAAGACGCCGCCACAACCAATGTCGGGAGCGACGCATGACTGCCACGAACGCACTCGTCGTCAGTGACCTTCACATTTCATTCGGCGGCGTCAAAGCGGTAGATGGCTGCAGTTTCGTCGTCCCGCCGCAGAGCGCCGTGGGCCTCATCGGGCCCAACGGAGCGGGAAAGAGCACAGCGATCGACCTCATCTCCGGTTTCAAGTCGGCTGACTCCGGGAGTGTCCGCTTTCGCGACCGGGAACTCGTCGGGATGAAGCCGCACGCAATATCGCGGCTGGGGCTCATTCGAACCTTTCAATCGCCTCGTGAATGGGCCAGTCTCACCGTGCTCGATAACGTGCT
>DMKW01000002.1 GCA_003454135.1 Microbacteriaceae bacterium
AGCGGCCCCGGGCAACGATCATCCCGGACGCCGCTTCACCCTGCCTGCTTGACAAAAACAACTACATATCAGCGCTTCACGGGCATGAGGCCGCGCGCGAAGGCGATCGCCGAGGGGGTGTCGGCGAAGATCCGACCGGCTGCCCTGAGGCGGGTGCCCACGTCGAGCGCGTCGAGGACGGTTTCGTGTCCCGGCCGGATTCCGGAGACGAGCACCGCGATCCCGCGATGCTCGAGGCGACGGATGGCGTCGCTTAGCACCGAGGCGCCGGTCGCGTCGATCGTGCTCACGCGGGACATCCTCAGGATCACGACTGTCACGTCCGCAACTTCGGTGAGTTCGAGCAGGAAGCGGTGGGCAGCGCCGAAGAAGAGCGGGCCGTCGAGCCGGTAGGCCACGATGTGCTCGTCCATGAGGGCGCGTTCCTCCGCGCTGCGTTCCCCATCGAGCGGAACGTCGGCATCGAGCGCCTCCTTCTGAACGCGCGCCGAGCGTGCGACAGCGCGGAGGGCGAGAACGCCGGCGACGCCGAGGCCGACCACCACTGCCGTGACGAGGTCGAGCGCCACGGTCACGCCGAAGGTGAGCAGCAACACGGCGGCGTCCGCTTTGGTCGAGCGCAGCAGGGCCTTGATCGAGCTCACTTCGATCATCTGAACGGTCGTGGCGAGCAGGACCCCCGCGAGGGCGGCGAGCGGGATGCCGCCGACGAGGGGCGAGGCCACGAGCACGATCGCGGCGAGCACGAGCGAGTGCGTGATGGATGCGACCCTGGAGCGTGCCCCGGCCCGCACGTTGACGGCGGTGCGCGCGATCGCCGCAGTCGCCGGCACGCCGCCCAGGAGCGGAACCACGAGATTGGCGATGCCCTGGCCGAAGAGCTCGCGATCGGGATTGTGTCGCTCGCCGACGCTCATCGCGTCCGCGACGGTTGCGCAGAGGAGGCTCTCGAGGGCGGCGAGGGCGGCGACGACGAGGGCCGACGGAAGCAGGGCGCCGATGCGCGAGACATCGAAGAAGGCGAGTGAGGGAGCGGGGAAGCCGGGGGGCAGGGCGCCGATCATCGGCAACGAGAGGCCGGCGAGCTGCGACACGACCGTCGCGACGATGACGGCGGCGAGCGAGAAGGGCAGAACGGGCTTCCACCGTGCGCCGAGAAGGATGATCGCCGCCACACCGAGGGCCATGAGCGGCGGCGCGGGGTTGGGTTGGCGCGCGAAGAGCAGCGCGGCGTCCCAGGCGATCTGCCAGACGTGTTCGCCGGCCCCCGGTTTCACACCAAGCATGTTCGGCACCTGCTGCAGGGCGATCACGACGGCGATGCCGGCGGTGAAGCCTTCGATGAGCGACATCGGCAGGTAGCGCACCCAGCGCCCGATGCCGCTTGCTGCGAGCACGAGCAGGATGACGCCGGCCATGAGGCCGACCTGCAACACCCCGTTGACGCCGACGCTGTGCACGACGGGCAGAAGCACGACAGTCATCGCGCCGGTCGGCCCGGAAATCTGCAGGTTGCTGCCCCCGAACACCGAGGCGAGCACGCCGGCCACGATCGCCGTGATGAGACCGGCTTGTGCGCCGAGGCCGGATGCGACGCCGAAGGCGAGCGCGAGGGGGAGGGCGACGATCGCGACCGTCAGTCCGGCGAGGAGGTCCCGGCCGGGGGAGCGCCGCGCCGCTCGCAGGTCGTCCCGCTGTGGCAGAAGGGTGCGACCGAATCTGATCGCCTCCTTCGTCGCTTCGCGCGCCGTCATCGTCAGGCTCTGGCCGGGTCGGTCAGCTCGACGTCGATATCTTCGGCCTGCAGGTTCGCGAGGAGCTGTTGCGAGTCTTCGAGGGTCGTCACGAGCATCTGCCGCGCCACGGCGAGCAGCTGCGACATCCGCGGGTCGCGCACCGAGTAGAAGATCGTGTTGCCCGAGCGTCGGGTCACGAGCACGCCGGCGCGTCGCAGGATGCCAAGCTGCTGGGACAGGTGGGAAAGCTCGATGCCGAGGGACTCGGCGAGTTCGCCGACCGGGCGCTCACCGCCCACGAGCACCTCGAGCACGCGCACCCGCACGGGGTGGGCGATCGCCTTGAACAGCTCTGCCTTCAGTTGGGCAACCGGTCGATCCATCTCTCGCATTATTCGACAGTATCTTTACTTGACGAATACGTCAACTAGTCAAGCACTGCGCCTTCGGTTGTTCAAGGGGATGCGGGTCACAGACGGCGGCACGCGATACCCTGTAGTACGTGTCTACGTCATCCAATCCGTTCGGCCAGGTTCTCGTCGCGCTCGTGACCCCCTTCACCGCTGAGGGTGAAGTCGACTGGGCCGGCGTCGAGAAGCACATCGACGACGTCATCAGCGCCGGGGCGGACGGCATCGTCGTCACCGGAACGACCGGCGAAACGTCGACGCTCACCGACCCGGAGAAGATCCGACTCGTCGAGGTGGGCAAGTCCGTGGCCAACGGGCGAGCGAAGATCATCACCGGTGGCGGGTCGAACGAGACCGCGCACGCGATCGAGCTCTATAAGCACAGCGAGAAGGCCGGCGCTGACGCGGTCATGATCGTCACCCCGTACTACAACAAGCCCACGCAGGCCGGCGTGCTCACGCACTTCCGCATGATCGCCGACGCTACCGACCTGCCGGTAATCCTCTACGACATCCCCGGCCGCACGGGAATCCCGATCAAGTACGAGACGATTCTTCGGGCGGCGAAGCACCCCAACATCCGTGCGATCAAGGATGCCAAGGGCGACTTCAGCGAAGTGAGCCGAGTGCTCAACCAGACCGACCTTCTCTACTTCTCGGGCGACGACGCCAATGTGCTGCCCCACCTGTCGATCGGCGCGACCGGCCTCATCGGCGTCACCGCCAATATCGCGGCGGCCCCGTACCGCGTGATCGTCGACGCGGTCAACGCGGGCGATCTCAAGACCGCGACCGCCGCCCACAAGCAGCTCGAGCCGCTCGTGCGCGCCGTCATGACGCACGTGCCTGGCACCGTTGCCGCCAAATACATCCTGCACGGCCTCGGGCGCATCACGAGCCCGCGCGTGCGACTCCCGCTCGTCGGCCCGGAAGATTTCGAGGCCGCCCAGATCGAGGACGAGCTCGCCCTCGTGGGAGAGATTCCCGGGGTCGACCTGAGCAACTTCCGCCCCGATCGCAACGCAGCGGCCGGTGGCGCGCTGCCCAAGGTCGCCGGCACCACCAGGTAACTCAACAGTGTGAACCGGGGGTTAGAGACCCCACACAACCGGCCGCATCGGCCACTCACCAACTGGACTCCATGAACTCACCTGTCTACGACCCACGCCCACTCGCTGCGGGAACGCTTCGCGTCATCCCGATCGGCGGGCTCGGCGAAATCGGTCGAAACATGACCTCCTTCGAGATCGACGGCAAGATCCTCATCGTCGACTGCGGAGTGCTTTTTCCGGAAGAGAACCAGCCAGGCGTCGACCTGATCCTGCCAGACTTCAGCCCCATCAAGGATCGCCTCGACGACGTCGTCGGGGTCGTGCTCACACACGGCCACGAAGACCACATTGGCGCGGTGCCGTACCTGCTCAGACTCCGCAAAGACATCCCGCTTATCGGCTCGACCCTCACGCTGGCTCTCGTCGAGGCAAAGCTCAAAGAGCACCGCATCACGCCGTACACGCTGAGCGTGCGCGAAGGCCAGCACGAGACGCTCGGACCGTTCGATCTCGAATTCATCGCGGTCAACCATTCCATTCCCGACGCGCTCGCCGTCGCCATCAAGACCACGGCCGGCGTCGTGCTGCATACGGGCGACTTCAAGATGGACCAGCTGCCGCTCGACGATCGCATCACCGACCTGCGCGCCTTCGCGCGACTGGGCGAGATCGGCGTCGACCTGTTCCTGCCCGACTCCACGAACGCCGACGTTCCAGGTTTCACCGCTCCCGAGCGCGACATCGGGCCCGTGCTCGAATCGGTGATCTCGAAGGCGCCGCGCCGGGTGATCGTCGCGAGCTTCTCGAGCCACGTGCACCGGGTGCAGCAGGTGCTCGACGCGGCCCATGCCAACGGGCGCCGGGTCGCCTTCATGGGCCGCTCCATGGTGCGCAACATGACGATCGCCGCCGACCTCGGCTACCTCAAGGTGCCGGCGGGTGTGCTCATCGACGCCAAGAAGGCGAGCGACCTTCCGGACAACAAGATCGTCTACATGAGCACGGGCTCGCAGGGCGAGCCGATGGCCGTGCTCGCGCGCATGGCGAACCTCGAACACCAGATCGAGGTGGGCAAGGGCGACACCGTGATTCTCGCGTCGAGCCTTATCCCGGGCAACGAGAACGCCGTCTACCGCGTGATCAACGGCCTCACCAAGCTCGGCGCGAACGTCGTGCACAAGGGCAACGCCAAGGTGCACGTCTCCGGGCACGCGTCGGCCGGCGAACTGCTGTACGTATACAACATCCTGCGCCCCAAGAACGTGCTTCCCGTGCACGGCGAGTACCGCCACCTCGTGGCCAACCAGCGTCTCGCCGTGGACACCGGAATTCCCGAGGCGAACACGATCATCGGCGAGGACGGCACGGTCATCGACCTCAGGGACGGCGTCGCAGAGGTGGTCGGCCTGCTCGACCTCGGCTACGTCTACGTCGACGGCTCGACCGTCGGCGAGATCACGGATGCCGACCTCAAGGACCGCAGGATCCTCGCCGAGGAGGGCTTCGTCTCGATCTTCGTCGCGATCGACGCCCAGACCGGGCGTGTCATCGTCGGGCCGGAGATCCAGGCACGCGGATTCGCCGAGGACGAGGCGGTCTTCGATGCCGTCAAGCCGCTCATCATCCGCGCCCTCACTGACGCGGCAGAGAACGGCACGCGCGACACGCACTCCTTCAGCCAGGTGATCCGTCGCACGGTCGGTCGCTGGGTGAACACGTCGCACCGCCGCCGTCCGATGATCGTGCCCGTCGTGATCGAGGCCTAACCGGGACCGAGCGCCTCCCGATCCGGTACTGACACGCGCTGCGCGCATCCGGGCTCTGACGGCACCCGGCGCTACCGTTGGACCCATGGCTACGAGTACCAGGTCGACCTCGCGTGCGCGCACGACGACGCCGCGCGCCACGAGCCGTACGACGGGCAAAGGCCAGACCGGCAAGGGGACCACGAGGAAGCTTCCTCTGGCACGGGTCGTGCCGGTCGACAAGCCGGGACTGCTGAGCGTCGCGTGGCTCGGACTCGCCCACGTGGTCGGCGGAGCCGCCCGGGTGCTCGGCAAGGAGACCCTCGCGAAAGACGAGCGACGGGACGGCGTTCCATTCTTCGTCTTCGTGCTCGCGGTCGTCGGTGCGGTCGTTGAGTGGTTCAACCCGGCCGACCCGGTTGCCATCGCGCTCGACGCCTACACCTTCGGAGGGTTGTTCGGCCGGGTGGCCTTCGCCCTCCCGGTGATGATGCTGGTCTTCGCGGTCTGGCTGTTCCGGCATCCGTCGTCCGTGCACGACAACGGGCGCATCGGCGTCGGTCTCGCCGTGCTCCTGACCACCGTGAGCGCCCTCTGCCACATCTTCGGCGGCCAGCCGCAACCGGCCGACGGCATGGAGGTGCTCGCGCGCGCCGGCGGCATCGCCGGCTGGGTGCTCGCCGCACCCCTCATCGCCGTGGGAACGGCGTGGCTCGCGACGCCTCTCGTTTCGCTTCTCTTTTTGCTCTCGCTCTTCATCCTCGCCAAGACTCCGCCGAACCGCGTCGGCGCGCGCCTGCGCGAGCTCTACTCCTACCTGTTCGGGGCCCAGCTCGAGGATGCCGAAACGCGCGCCACGAAGAAGACCGGCAGTGTGAGCTTCGGCGACCTCGACGACCTCGGAATCGACTCGGACGACGCAGCACTGCCGTGGTGGCGTCGCAACAAGACCCAGCGCGAAGACGACCCGGCCTTCGACAGCCCGGTGCTCACGCTCGACAAGAAGGGCCGCGACCACGCGACCGAGGTCATCGACCACACGCGCCACGACGACAACGAGTTCGGCGTCGAACTGCTCGAGGAACTCGTCAACGCCGAGAATGCCGTGAAGCGCTTCACGGGCGAGGTGGCCCCGGTCACGGGCATCACCGACGACGGTGGACCGCTCATCGCCGATCTCCTGCCCGGATTTTCAGACAAGACATCGGCCAAGGGCCGGCTCGGCGACTTCGACGACAGCGCCGTCGCCCTGCGCGCCGCGCGGCCGACCGCCCCGTACCGTCTCCCGGCGGCCGCGACGCTCCAGCCCGGCACGCCGCCCAAGTCGCGGTCGGAGGCGAACGACGTCATCGTCGCCTCGATCACCGAGGTGCTCACCCAGTTCCAGGTCGACGCGCGGGTCACGGGCTTCAGCCGCGGACCCACGGTCACCCGCTACGAAATCGAACTCGGCCCCGGCGTCAAGGTGGAGCGCGTCACCGCACTCACGAAGAACCTGTCCTACGCGGTCGCATCGAACGAGGTGCGCATCCTCTCGCCGATTCCCGGCAAGAGCGCCATCGGCGTGGAGATCCCCAACGCCGACCGCGAGATCGTCTCCCTCGGCGACGTGCTGCGTTCCAAGGCCAGCACGTCGAGCCAGCATCCCATGACGATCGGACTCGGCAAGGATGTCGAGGGTGGTTTCGTCGTCGCAAACCTCGCCAAGATGCCCCATCTCCTCGTTGCCGGCTCCACCGGTTCGGGAAAGTCGAGCTTCGTCAACTCGATGATCACGTCGCTGCTCATGCGGGCGAAGCCCTCCGAGGTGCGCATGGTTCTCATCGACCCGAAGCGCGTCGAGCTCGCGCCATACGCGGGCATCCCGCACCTCATCACGCCCATCATCACGAATCCCAAGAAGGCCGCGGAAGCACTCGCCTGGGTCGTGAAAGAGATGGACATGCGGTACGACGACCTCGCGAGCTTCGGCTATCGCCACATCGACGACTTCAACGCGGCGGTCGTGGCCGACGAGATCGTGCTTCCCGCCGGGAGCGAGCGGTCCCTCAAGCCCTACCCGTACCTGCTCGTTGTGGTCGACGAGCTTGCCGACCTCATGATGGTCGCCCCGCGCGATGTCGAAGACTCGATCGTGCGCATCACGCAGCTCGCCCGGGCGTCCGGCATCCACCTCGTGCTCGCGACCCAGCGTCCCAGCGTCGACGTTGTCACCGGCCTCATCAAGGCCAACGTGCCCAGCCGGCTCGCCTTCGCCGTGTCGAGCATGACGGACTCGCGCGTGATCCTCGACCAGCCGGGGGCGGACAAGCTAATCGGGCAGGGGGATGCGCTGTTCCTGCCCATGGGCGCGTCGAAGGCGATCCGCGTGCAGGGCGCCTGGGTCACCGAGAGCGAGGTCGCGGCCGTCGTGCAGCACGTCACGCGCCAGGCCCGCCCCGACTACCGCCAGGACGTGGCCGTGTCCGCCGAGAAGAAGAGCATCGACGGCGACATCGGCGACGACCTCGAGCTGTTGCTCGCGGCGGCGGAGCTCGTCGTGAGCACCCAATTCGGGTCGACCTCGATGCTCCAGCGCAAGCTCAGGGTCGGCTTCGCCAAGGCAGGGCGACTCATGGACCTCATGGAGTCGCGCGAGATCGTCGGCCCGTCTGAGGGCTCAAAGGCCCGGGACGTGCTCGTGGCGCCCGAGCAGCTCGCCGGCGTGCTCGCCCGACTGCGCGGAGACGACGGGCCATCCGCGGCTCCGACCGACGATCGGTACTCTGCGGACCCGGTCGGCGACATGACTACCGGTTACGATGAGGTGGACGGATCGTCGGACGACGAGGACGCCTGGAAGCTGACCGGCAGGGAGTAATTCGTGGCGCTGCCCGCACCGCAAGAGCCGCCCGCCAGACGACCGAACCCCATGCGTGGGCGGGTCGCGCGCGCGGGCGACACCCCGGCGAGCACCGGCAACGTGGCGAACATCGTCACGGTCATCCGAATCTTCATGGCTCCGGCCTTCATCTGGCTGCTGCTGGCCGACAACGGCGCGCTCGGTACGCTGCGCTACGTCGCGGCCGTGCTCTTCGTCGTCGCGATCGTCACCGATACGGTCGACGGCATCCTCGCGAGGCGCCAGAACCTCGTGACCGACTTCGGCAAGATCCTCGACCCCATCGCCGACAAGGTGCTCACGGGTGGCGCGCTCGTCGCGCTGTCGATCCTCGGGGAACTGTGGTGGTGGGTGACGATCGTCATCCTCATCCGCGAATTCGGTATCACGATCTTTCGGCTCGTTGTGATCCGCACCCGGGTCGTGCCGGCCGTCGCGAGCGGCAAGCTGAAGACCGTGCTGCAGGCTGTCGCGATCTCGCTCCTCCTGTTCCCGTTCTGGACCATCGTGGGCACCTGGGAGCTGTGGGTCGGCTGGGTCGTGATGGGGGCGGCCGTCGTTCTCACCGTGGTGTCTGGCGTGGACTTCTTCGTGAAGTACTTTCACCAGAACCGCCGGAAGTCCTGACCGGCACGGAAATGACGGATGCTGCGACCCGCGTCATTGCGATCCTCGTGCGGCGCGGACTCACCGTCGCCGTCGCGGAGTCCCTCACCGGAGGGCTGCTGGTTGCCGAGCTCATCGGCGTGCCCGGGGCATCGGCCGCGGTGCTCGGCGGCATCGTCGCGTACAACACGGAGCTCAAGGCCACGGTTCTCGGGGTGGACGCTGACCTGCTCGCCGAACACGGCCCGGTGCATCCGGAGGTCGCCCGCCAGATGGCCGACCGCGTGAGGTCCGTGCTGGCGGTCGGGGGAGTGCCAGCGCAGATCGGGCTCTCGACAACGGGAGTCGCGGGCCCGGAGCCGCAGGGCGGCCACGAGCCCGGGGTCGTCTTCGTCGGGATCGCGATCGGTGACAGCGTGTCCTCGTTCCGTCTCGACCTTGCCGGCGACCGGCAGGCGATCCGAAAGATCGTCGTCTCCGAATCACTCGAGCGGCTCGCGAGATCGCTTGGCTAGCCCTGAGATGTCGTGCGGGAATCTTTCGCGTTTCGATCTCGTTACATAGCAGTAATTCACAAGCGTCACACAGATGCGGCTGGTTAGAGTTTGCATAACGGAGGTTGTAGTGTTACACAACCATCGGCAAGGTCGATCCAAAGGTCGCGTCATAGGAGGAGGGTCCAATGGTTCTAGTTCGTCAGGAAATCGGTGACGTGCTCCGGGACTTCCGCCTGCAGAAGGGTCGTACTCTTCGTCAGGTCGCGAGCAAGGCAAGTGTTGCTCTCGGCTACCTCAGCGAGGTGGAGCGCGGCCAGAAAGAGGCCAGTTCCGAGATTCTCGCTTCGGTTGCGGATGCACTCGAAACACCGATTTCAGTCATCATGCGTGAGGTGGGAGACCGCCTCGCCGTAATCGAGGGAATTAACGTGATTCCCGACACGGTTCCGGACGACCTCGTCGCGGACTTCGACGCGGGGTTGGTTACCCGCTAACAAACTTGAGGCGAGCCGAGACGGTGTGTTCGGGTCGCGAATGATTGGATGCCCGGCTCTCGCGAGCCGGGCATCCTTAGGTTAAGGCGCCGGCGTCGAATCGTCGACAAGGCTCCCGCCCGATTTCTGGTTAGGTTGTTGCTATGCGTTTGAGCGAATTCTGGACCGCTATGGCCGACGAGTTCGGCTCGTCGTATGGGCGCACGCTCGCGCACGACCTGGTGCTCGGCGAGCTCGGGGATCTCACGGCCGAGCAGGCCATCGCCAAGGGCGTCGGGGCGAGGGAGATCTGGCTCGCGCTGTGCCGCGCCTCGGACGTGCCGGAGAACCGCTGGTATGGCGTCGGCCAGCGGATGCCAAAGCCCTGAGCTTCGAACCCGTGCGACACGCCGTGGGAAAACATTCGAACATGTCTTCGGATGGGCGTAGGCTCCTTCACAACGGCAGATGACCTTCGAGTTGTGCACCGTCCGCTCGGTCTCCGGGGCAATGTCCCCGGTCGCGCGTACTGTCGCATCCGTTCGACCAAGCCAGTACCACCAGCCTTGTCGCATGCCAGTGAACCTTGCAGGATCGGTTCACCGGGAGGGGCGGCAGCCTATAGGCGCACCGAAACGAGTCATAAAAGGAGCACGAAATGCCATCAGCAGCCGATCGCGAAAAGTCTTTGGAAACCGCACTCGCCCAAATCGATCGCCAGTTCGGCAAGGGCTCCGTCATGCGCCTGGGCAGCGACGAGCGCGCCCCCGTCGCGGTGATCCCCACCGGCTCGATCGCACTGGATGTCGCGCTCGGCATCGGCGGTCTTCCGCGCGGCCGCATCGTGGAGATCTACGGCCCGGAGTCCTCCGGTAAGACGACCCTCACGCTGCACGCCATCGCCAACGCCCAGCGTGCCGGCGGCATCGCCGCGTTCATCGACGCCGAGCACGCGCTCGACCCCGAGTACGCGAAGGCCCTCGGCGTCGACATCGACGCCCTGCTCGTCTCCCAGCCAGACACGGGGGAGCAGGCGCTCGAGATCGCCGACATGCTCATCCGCTCCGGCTCGATCGACCTCGTCGTGATCGACTCGGTCGCGGCGCTCGTGCCCCGCGCCGAGATCGAGGGAGAGATGGGCGACTCGCACGTCGGCCTCCAGGCCCGCCTCATGTCGCAGGCCCTCCGCAAGCTCACCGGTGGCCTCAGCCAGACCAACACGACCATGATCTTTATCAACCAGCTGCGCGAGAAGA
>DMKW01000008.1 GCA_003454135.1 Microbacteriaceae bacterium
TGCTCGCCGTCCCGGCCATACAGGTCAAAACCCGCGGTGTCACGCGCCGGAATGACCAGTTCGCGTGTTTGCAGCGAAACCCTGTTCGGTCCCTCAAGTTGTTCGAGGATCTGCTGCGCCTGCTTCTTGCCCGCTGCGACGATGCCTGGGAGCTGTTCGAGCAGGGATCTTGCCATGCGAGGGAGTTGTCCGTTCGTTCACGTGGGGCGCGCGAGAGCGCGATTGCAAGCACTGAACCCCTGAGGTATTTATACCTCACTGTTACGACATCTGGCTGTTCGGCCACGGGGCAAGTAGCAATGAGACATGTCTGAACCGATCTCCGACGCGGCCCGAGTTCTGGGTGAACGCATCCGTAATCGGCGTAACAAGCTCGCTCTCAGCCAGGAGGAGATCGCGAATCTGGCGGGCATGAACGTGTCGAACTACGGCAAGATCGAGCGTGGGCTCGGCAACCCTAATTTCCATACGCTGGTGCGAATCGCTTCGGTACTCGGCGTCGATCCGGGAACGCTCATCGAGAAGATCGGTGCCGAGTCACTGCCCGATCGCGAGGAAACATTCTCGGCCGCCGACTTTATCCGCGAGAGGCGTGCACGAGGTTCGGCGATTCGCTAGAAACTCACCCGCCAGAGATATTCCTCGCCCGTCGAGCGAAACCAGCGCACCAGCAGAACGGTGCTTCGCGCCAGGTCGCGGCCCGAAATCATCACCTCGAGGGATTCGCCCGGCTGGAGTGTGGATGGTGTGCTCGCAGGCATTACACCGGGTCCGACCAGGGTGAGAGTGACTCCGTCAACCGGCTCCGGACCGTCGTTTGTGAGCAGGTATCGGCGCGGACCCACGTCGCGTTCGATTCGGAACGGCACCGGATATGCGGAATCGAATCGGGGGGAGCGTGGGCCGGTCATGCGGGAAACGTAGCGACGGCATCCGACGGCCGAACCACGGATCTGCACTCCGTGGCCGCTGCTCCTCCGGGGAGGAGAAGAGCTATCCCGGGTTAGGTTTTCGGCGACTTACGGATGAAGCGCGGCATCGCGATCCGCGTCCTGGCGGTCTGCGGCCGCACCGGCCGTACCTTCGGCTCGAGCACGAGCGGGAACGCATCGGGCGCCGGCCCGAAGGCGTCCCGCGAACTCGTCACCACCTTGCGCCCGAGCATGTGGTTGCCTGTTCCGCCGATCACGGCGCCCACGCCGAATGGGATCGCCCGCCCCATGATGCTCGCGCCCTGGGTTGCCGCGTAGCGTTTCACGAAGACCCGTTTGACCCGATCGCCGATCTGGCCCATGGCCGCTTGCGGCAGGCTCTTCGTCACGAGCTCGCCCCAGAACCTGCCCCGGGCCGGTCCGGTGCCTGCCGCTTGCCCGGCGAGTTGGCGCACGAGGTCGGAGCCGGCCGTGCCGAGCATCATGGTCATCACGAGCGTGCGTGCGCGTTCCGGGTCTTCGACGGCGATGCCGTGCACCTCGGTCACCGATTGGGCGAAGAGGGCGCTCGCCTCGAGGAAGCCGGCGGTCTCCACGCCGCTGAGGGCGAGCGAAACCCCGAAGCCCACGCCGGGAATCACGGCGCTCGCCCCGACCGCCGCACCACCGGTCGTCACCGCGGTGAGGTAATGGCGCTCGAGGATTGTCACGATCTGGGCGGGCGAGGCGTCAGGATGCCGCCGCCGGACTCCGCGTACGTGCGCGAGCACGATGGGGCGCTGCACCGAGAGCAGGCGTTCGATTCCCGCCTCGATGGGAGCCGTGGCCCGCGCACCGGGCAGGATCGTCACGACGCGACTCCGTACTCCTCGTTGTAGCGATCGAGCACTTCGTCGATGGACGAGTCGAGCACGAGGGCACCCTTGTCGAGGTAGAGGCCGCGAGTGCAGAAACGGCGGAGGTCTTTCTCGTTGTGGGACACGAAAAACAGAGTACGCCCGCCCGCCAAGAGCTCCTCGATGCGCCGATAGCACTTCTCCCGGAAGCCCTTATCGCCCACCGCAAGCACCTCGTCCACGAGCAGGATGGGCTCCTCGAGGCGCGAGATCACGGCGAATGCGATGCGCACCTTCATGCCGCTCGAGAGGTGCTTGTACGGGGTGTCGAGAAAGTCGCCGATCTCGGCGAAGGCGATGATCTCGTCGAACCGCTCGTCGATCTCGGCCCGCTTCATGCCGTGCAGCCCGGCCGTGAGGTACACGTTGTCCCGCACCGTGAGGTCGTCGACGAAGCCGCCGGTGATCTCGATGAGGGGGGCAACCCCGGCGTGTACGCCGATGCGACCCTCGTCGGGGAACACCACCTCGGCGACGAGCTTGAGTAGCGTCGACTTTCCCTGCCCGTTGCGCCCGACGACGCCGATCGCCTCGCCCGGCGCGACGCTGAACGACACATTGCGCAGGGCCCAGAACTCCCCGGGACGGCTGCGGCGCTTCGAGCCGGCGAAGAGATCCTTGAAGCTCCGGCGCGAACGGCGGTTGCGCTTGAACCGGATGCCGGCACCCGCAACGGTGATCACGGGAGCCTGGACCGCAGTGGTCGGCGCGGTGAGATCCGTCACGTCAGATCTCCTTCAGGACGGTGCTGATGGTGCGTCGGAACACGAGGATACCGATGCCGAGAATGAGCAGGGAAATCACGGCGCTCATGCCCACGTCGAACCAGCTCAATTCCTGGGGGAAGAATGCAGCCCGATAGAGCGAGAGGATGCCAGACATCGGGTTGAACGCGGCGAACGGCCGGAAGTCTTTCGGCACGTTGACGACCCCGTAGACGACGGGGGATGCATAGAACATGAATCGCAGGCCCAGCTTGACCGCCCGCTCGAGGTCGCGGAAGAACACGACGAGTGGGGCGACGATGAGTCCGATTCCGAGCGTGAGGATCGCCTGCATCGCGATCGCGAGCGGCACGAACAGCACCTCGTAGTGCAGCCGGGCAGGATCCGGGGTGCCGAGCGTCAGCAGCGCGAAGAAGACGATCACCGGGATGCTCACGACGAACTCGATGCCCTTCGAGAGCACGAGCCGCGAGACCCAGATCGTACGCGGGATCTTGGTCGACCGGATGAGCTTCGCTTCCTTGGTGAACGCCCGCGTCGAGTCGGAGATGCTGCCGTTGAACCACGTCCACGGCAGGAGCGCAGTGAGCAGGAACACGATGTACGGCTCGTGCCCGACACCGCGGTGGAAGATCACGGTGAACACGAACCAGTAGATCGCGGCCATGACGAGCGGGTCGAGGATCGACCAGAAGTAGCCGAGGAACGATGTCGAGTAGCGCACCTTGAGGTCGCGGGTGGTCAAGAGCCACAGCGAATGGCGGTAGCGATCAAACGCAGACCGCGCCGGGCGTGCTTCAATAGCTGCACTCACGCGTTACGGGTCCTTAGAAATCAAGCACCCCCGTGCAACGCCCTAGACGAAGAGGTTTGCCCGCTCCAGGTCTTCGGCGAAGTCGATCTCCACGGCGTAGAGGTCGGAGATGTCTACCGGCTCAAATCGTAGCTTGTCCTGCTCGATTGCCAGCTCAATACCGCGCTCGAAGTAATCCTGGTCGCCCACGCGGCCGAGTTGGCGCAGCAGCGCTGCCTTGTCGCCACGCGATACGTAGTTGATGCCGACGGCTTCGCCCAGGCCGCCCTGGACGGTCTTGGACAGTTCGCGGATGTAGCCTTCGGCGTCCACCGTGTACTTGACCTCTTCATCCGAGACCCGGTCGGTGTTGACCGAAACGAA
>DMKW01000259.1 GCA_003454135.1 Microbacteriaceae bacterium
GGCGACCACCGAGATCTACACAGAGTAGATCGTCGGCAGCGTCAGATGTGTATAAGAGACAGCCTCAGCAACAGGAGTTCTCTTGACCGTGAAGATCGGCATCAACGGCTTCGGCCGCATTGGTCGCAACTACCTCCGCGCGGCGCTCGCGCAGGGCGCTGACCTCGAGGTCGTCGCCGTAAACGACCTAACCGACCCCGAGTCGCTCGCCCACCTTCTCAAGTACGACTCCGTCGCCGGCCGTCTGGCCGAAGAGGTTACCGTCGATGGCGACTTCATCGTCGTCGGCGGCAAGCGCATCAAGGTGCTCGCCGAGCGCGACCCCGCGAACCTCGGGTGGGGAGACCTCGGTGTCGACATCGTCATCGAGTCGACCGGCCGCTTCACCAACGCCAAGGATGCCGTCAAGCACATCGAGGCCGGCGCCAAGAAGGTCATCATCTCCGCTCCGGCGTCGGATGACGACGGCACGTTCGTCATGGGCGTCAACGAGAACCTCTACGACCCGGCGACGCAGCACATCCTCTCCAACGCGTCCTGCACAACCAACTGCCTCGCCCCGCTCGCGAAGGTGTTCCTCGAGGCCTTCGGCATCGAGCGCGGCCTCATGACCACGGTGCACGCGTACACGGCCGACCAGAACCTGCAGGATGGGCCGCACAGCGACCTGCGTCGTGCCCGAGCCGCCGCGCTCAACATCATCCCCACCTCCACCGGAGCCGCCAAGGCGCTCGGCCTCGTGGTTCCCGAGCTCGTCGGAAAGCTCGACGGCTACGCGCTGCGCGTTCCCGTCGCGACCGGTTCGATCACCGACCTCACCGTGCAGGCGAGCCGTCCGGTCACCGTCGCCGAGGTCAACGCGGCCTACAAGGCAGCGGCAGAGAGCGGCGCTCTCGCCGGCTACCTCAGCTACACCGAGGACCCGATCGTCTCGAGCGACATCCAGGGTGACCCGCACTCCTGCATCTTCGACGCCGGACTCACGAAGGTGATCGGCGACCAGGTGAAGATCGCCGGTTGGTACGACAACGAGTGGGGCTACTCCAACCGTCTCGTCGACTTCACCGAGTACGTCGCCGAACGCCTCTAACCGCCACCGGTCATGACGCTGCGCACGATCGAGAGCCTCGGTCACCTCGCGGGCAAGAGAGTCATCGTTCGCTGTGATCTGAACGTCCCCATCGGGGACGGTCAGATCACGGACGACGGTCGCATTCGCGCCTCCCTGCCCACCATCAACGCCCTGATCAACGCCGGCGCGCGCATCGTCGTGATCTCCCACCTCGGTCGCCCAGACGGCGCGCCGGACGCGAAATACACCCTCGCTCCCGTCGCGCAGCGCCTGTGCGAACTTCTCGGCAAGGGAGTTACCTTCGCGAGCGACACGGTCGGCGCCGCCGCACGTGAAGCGGTCGACGGGCTCGCCGACGGCGACGTCGCACTGCTCGAGAACCTGCGTTTCAACGCGGGGGAGACGGCGAAGAACGACGCAGAGCGTGAGGCTTTCGCCGCGCAGCTCGCGGAGTTCGGCGACGCGTTCGTCTCCGACGGCTTCGGCGTCGTTCATCGCAAGCAGGCGAGCGTGTACGAGCTCGCGAGAATCCTTCCCAGCGCGGCCGGCACCCTCATCGCGACCGAGCTCGACGTTCTCGACCGCCTCACCGAGTCGCCGAAGAAGCCGTACACGGTGGTTCTCGGCGGTTCGAAGGTGTCGGACAAACTCGGCGTGATCGCGCACCTCCTGCCCCGGGTCGACTCCCTGCTTATCGGCGGCGGGATGCTCTTCACCTTCCTCGCGGCCCAGGGCCACAAGGTCGGCTCGAGCCTGCTCGAAGTTGACCAGCTCGACACCGTGCGCGGCTACCTCGACAAGGCGAAGGAGCTCGGCGTAGAGATCGTGCTCCCCACCGATGTCGTCGTCGCGTCGAGATTCTCCGCGGATGCGGACAACGAGGTGCGCCCGGCCGACTCGATCGAAGAGACACCGTGGGGATCCGCGGGACTCGGACTCGACATCGGACCGGACACGGCGACGCGCTTCGCAGAGGTGATCCGGGCATCCGAAACCGTCTTCTGGAACGGTCCGATGGGCGTTTTCGAACTCGCGCCGTTCGCGGCGGGAACGAAGACGATTGCGGCGGCTCTCACGGAGGTACCCGGCCTCTCGGTCGTCGGCGGCGGGGATTCGGCTGCCGCGGTGCGCGCTCTCGGGTTTCATGACGAGCAGTTTGGACATATATCGACCGGTGGGGGTGCCAGCCTGGAGTTCCTGGAGGGCAAGAGCCTGCCCGGCCTGGAGGTTTTGGGATGGCACGCATGACCGGCACGACTCGAACCCCGTTCATCGCGGGCAACTGGAAGATGAACCTCGATCACCTGCAGGCGATCGCGTTCGTGCAGAAGCTCGCCTGGAGCCTCAAGGATGCGCGGCACGACTTCGACGCTGTCGAGGTCGCCGTGTTCCCCCCGTTCACCGATCTCCGCTCGGTGCAGACGCTCATCTCCGCCGACAAGCTCCCGCTCAAGTTCGGCGGGCAGGACCTGTCGGCGTACGACTCGGGCGCCTACACGGGCGAGATCTCCGGCGCGTTCCTCAAGGCACTCGACTGCCAGTACGTGATCATCGGGCACTCGGAACGCCGCACCCTGCACAACGAGGGTGACGATGAGGTCGCTGCGAAGGTCGCGGCGGCGATCAAGCACGGTCTCGTTCCCGTCGTATGCGTGGGTGAGACGGCGGAAGACCTCGAGAAGCACGGCCCGAGCGCGGTACCCGTCGCCCAGCTGAAGGCCGCACTCGCCGGTATCAAGGACGGCGCGGACATAGTCGTCGCCTACGAACCGGTGTGGGCGATCGGCTCCGGCCAGGCGGCCACTCCCGAGCAGGCCGAGCAGGTTGCCGGGCAGTTGCGCGAGATTCTCGTCGAGCTCACTGGTCAGGAGGCGGCGCAGGCCACGCGCATCCTCTATGGCGGCTCCGTGAAGGCGGCAAACATCGCCGGATTCATGCGCCAGCCGAACGTGGACGGTGCCCTCGTCGGCGGTGCGAGCCTCGACCTCGCCGAGTTCTCGAGCATCGCCCAGTTCCAGAAGCACGTCGGAACGTAGTCCAGCGGCATCCCCATCAGGGGAACATACCTTCGCGCCAGCGCAAGTTATACTAAACAGCGGTTTGTCGCGCCCAGAAAGGCTCTTCGTGGAAATTCTTCAGGTCATCCTGCAGGTCGTGCTCGGTATTACGAGCCTCCTGCTGACCCTGCTCATCCTCCTGCACCGGGGGCGTGGCGGCGGTCTCTCCGACATGTTCGGCGGAGGAGTGACGAGCAACCTCGGGGCGTCCGGCGTTGCCGAGCGCAACCTCAACCGCATCACGGTGATCCTTGGACTGGTGTGGGTCTCCTGCATCATCGTGCTCGGGCTCATCACCAAATTCGACGTAGCAGGTTAGGGATCCCATGGCTTCAGGTGGTAGCGCTATCCGTGGTTCACGCGTTGGAGCGGGACCGATGGGCGAGCAGGATCGGGGTTTTCATGCCGAGCGCCTCCAGGTCTTCTACTGGTGCACCAATGGCCACGAGCAGAGCCCGTACTTTCTCGCCTCGATCGAACCGGAAGAGATTCCGGTAATCCTGGACTGCCCGAACTGTGGGCTCCCCGCAGGTCGCGACAAAGAGAACCCGCCGTCGGTGACGAAGCTCGAGCCGTATAAGACGCACCTCGCCTACGTGAAGGAGCGTCGCACCGAGGAAGAGGCGGCAAACCTCCTCGACGACGCGCTCGAGCAGTTGCGCACGCGCAGGTCACGCCTCACGCCCCAGTAGGGTCCCGCGGCAATCACCGATCGCCAGGCCGGCTGTCGGTGCGCCATGGTGCTTCCC
>DMKW01000027.1:0-1813 GCA_003454135.1 Microbacteriaceae bacterium
CGGGCGGAATAGACCGACACGGCATCCCGTTGATTGAGGGGATAGTATGAGACCTGTAAGAACGTGTCTTGGCTGCCGCCAGCGTGCCGAACGAACCTCGCTATTGAGAGTCGTTGCGCGCGACGGCGAGGCCGTCGTGGATTACTCCGCAACGCTTCCCGGTCGAGGCGCTTGGGTGCATCCCACCGTTGAATGCGTCGAAACCTCGATCACTCGCAAGGCCTTTGGCCGAGCGTTGCGGGCCGAGGGCGCGCTCGCGATGCAGCAACTGAGCAACGCAGTACAGACCAGCACCACCCACCAGTCGGAACCACAGGGTTCCTTGAAGAACAGGCTGAACGGCAAAGTGACCAACTAATGAGTGACAACTAATGAGCGGCTCGAAATGAGTCCCGTCCGTAACTAAGGCCTTCTCCACATCGGGAGTTGGCCCCGATAAGGAGAACAGTGGCAAAACCACGCGTGCACGAGATCGCAGCAGAACTCGGCATTGACAGCAAGAGGGCCCTTGAGAAGCTCAAGGAAATGGGCGAATTCGTCAAGGGACCTTCCTCAAGCATCGAACCACCGGTCGCGCGCAGGCTTCGTGCTGCGCTCGAAGCCGATGGCATCAAGGCGCCCGAAAAGGCTCCCACCCCCGCAGCGACTCCCCGCCCGGCACCGGTAGCCGAGGCCCCGACGGCCCCGGCACCGGCTCCCGCCGCGTCCACCCCGGCCCCGGTCGCCGAGACTCCGGCTCCGGCCGCGCCGTCGGCTCCCGCCCCGGCAACTCCGGCCGCCGAGGCATCGAACATCCCGCGCCCGGGCACCGCACGTCCGGGTAATAACCCGTTTGCGACCACGCAGGGCATGCAGCGCCCCGGCGCCCCGCGCCCCGGCAACAACCCTTACGCGAGCACGCAGGGCATGAACACCCGCCCCGCCGCGAGCCCGAGCGGAATCCCGCGCCCGGCAGCACCCCGTCCCGGCGCACCGCGTCCGGGTGGACCCGGCCAGGGCCAGCGCCCCGGCGGCTTCGGGCAGCGCCCGGCCGCGGCCGGCGGCGGATTCCAGCGCCCCGGTGGCGCTGGAGCGCGCCCGGGCGGCGCCGGTGGCGGATTCCGTCCCGGCGGAGCTCCTGCGGGAGCACCAGGCTCCAACTTCGGCCCCAACCGCCCAGCCGGTGGCGGAGGCCGAGGCCGTGGTCCGGGCGGCGGAACCGCCGGCGCGTTCGGTCGCGGCGGCGGCAAGAGCAAGGCCCGCAAGTCGAAGCGTACGAAGAGGGCCGAGTTCGAACTGCGCGAAGCCCCGTCGCTCGGTGGCGTCAGCGTCCCCCGTGGCGACGGCAAGACCGTCGTTCGCCTGCGTCGTGGCGCGTCGATCACCGATTTCGCCGACAAGATCGACACGAGCCCAGGCAACCTCGTCACCGTGCTGTTCCACCTCGGCCAGATGGCCACGGCGACGGAATCGCTCGACGAGGCGACGTTCGACATCCTCGGTGAGGAACTCGGCTTCAAGATCGAAATGGTCTCGCCCGAGGATGAGGACCGCGAACTTCTCGCGGGCTTCGACCTCGACCTCGACCAGGAGCTCGAGGACGAAACCGACGAGGACCTCGTGGCCAGGCCGCCCGTCGTCACCGTCATGGGTCACGTCGACCACGGTAAGACGCGCCTTCTCGACGCGATCCGCAACGCGAACGTCGTCGCCGGGGAGGCCGGTGGCATCACACAACACATCGGCGCGTACCAGGTAGTCGCGGAGCACGAGGGCGTCGAACGCGCCATCACCTTCATCGACACCCCCGGTCACGAGGCGTTCACCGCCATGC
>DMKW01000027.1:1916-2944 GCA_003454135.1 Microbacteriaceae bacterium
CAGCAGCTCACCGAGTTCGGTCTCGTCGCGGAGGAGTACGGCGGGGACACCATGTTCGTCGACGTGTCGGCGCTCAACAAGATCGGCATCCCTGCCCTTCTCGATGCGGTGCTCCTCACGGCGGATGCCGGACTCGACATGCGCGCAAACCCCAACAAGGACGCGCGCGGCGTCGCCATCGAGGCCAAGCTCGACAAGGGACGCGGCGCGGTCGCGACCGTGCTGATCCAGTCGGGAACCCTCGAGGTCGGCGACCCGATCGTCGCCGGGACGGCCTATGGCCGCGTCCGCGCGATGTTCGACGAGAACGGCACCCCGGTGGAGTTCGCCACGCCGGCTCGCCCCGTCTCGGTGCTCGGGCTCACGTCCGTGCCCCGCGCCGGTGACACGTTCCTGGTCACCGACGACGACCGCACGGCCCGCCAGATCGCCGAGAAGCGCGAAGCCGCAGAGCGCAACGCCCTGCTCGCCCGCAGCCGCAAGCGCATCAGCCTCGAGGACTTCACCAAGGCCCTCGAAGACGGCAAGGTCGAGTCGCTCAACCTCATCATCAAGGGCGACGTCTCGGGTGCCGTCGAGGCGCTCGAGGAGTCGTTGCTCAAGATCGAGGTGGACGACAGTGTTCAGCTGCGCATCATCCACCGCGGTGTGGGTGCGATCACCGAGAGCGACGTCAACCTCGCGACGATCGACAATGCGATCATCATCGGATTCAACGTGCGTCCAGACACGAAGGCCCGGGAGCGTTCCGCTCGCGAGGGTGTCGACGTTCGCTTCTACTCGGTGATCTACGCGGCGCTCGAAGACGTGGAGAACGCGCTCAAGGGAATGCTCAAGCCCGAGTTCGAAGAGGTGCAGTCCGGCGTCGCCGAGATTCGCGAAGTCTTCCGCTCGTCCAAGTTCGGAAACGTCGCCGGTGTCATCGTTCGCTCCGGCACGATCACCCGGAACGCGAAGGCTCGAGTCATCCGCGACGGTGTCGTGGTCGGCGACAACCTCGCGATCGAGTCGCTGCGCCGGTTCAAGGA
>DMKW01000126.1 GCA_003454135.1 Microbacteriaceae bacterium
GGGGCGATGTTGGACGTGGTGAAGCAGAACGGGTCAACACCCGTGCCCTGGAGCGACACGATGTTGTTGTCTTCCCAGGTCTTGTGGTTGACGGCGCAGTCCAGCAACGAGGACGATCCGACCAGGGCTACTGCGCCACTGCCGAGGGCGTCCTTCGCGGCGGTAGCCGAAACGGCTGGGTCGGTCTTGTCGTCGTAGACGGTGTATTCGAGGGGCTGTCCGTGAAAACCACCCGCCTTGTTGTAGTCGTCAAAGACCGCCTTGACGGCTTGCGGTGCCTCCGGAAAGAATGTGAGACCGCTGAGGGCGGCGACCTTGATTGGCGTGCCCGATGCCGGAGTAGCGGAGCCACCACTGGTGGTGGTGCTACAGCCGCTGAGGACAAGGGCGCCGGCTGCAATGACTGCCGCTGCGCCGAGTGTGAAACCCGTGATTCGCATGTGAATTGGTGCCTCTCCGATAAGAGCTGAACCTCTGTGTTCAGCGACGGTGCTGGATTCGGACGGTGAGTCTCGTCGTCCTTGTGGTCACTCTAAGAACGCGGACTCGTGCGGCGGTTGTCGTCCGCGGAACAGTCGTTGACTCTGCGTACCGTAAGTTGAAGGACCCGAAACTGCTGCCCTGCGCTGAGAGTCAGAGGGCGTGCACCGAGGGCCAAGCGGTGGGGCGCCGTGCTGACGATGCTGGACTAAATCAACTTCGTTTCCATCGAGGAGAACAGCAATGTCCGACTACACGACCCTGCTCGCCCGCGTCAGCGCCCCCGCTGGGAGCGGTCGGGAGATGCACGATCCCGCCACAGGAGAGGTCGTTGGGTCTGCCCCGATCAAGACCGTGGATGATCTCGACGCCGCCATTGCTGCGGCGAAAGCCGCGCAGCCCGCCTGGGAGGCTCTCGGCCATCCGCAACGGATCGAGATACTGAATGCCGTTGCCGACAGGATCGAGGCGGAGTCCGAACCGCTTGCCGAACTGCTCTCACGCGAGCAGGGAAAGCCACTCAACGGACCCAACGCCCGGTTCGAAATCGGCGCGTGTGTGAGCTGGTTGCGCGCCACAGCGGCGACGCCCCTCGAGCCCGAGGTCGTCGTCGATGATGGCGAGACGAGGGCCGAACTGCACTACCGTGCTGTGGGCGTTGTCGGTGCGATCGGACCGTGGAACTGGCCCCTCATGATCGGCATCTGGCAGATTGCGCCGGCGCTGCGCATGGGCAACACCGTGGTTGTCAAGCCGTCGGAGTTCACGCCTCTCAGCGTCCTCGCGTTGGTGGAAGTCATGAACGAGGTGCTCCCCGCCGGAGTGCTGACGGTTGTTTCCGGGGACCGCGAGGTCGGCGCTCGCCTGGCGTCGCATCCGGACATCGACAAGGTGATGTTCACGGGTTCGACTGCGACCGGCCGAGAGATCATCAAGAGCTCGGCCGGCAACTTAGCGCGGTTGACCTTGGAACTGGGCGGAAATGACGCAGGCATCGTCCTTCCCGACGCCGATCCGGCGGCCATTGCTGGCGATCTGTTTTGGGGCGCCTTCATCAACACCGGCCAGACCTGCGCGGCGCTGAAGCGCCTCTACGTTCACGACTCAATCTATGAGCAGGTAATCGAAGAACTGAAGACGGTCACTGGCGCAATGCCAATGGGCAACGGTCTCGATGAGAACAACGTGCTGGGCCCGGTGCAGAACAAGAAGCAGTTCGACATCGTTTCGGGACTCGTTGAAGACGCCAAGAAGCGTGGTGGCCGTATCGTTACGGGCGGGAGTCCGGCGACGGAACTCGGCGAACTCTTCTACCCGATCACGCTCGTTGCTGACATGCACGACGGTGACCCGCTCGTGGACGAGGAGCAGTTTGGCCCCGCGCTCCCGATCATCCGTTATTCGGATGTCGAGGACGCAATCGCGAGTGCAAACGGGCTTGACGCTGGGCTCGGTGCCTCGGTTTGGTCATCCGATCCGGTCGAGGCCCGAAAGGTTGCCCTTCGGCTCGAGGCCGGCACGGTCTGGATCAACAAGCACGGCGTAGTGCACCCGATGATGCCGTTCGGCGGGGTGAAGGGCTCGGGTTACGGCCTCGAGTTCGGTGTCGAAGGGCTCAAGGCGCTCGGGGTTCCGCAGGTGATTAGCGGGTAGCAGAAGTTGCGTGAATGAAGGAGCCGGCAACCTGAGCGGGGTGCCGGCTCCTTTTCGTGTGCGGTGATGCGCGACGCTACAGTTGCGCGCCCAGCTTGAAGCCCTCTTGGACGTCGCCCTTGCGTGTGTAGGAGAATCCGTCGGCCCCGATCGTGACTGCCATCTCACTCGGCTGATTGCGTTCGACTACTGGCTGCGGGTTGCCGTCCAGATCCAGCACGAGACTGGCCTCTGTGTACCAGCTGGGGACCACTGGATTACCCCACCAGTCGCGGCGCTGGTTGTCGTGTACGTCCCAGGTGACCACCGGATTGTCGGGGTCGCCCGTGTAATAGTCCTGCGTGTAGATCTCGATGCGGTGTCCGTCCGGATCGAGGATGTAGAGGTAGAAGGCGTTCGAGACGCCGTGACGCCCGGGGCCACGCTCGATCGCGTCGCTGCGCCGCAGCGCGCCGAGCTTGTCGCAGATCGCGATGATGTTGTGCTTCTCGTGGGTCGAGAACGCGACGTGGTGAAGCCGCGGACCGTTGCCTCCGGTGAGGGCTGTGTCGTGCACCGTGTCCTTGCGGCGCATCCACGCCGCGTATACGACGCCGTTTTCGTCCTCGATGTCTTCCGTGACGCGAAAACCGATGCCCTCGAGATACTCGAGGCCGCGCGGGACGTCAGGGGTTACCTGGTTGAAGTGATCGAGGCGCACCAGCGCTCCGGGGGTGTAGAGGTCGTAGCGCCAGGCCAGTCGCTCAACGTGTTCGACGGCGTAGAAGAATTCGTACGGGAAGCCGAGCGGGTCTGTGACGCGCACCGCATCGCCAATCCCGCGCACGAAGCCGTTTGATCGGCGCTCGGTGCGGCATCCGAGAGCACGGTAGTACGCCTCGGCAAGGTCGACATCCCCAGGCGTGCGTACCCGGAAGGCGAGAGCGGCGGCGGCCGCAACCGGTCCAGCTCGCAGCACCAGGTTGTGGTGAATGAACTCTTCGAGTGTGCGCAGGTAGATCGTCTCGGCGTCCTCGTAGGTCACGGTGAGTCCGAGAATGTCGACGTAGAACTCGCGTGAGGCGGCCAGGTCAGTGACGACGAGTTCCGCGTATGCGCAGCGCACGATGTCGGGTGGAGTCAGACCGGGTGCGGTCAGTGACGGCGATGTCATGTTCGTATCCTTTTGCTTGTTCAGGCCGCGCCGAAGCGTGGGGTGTGTACACGGCCGAGCGTGATGTGCACGGCTTGTTGGTCGGTGTAGAAGTCGATCGAGCGGTAGCCGCCCTCGTGCCCGAGTCCGGATGCCTTCACGCCGCCGAACGGTGTGCGCAGGTCGCGCACGTTGTGCGAGTTCAGCCACACCATCCCGGCTTCGACGTTTTGGGAGAAGTTGTGCGCCCGCTCGAGGTCGCGTGTCCAGATGTATGCGGCCAGGCCGTAGCGAACGCCGTTGGCGAGCTCGAGCGCTTCCGCGTCGGTGTCGAACGGAGTGATTGCAACTACAGGGCCGAAGATCTCCTCCTGGAAGATTCGTGCATCGGGCTTCACGTCTGCGAATACGGTCGGGGACACATAGTTGCCCGTCGGCAGGCCCTCCGGGCGTCCTCCGCCAGCGAGGAGCCGGCCCTCGGTCTTGCCGATCTCGACGTAGCTCATGACCTTGTCGAAATGCTCGGGGTGCACGAGCGCTCCGACCTCGGTCTTCGGGTCGTGCGGGTCGCCGACAACAATCTTCGATGCGCGGGCGGCGTAGCGCTCGAGGAACTCGTCGTAGATCGGGCGCTCCACCAGGATGCGGCTTCCCGCCGTGCACCGCTCGCCGTTCAGCGAGAAGACCCCGAACAGCGTCGAGTCGATCGCCGCATCGAGATCCGCATCGGCGAAGACGACGGCCGGGCTCTTGCCGCCGAGCTCCATCGACAGCCCCTTGAGCATGGGGGCGGCGTTGCCGAAGATCAGTTGACCGGTGCGGCTCTCGCCGGTGAAGGAGATCAGAGGAACGTCGGGGTGCTTGACGAGGGCGTCGCCAGCCTCCTCGCCGAGCCCGTTGACCAGGTTGAAGACACCGGTGGGGAGTCCCGCCTGCTCGAAGATCTCCGCCCAGAGGCTGGCTGACAGTGGGGTGAACTCTGCGGGCTTGAGCACGACGGTGCATCCGGAGGACAGCGCCGGGGCGAGCTTCCAGCTTTCGAGCATGAACGGGGTGTTCCACGGAGTGATGAGTCCGGCAACTCCGATGGGCTTGCGGTTGACGTAGTTGACCTGGCTTCC
>DMKW01000154.1:0-775 GCA_003454135.1 Microbacteriaceae bacterium
TGCTTGCCCTCGATGACGGCGTTGCATGCGTTGACGAGCATTGCATTATGTTGTGGGCCCTACCGGGCTCGAACCGATGACATCCACGGTGTAAACGTGGCGCTCTACCAACTGAGCTAAAGGCCCGCAGCGGTTGGCCTCACGACGATCCTGCTACGACGAAACTTATCGTACAGCTATCCCGCGCGGCTCGCGGCTGCGGCGCAGCAGAGCGGTCGTACACTCGCACCATGTCCAGCACAGCTACCGGCAAGAAGATTCCCAAGCCCGCTCACAATGCCGCGGCCGGCCTCACCACCAGACCGAACGTCATTCGGGACTGGCATGCCGATCACAAGGCGCACCTCACGCGCGGTGAGCGCGCTGCCGACCTCATGCGCAACAGCATGGGAAGTTGGGCGTTCGTGGGCGGATTCGTCGCCTTCATGATCGTGTGGGCAATCATCAACACCGTCACGAAGGGCTGGGACCCGTATCCATTTATCCTGCTCAACCTCTTCTTGAGCATGCTCGCGGGGCTGCAGGGCGCGATCCTGCTGATCGCCGCGAAAAGGCAGGACGCCATCGCGGCCGCCCTCTCCAAGCACGACTACGACACGAACGTCGCCTCGAAGAAGGACATCGAGTCGCTGCTCGAGATCAACACGAGACAACTCACGATGATCGCCGACCTCCAGGAGATCCTGGGCCGGCTCGATCCCGGCACGGCGAAGAAGTCCTAGGCGGTTACCGGGGAAAGTTCGGCGAGGGCCGCTCGGTAGTCCGAGATCGAACG
>DMKW01000154.1:957-3988 GCA_003454135.1 Microbacteriaceae bacterium
GCGACCGCTCCGTGCGGCCAGAAGTCGGCCAGCAGGTTGAACGCGTAGCCCTCCTTCTCGGCGAACGCTCGCAGGGTGGCCTTCGAGTCGACGGAAATGCCGATGAGCTCGATGCTCTTGTCGGCGAAGAGCGCGAGGTTGTCGCGCAGCTCGCATAGCTCGCTCGTGCACGTACTCGAGAACGCGAGGGGGAAGAAGACGAGGGCGACTGGCTTCTTGTGGCGGAAGTCGCTGAGCCTTACGTGCTCTCCGAACTGGTTCGGGAGTTCAAAATCGGGTGCCTGGGTGTCGTTTTCCAGAGCCATTTTCAGATCCTTATCCCCGGGCGAGGTAAACGCCCGGTAAACACGGATCGCAATACTACGCCTGCGCGTCGCGCGCACCAACAGCTGAAGCCGGCTCAACCGTGACGCTGTAAGTGAACTCGGTCGATTCGCCCGGCTGGAGGGTGAACTGACCGGGCTTCTCGGTGTACTCGCCCGCGAACCCCTGCGGAGCCGTCATCCCGAACCACGGCTCGATGCAGAGGAACTCCCCCGGTGCCTTTGACCACACGCCGAGCAGCGGAAAGTCGTCGAAGCGCATCGTGATCATCGGAGTGCCCGGGGCCGAATACCGCACCGATCGGCTGCGGAGGGCGTCGAAGATGATCGCGTCGTCCACGAAGAGCGAGTCGTCGAGCTGCAGGATGCCGCCCCGCACCGGGGTGTCGAGACCGTCGGGCAGCAGCAGACCGCCGGCGATGCGGCGGATGGGGGCCGGCTCGTCCTCGGGGAACTCGAGAGTGTGCGCCTCGCGCGCGGCCCCGTCGGCGAGCGGCCAGACGAAGGCGGGATGACCGCCGACCGATGCCGAGAACGGCTCGGCCCCGGGGTTCGACACGGTGTGTCGAATCGACAGCGTCTGCCCGTCGATGGCGAAACGCACGGAGAGACGGAAGGCGAAAGGAAAGTGGCGCCGCGTCTCCTCGGTGTCGACGAGCGAGAACTCGACCGAAGAGTCGCTCTCCCGCACGGCGTCGAACGGCAGGTCCCGCGCGAAACCGTGCTGGCCGATCGGGTAGGCGACGCCCTTGTGCACGAGCTCATTGCCGGGCATCCGTCCCACGATGGGAAAGAGGATCGGCGCCCGCCGCGCCCACGCTTCTCCGCCCTGCCAGAGCAGCTCACCGCCGTCGCGCAGCCGCATGCTCGAAAGTTCTGCCCCGAGCGGATTGATCGCCACGCTCAGGATGCCGTTGTGCAGTTGCAGGAAGCCCATGGGGGTCGACGCTACTCCGCCCGAGCACCAGCCTCTGCACGAGCATGCCCGGCGCGAGAACTAGAATCGTTAAGGCCCTGCACGTCAGGCCGGCGATCGCAACCCGATCGCCGGTCGTGCTCGGCACACTTTGTCCGCGAACAAGAGCGAGGTCAACGTTGACGGTGAACGACCAGGACCCATATTCGGTGCACCACATCGACAAGGACCCTGAGGAGACTGCCGAATGGCAGGAGTCCCTCGATGGATTGGTGGCCTCCCAGGGCCACGAGCGCGCGCGCGAGATCATCCTCAGCCTGCTGAAGCGCTCCAAGGAGCTGCACCTCGGGGTGCCCATGGTGCCCACGACGGACTACCTCAACACCATTGCGCCCGAGAACGAGCCGGAGTTCCCCGGTGACGAAGACCTCGAGCGGCGCTACCGCGCGTGGATCCGCTGGAATGCCGCCATCACGGTGCACCGCGCACAGCGCCCCGGCATCGCCGTCGGCGGGCACATTTCCACCTACGCGTCATCCGCGGCCTTGTACGAGGTCGGGCACAACCACTTCTTCCGCGGCCACGAGCACCCGGGCGGCGGCGACCAGATCTTCTACCAGGGGCACGCCTCCCCCGGCATGTACGCCCGCGCCTTCCTCGAGGGCCGACTGAGCACCGACCAGCTCGACGGCTTCCGCCAGGAGAAGTCCCACGCCGGCGGCGGACTGTCGTCGTACCCGCACCCCCGGCTCATGCCGGACTTCTGGCAGTTCCCCACCGTGTCCATGGGGCTCGGCCCGATCAACGCGATCTACCAGGCGCAGGCGAACCGGTACCTCACCAACCGCGGCATCAAGGATGCCTCAGACAGCCAGGTCTGGGCCTTCCTCGGCGACGGCGAAATGGATGAGGTGGAGAGCCGTGGCGCGCTGCAGCTTGCCGCCAACGATGGCCTCGACAACCTCAATTTCGTCATCAACTGCAACCTGCAGCGGCTCGACGGACCGGTGCGCGGCAACGGCAAGATCATCCAGGAGCTCGAGAGCTTCTTCCGCGGCGCCGGCTGGAACGTCATCAAGGTCGTCTGGGGCCGCGAGTGGGATGCCCTGCTCGCCCGCGACAGCGAGGGCGCTCTGCGCGACCTCATGAACCGCACGCCGGACGGCGACTACCAGACCTACAAGGCCGAGAGCGGCGCCTACGTGCGCGAGAACTTCTTCGGCCGCGACCCCCGCACGCTCGAACTCGTCAAGGACTACACCGACGACCAGCTCTGGAACCTCAAGCGCGGCGGGCACGACTACAAGAAGGTCTACGCGGCCTTCAAGGCGGCGTCGGAGCACAAGGGCCAGCCGACCGTGATCCTGGCGAAGACGGTCAAGGGCTATGGTCTCGGCCCGTCGTTCGAGGGCCGCAACGCGACCCACCAGATGAAGAAGCTCACGCTCGACAACCTCAAGCAGTTTCGCGACGTCATGCGCATCCCGATCACCGACGCCGCCCTCGAAGAGAACCCGTACCTGCCCCCGTACTACCACCCGGGCGAGAACGACGAGGCGATCCAGTACCTGCAGGAGCGTCGTCGCGCGCTCGGTGGATACCTTCCCGAGCGCCGCTCGCGCTACACCCAGATGAACCTGCCGGAGGAGTCGGACTACGCGCTCGCCCGCAAGGGCTCCGGTAAGCAGGAGATCGCCACCACCATGGCCTTCGCCCGCCTGCTCAAGGATCTGCTCAAGTCCAAGGACTTCGGGCACCGTATCGTGCCGATCATCCCGGACGAGGCGCGCAC
>DMKW01000011.1:0-433 GCA_003454135.1 Microbacteriaceae bacterium
CGGGGGCGACGGCCGAAGAATCGGTGTTCGCGTTGACAACGCAGGATGTGTCCGACGCCTGCACTCTCTTTCACGATGTCTGGAAACGAAGCTCCGGGCTGGACGGGCGGGTCTCGATTGAGGTCGACCCGCGTCTGGCTCGCGAACCGGCGGCGACCATCATTGAAGCCAAGCGCCTGTTCAACGCTGTGAACCGACCCAACGTACTCATCAAGATCCCCGCCACCGAGGAGGGGCTTGCTGCCATCGAAGCGACCATCGCGGATGGGATCAGCGTCAACGTGACCCTGATCTTCTCCCTCGACCGGTACGAAGGGGTGATCCGGGCCTATCAAGCTGGACTCCGGAAAGCACTAGCGTCTGGTCACGACATCGCCCAGATCCACTCGGTCGCATCTTTCTTCGTCTCCAGAGTGGACGCTGAGATCGACGC
>DMKW01000011.1:633-1176 GCA_003454135.1 Microbacteriaceae bacterium
CGCGATCGACGACCCCATTGCCGCGGCGCTTAAGGGAAAGGCCGGCATCGCCAACGCCCGCCTCGCCTTCGAACTGTACGAGACCCTCTTCTCCACCGAACAATGGACCGAACTGGAAGCGGCCGGTGGCCAGCGACAGCGTCCGTTATGGGCCTCAACGGGCGTCAAGAACCCCAACTACCCAGACACCATGTACGTGACGGAACTCGTTGCGCCCGGCGTCGTCAACACCATGCCGCACGCCACCATCGCCGCAGTTCAAGACCACGCGATCATCCGCGGCAGCACGATAATCGGCACGTTCGCCAGCGCGCGCGAGGTGCTTTACGCGTTGGATGGACTCGGCATTTCCTACGACGAAGTCGTCAACAAACTCGAGTTAGAGGGTCTCGCGAAGTTTGATACCAGCTGGACTCACCTACTCGCCGACATAACCCGGCGCCTCACCGTCGTCTAGCTGAGCGGGGTGCCCCGCGATTGAGCTGCGAAAATCCGCCTGGGCGCGCCCGTTTGTGGTCCTGCTCGACACTCCGCGCTCGCGGA
>DMKW01000011.1:1236-14712 GCA_003454135.1 Microbacteriaceae bacterium
GTTGAGTCTTCGACGCGATCTGGCGTACGCTACGGTCAATCATTCCGCGTGGTGCGGTGCTGTTTAGCGCACCGCGGAACGAGTCGATCGTGAAACTTGTCGACCATTTGGGGGATCCCGTGCGTGGAAAAAAGTTGGCATTCGTGACCATCACGGTGGGGGCGCTGATTTTCGCCTTCAGCACTCCCGTAGCGGCGACTCCGCCCGCAGCGGACTTCGGCGTGAGCCATCGAGTGTGCAGCACCCCCGCGGCGGGTTTTGCCGCCTGCAACGTAGAGGTCGTCTATGGAGCCACTGGGTTTCCGAGGGCCACGACGGCGCCAACCGGCCTCGCCCCGGTGACGGTGAAATCCGCCTACGGCTTTCCCACCAGCACCTCAGCCGGAGCGGGCAAGACGATAGCGATTGTGGACGCCTACGATGATCCAAGCGCCGAAAGCGACCTGGCAGTTTTCAGCACCACGTTCGGGCTGCCGTCCTGCACCACCGCGAACGGCTGTTTCCAGAAGGTCAATCAGACCGGCGGCACCAAGTTTCCGCGAACAAACAGCGGTTGGGCCCTCGAAATCAGCCTCGACATCCAATGGGCGCATGCGATCGCGCCTGGGGCCAAGATCCTCCTGGTGGAGTCCAACTCGGCGAGCTTCGGCGATCTGCTGACCGCGGAGAACTTTGCGAAGACGCACGCCGGCTATGTGTCCAACAGCTGGGGCGGGAGCGAGTCGTCGAGCGAGTTGGGATACGACGCCTCGTTTGTGCAACCGGGCGTGAGCTTCTTCGTGTCCTCCGGAGACGCGGGCCTTCCCGCCGAATACCCGTCCTCCTCGCCCAACGTCATCTCCGTGGGAGGGACCACCCTCAACTTCAGCGGTTCTGGCGCCTTCCTCTCCGAGACCGGATGGAGTTCAGGCGGCGGGGGATGCAGCGCGTACGAGTCCGCTGCCGCCGCGCAGAGCGCCTATTCCGGCTATGCCCAAGCCAACTGCGCTGGCAAGAGGGCAACTCCAGACGTCTCGCTCGACGCCGACCCGGCATCCGGTGTGTCCGTCTATGACTCGACGAGATACCAGGGGCAGTCTGGCTGGTACAAGGTCGGTGGAACCAGCGCATCATCTCCGATGTGGGCGGCGCGATCGGCGGTCGCTGGTGTCGTTGTGGACGCAAGCTACGTCTACGGAAGCAGCATCTCCTATCGAGACATCACCGCGGGCAACAACGGCGCGCCATGCCTCGTTGGATATGACCTCTGCACCGGTCGAGGCAGTTGGGTGGGAGCCACACCCTGATCACGAGCCGTGGCCGATCCAATTAGTTGGATCGGCTCACCACGAGACGGCGATGTACTGGGACTCGGTGAACTCCAGCATCCCCTCGTGCCCGCCCTCGCGACCGAGCCCGCTCTGTTTGAACCCACCGAATGGAGCGGCCGGATCCGAGACGAGACCGCGGTTCAGCCCGATCATGCCCGATTCCAACCGTTCGGAAATGGCGAGTCCCCGGGCGAGGTCTGACGTGTAGAGGTAAGCCACGAGTCCGAAGTCCGTGTGGTTCGCCAGCCGTACCGCTTCGTCGTCCGTGTCGAACGTGACGATCGGCGCAACCGGTCCGAATATCTCCTCGCCGAGAATGGGCGAATCAGACGAGACATTGACCAACACGGTTGGCGGGTAGAAGAAGCCGATTCCCTCGTCTTGGGTTCCTCCAGTGAGGGCCGTCGCACCCGCCTCCCGAGCGGCGGTGACGAGATCGTTCACCTTGATCCGAGCCTCCTGGTTGATCAGGGGACCGAGTTGCACCGATTCCTCGAGCCCGTCGCCCATGCGGAGACCCCTCATCCGCGCGGCGAGGCGTTCGGCGAACTCGGTGGCAACAGTCGCATGCACGTAGAACCGGTTGGCCGCTGTGCACGCCTCGCCACCGTTGCGCATCTTGGCGATCATCGCGCCATCCACCGCGTCGTCCAGGTTCGCGTCGTCGAAAACCAGGAATGGCGCGTTGCCGCCGAGCTCCATGCTGCAGTTCACCACGGTGTGGGATGCGTTCTCGAGCAGGATTCGACCGACCTCGGTAGAACCGGTGAACGACAACTTACGCACGGCCGGGTCATTCAGCATCGCCGAAACCACCGGTCCGGCCTTGCGCGACGGGAGCACGTTGACCACCCCGGGCGGAACACCGGCCTGGCTCAGGAGTTCGCCGATTGCTTGGGCGGTGAGTGGAGTGTCGCTGGCCGGCTTGAGGATTACGGTGCACCCGGCGGCCAGCGCCGGCGCGATCTTGCGCGTGGCCATGGCGGCGGGAAAGTTCCACGGGGTCACCAGCACGCTCACCCCGATCGGCTGGTGACTCACGAGGATTCGGTTTTGGCCATTCGGTGAGCGTTGCAGCGTACCGAGCAACCGCACAGCTTCCTCCGAATACCACCGAAAGAACTCGGCCGCGTAGGCGATCTCGCCGCGAGCGTCGGCGAGCGATTTGCCGTTCTCCAGAACGATAAGCCGAGCGAGATCCTCGCCGCGCGCGGTCATCAACTCGAATGCCTTTCGCAGAATCTCCGCGCGCTCTCGTGGCGGGCGTGCCCGCCAGCTTGGCAGCGCGCGTTCGGCCGCGCGGACGGCGTCGAGCCCGTCCTCGACCGTTGCGCTGGCAACGCTCGCTATTCGTTCACCCGTCGCGGGGTTCGTCACATCGAAACGGTCGCCGCTGGACGCGTGCCGCTGGATGCCGTCGATGACCAGATCGTGCGGGAACCACCCCGTGAGATCGGTCGTCGCTCCGGTGAGGTGTTCGTGTCGAATGAGCATTTCTGGTCGATTCTTGGTCGTCTAGTACTCGTTGGCGATGAAGAGGTCCTGCGCGGGGAAGCGTGTGAGCACGTGGACTCCGTTCTCGGCGACGACGATCTCCTCCTCGATGCGCGCGGCGGAGAACCCGTCGGAGGCCGGGCAGTATGTTTCGAGGGCGAACACCATGCCGGCCTTAATCTCGACCGGATGGTCAAGGCTGTTGAGACGGGAGATGATGGGCCTCTCGTGCAATCCCAGGCCAAGCCCGTGACCGAACTGGAGCCCGAAGGCCGCCAGTTCATTGGCGAAACCGAAATCGGTCGCCTTCGGCCACACCCTCGCGATGTCATCCGTTCCTACGCCCGCGCGCACGATCGATATTGCCGCATCCATCCACTCCCGCGCCTTTTTGTATGCATCGTGCTGGCTCGCGGTAGCGCTTCCCACCGCAAACGTGCGGTAGTAGCACGTGCGGTATCCATTGAAGGAATGGATGATGTCGAAGAAGGCCTGGTCGCCGGGCCGGATGATTCGGTCTGTGAAGTTATGGGGGTGCGGGTTGCAGCGATCGCCAGAGATCGCGTTGACCGCCTCCACCTGGTCTGAGCCGAGTTCGTAGAGGCGCTTGTTCGCCAAGGCAACGATTTCGTTTTCCCGGATGCCCGGCTTGAGCACGTCGACTATGTCCTGGTAGACGCCGTCGACCATCGCGGCCGCCTGGTTGAGAAGCATGATCTCGTCGACGGACTTAATCTCACGAGCATCCAGCATGTATTGCTGGGCATCGACGACGGTGAGGCCCTGTCGCTGCATCTCGAAGAGAAAGGGCGGCTCCACGATGTCGACCCCCACAGGGGCGTCGGCAACCCCGGCTTCGACCAGAAGTGCCTTAATCTCGCGCACGGCCGATTCCATCAGCCCCGCCGACGGTGCCACGGCCCCGCGCATGCCGAGCATTCCCGGGCGGTTGTTTTCGGGCTTGAGCCACGGCGAGTACAGCTGGTGGTGCCGCACGGCCGAGCCGAAATCCCACAGCATGGGTTCGCCGTCTCGAGTGAGCAGGGCATACCGCGTCATCTTGTCGCCGAGCGCCCCGCCTATCCAGGTTTGTGTGGTGTAGCGGATGTTGTAGAAGTCGAAGAGCAGGAAGGCGCCGCAGTCGCTGGACTCGAGAGACTTCTTGGCACGGCCGAGACGGTAGTTTCGCAGCCTGTCCATGTCAACACGCATCTCGTAGTCGACGTTGCTGTGGCCTGGAGCCTGGAGGGGGATGAGGTTATTCATGGGAGGAGGGCTCCAGACCGCTTGCCACCTGGGCATTTTCCGAGACGAGGGTCATTCCGGCGCGACGCGCCTGTTCGAGAAGAAGCACGGCGAAGTCTTCGTGAAGCAATCCCGCGCCCATTGCCGAGGCGACGATCTGGGCGGTTGCGGCGGCGATCGGCATGGGAACCTGGAGATCGTGCGCCGCGGCCAGCCCCAGGTCGAAGTCCTTCGAGAGGAGGGGGATCGTGAAGGTGGGCGTGAAATCCAGGTTCACAATTGCCGGGGATTTGTATCTCGTGAAGGTGGACCCCATCACCGAGTCGTTGAGGAAGTCGAGGAATGCCTGGCGGGAGACGCCTCCCCGCTCCGCGAGGGAGGTGATCTCCACAAGGGACTGGGTCACGACCCCGAGGAAGACATTGTGGGCGATCTTGACGAGTCGCGCAACTTCGCCCTCCCCGACGTAGGTGACCCCTCGTCCGATCGTGGAGAGAACGTCGTGTGCTGAGTCGAAACTCTCCCGCGGGCCGGAGACCGCAATAGTGAGCTTGCCGGCGGCGATCACGCCTGGGTTTCCACTGACCGGTGCGGCAAGGAACGCCGTGCCGTGCTGTGCTGCGAGTTCTCGAATGGCCGCCGAAGCCTCCATTGACACGGTCGACGAATCGACCAGCATCCCCGGAGAGGCGGCATCGGAGGTGAGAACGCCGTGCTGTCCGACCGTCACCTGCTCGAGGTCTTTCGGCGCGGACACCATGATGAAGACGATGTCGCGGTCGGCGAGTTCCACCGGCGTGCCGACAACCGTGGCGCCTTTCGCCGCGAGCGGTTCGGCCTTTGACCTCGTGCGGTTGTAGACCGAGACGTCGTAACCGGCGTCGAGAAGGCGGGTCGCCATCGCGAATCCCATCCGCCCCGCCCCGATCCAGCCGATGGTGGGCTTCCCTGACAAAGTCATCACTTCTCCTCGCGTTCATTCAATCTGCAATCGATTGCATTCTGTGGTCATTATTCAAGCCTCTTGACTCCGAGTCAACCCATATCTGCAGACCCGTTCGAACTCACTGGTATCGTTGGCCCATGTCGACGCGTGCCACCATTGCCGACGTTGCGCTGCTGGCTGGAGTGCACCCCGGGACCGTGTCGCGCGCGCTCAACCAGAAGACTGAGAGCCAGGTCAATCCCGGCACCGTCGTGCGAGTTCGCCGGGCGGCGAAGCAGCTCGGCTATACCCCGAACTCGATCGCACGTGGACTTCGAACGAGTTCGTCGCTGACGATCGGGGTGATCATCCCGGACCTCACGAACCCCATTTTCCCCCCCATCGTTCGCGGAATCGACAGCTACCTGGCCCCGCGAGGATACTCGGCACTCATCGTCAACACCGATGGCAACGACGATACGGAAAGGCTCCTCTTCGAGTCGCTCGTGCAGCGACAGGTCGATGGATTCATCTTCGCTACAGGGCACAGCGGGCACGCGCTGGCGACCGAGGCCTATGAGCGCGGGATCCGAGCCGTAATGGTCAATCGAGACTCGGGAGGCGTCCCATACCCCGCCGTTGTTGGGGATGACGCCCAGGGAATCCGGGCTGCGCTTGTGCATCTGTTCGGCCTGGGCCATCGGCGGGTTGCCCATCTCACCGGTCCGCCGACGTTCTCGACCAGCCGTGTTCGTGCCGAAGCGTTCGCCGCAGTGTGCGCGGAATTAGGAATCTCGTCGGAGGTCGTGCCCACTGCCGCCTACTCGGTGGACGAGGGCCAACGAGCGACGGACCAGATTCTCGAATCCTCGTCACGCGCGCCGACGGCCATCGTCGCCGGCAATGACCTGCTGGCGCTCGGGGCCTATCACTCCCTCCGTTTGCACGGCCTGCGCTGCCCCGAAGACGTGTCGGTCGTCGGCTTCAACGACATGCCTTTCGCGGGTGACTTCCAGCCGGCCATGACGACAGTTCGGGCTCCGCACTTCGAGCTCGGTGCGGAATCGGCGCGTCTTCTGCTCAACCAGATCGAAAATTCAGCTCTCACCGCGCTGAAAGTGGTGCTGCCGGTGCAACTTATCGTTAGGTCCTCGACCGCGCCGCCGCCGTAAGCGAAACCTATTTTCACGATTTGCTTGACAGTGCTTCACTGCAGTGCGATTGTGGTGCAAACGATTGCGGTTTAGCCGGCTGCAATCCGCGCGATGGCCGGCTCCCACCGAATCTCCGAGCAGTGGTTCTTCCGTTTTAGGAGCAATGATGCAACTACAAGATCGCACCCCCAGGTTGGCGGGTGCACGCCGAAAGTTACTCCTCGGCATCGTGACGATTGCGACGATCGCACTCTCCGGCTGTTCAGGCAGCACGCCAAGCTCTGCTGGTTCCGCATCCGGGAGCCCGTTGACGATCGGAATCTCGCTCTCTCTCACCGGCGACTTCTCAGACTCGGGCAAGTCCGCGCAGCGTGGATACACCCTGTGGGCTGACCTGGTGAACAAGTCGGGGGGCATCCTGGGCCGTCAGGTCAAGCTGTCGGTCGTGGATGACGCATCCAGCCCCGACCAGGTCGTCACCAACTACACGAACCTCATCACGCGGGACAAAGTCGATATCGTCTTCGGCCCGTTCTCGAGCCTTCTGACCGTTCCCGCTTCGCGCGTGGCCAACCGATACGGCTATTCCTTCATCGAACCCGCAGGCGGCGGGCCTTCGGTTTTCGCACAGAAGTTGAACAACCTCTTCTTTGTGCAGCCGGCGGAGACGACGAAGGGTGGCGACGTGTTTGCCGATTACATCCTTTCGCTTCCCTCCGGCCAGCGGCCGAAGACCGCGGCGTATGCCAAGCTCGACGACCCGTTCTCCGCGCCGATCGCAGACAACATCAAGTCGCGGTTTGAAGCCGCCGGCATCAAGACGGTCTACGACCAGACCTACCCGGCCGAGACCGCTGACATGACCCCGGTCGTTTCCGGCATTGCGGCCGCTAAGCCCGACGTCGTTATCGGCGGAACGCAGGAGGCAGACGCATTCGCCCAGATCAAGGCGATGATCCAGCTCAAGTTCAACCCGAAGTGGCTCTTCGAGGCGAATGGCGCCAACTCGCCGGGCGACTTCCCGGCCGCCGTTGGAAAGGCAAACACCGAGGGAGTCTTCTCGAGCGCCGACTGGTACGCGGATTCGACGGTGGCCGGAAGCGCGAAATTCATCTCCGACTACACGAAGAAGTTCGGCGGAACGGCGGATCAGATCGATCCGACGTCGGCCGAGGCCTATTCGGCGGGAGTGCTGCTCGAACAGGTTGCGAAGAAGACCGGAAAGATCGACAACGCGACCATCATCAAGACGCTGCACTCGGGAACCTGGCCGACGCTGGTGGGGAATTTGAGTTGGGACGCGAGCGGAAAACCGAAGGGTGCCTACCTTCTGGTCCAATGGATTTCGGGCAAGCTGACGACCGTCTTCCCCGCGAAGACCTCGCAGCATGCGCCGGTCGCCCCCAAGCCCAACTGGGCCGGCTAGGGCTAGGGCGACGCATGCACGCGATAATCCAGGCGATCATTCTCGGAGTTCTCACGGGCGGGGTCTACGCGCTCATGGCCAGCGGCCAGACACTTATTTTCGGAATCATGAAGGTGGTCAACCTGGCTCAGGGGGCCCTCGTCGTTCTCGGCGCGTACCTCACCTACACCCTGTTCATCGCTTTCGGGATGGATCCATTCCTCTCGATCCTGGTGACGACCCCTCTGCTGTTCGTCGTTGGCGTCGCTGTGCAATGGACGCTGCTGCGTCCATTGCACAGCGACGACGCCGCCCAGCTTTCGCTCCTGGTTACGTTCGCCGTGGCTCTCGCGGTCGAGGGTGTGCTCTCGCTCGCGTACAGCACGACGCTCACGACGGTGCAGCCCGCCTACGCTAACTTCAGCTGGACCGTGCTCGGCTACCAGGTCAACATGATTCGCTTCTTTGCCTTTCTGTTGTCCCTCGTGATGCTCGCCGCGCTCTATCTGGTTCTGCAGAGAACGAAGTTCGGGCGCGCGGTGAGGGCAACGGTGCAGAATCCGATGTCAGCGCAGCTCTTGGGTGTCGACTCGAAGCGGGTAGCCGCTCTCGGTTTCGGGCTCGGTGCCGCCACGGCGGCCTCTGCCGGCGCGGTGTTCGGAATGTTGAATTCTTTCAACCCCGGGAGCCACTACGACCTCATCAGCCGATTGCTCACTGTCGTCGTTCTCGGCGGCCTGGGAAGTATCGGGGGCTCGGTCATTGCGGCGCTTGTGATGGGCGTGGCATCTTCGCTGGTTTCAGCGCTCGCCTCGCCCGTCTGGTCGGACTTCTCGTTCTTCGTCGTCTTGTTGCTCGTGCTTCTCCTGAGACCCCGAGGGTTGTTCGGCGCACGGACTCGAGGCGCACTGTGACGCGCGCGATCACTCGCGGCGGACTGATTCGTGCCGGGGTGTTCTTCCTGGTTCTGATCGTGGTGCCGATCGTGGGCGGGCCGGGATGGCTCCTCAACACGCTCATCTTCACCCTCATGTACGCGGCGCTGTCGAGTTCATGGAACCTGGTCGGCGGATACGCCGGCTATCCATCCCTCGGACACGCCGCTTTCTTCGGGCTCGGCGCCTACGCCATTGCCATCACCTTCACGAACAGCGTCTCTGGCGGGTTCGCGCCGTTTATCGTGCTGCCCCTCGTCGGCGTCGGGGCCGCCCTGGTGAGCGTGCCAATCGGTTGGGTGTCCATGCGAACCCGAGCTGACGTGTTCGCGATCGTCACCATCACGCTCCTCTTCATCGCCCAGACCCTCGCCTTCAACCTCAACTGGTTGACGGGCGGCGCGCAAGGCAAGAGCGTTGCCGTCGCGCCATTTCCCGTCGAGACCTACGACTGGCCCTTCTATTACGGGATGCTCGCGTTGTTGGCCGTGGCGATGGCTTTCTCGTTCTACTTCCGCCGCTCCAAGATCGGCCTGTCGCTGGCCACGGTTCGCGCCGACGAAGACAAGGCACACGGTGTCGGCGTGCGCGTGACCGCCGTGAAGCTGATTGCCTTCGCGGTGAGCGCCGGTCTCGTCGCGATGGTGGGAGGGGTGTGGGCGTATTTCGTGGGTTTCATCTACCCCCAGTTCGCCTTCGACCCTCTCATCACGATCGGCATGGTGTTGATGGCGTTCCTCGGGGGTCGCGCGACACTCTGGGGGCCGGTGCTCGGAGCTTTCATCCTTGTTCCCGCCCAGGAGTTCTTCGCCTACAAGTTCGGTGCCAGCGAGTTGTACCTCCTCGCGTACGCCGCCGTCTTCCTCGTGATCATCCTGTTCCTGCCGCGGGGAATCATTCCCTCGATAGCGGGGCGACTGCGCCAACGCCGAAGAGCGGCCGATGCGGTCCGGGATGGGGAACGGGCGCCCGTCGAGGTTGCGACGCCCGAGCGAACGGAGGTGGCGCGATGAGCGGGGTTCTGCTCGAGGTCGACCATCTCACCAAGAGATTCGGGGGAGTGACCGCCGTCGACGAGTGTTCCTTCGAGGTTCGCGAAGGCACGATCACGGCGCTTATCGGCCCGAACGGGTCGGGCAAGACGACGGTGTTCAACATGATCACGGGTTATCTCAAGGCGGACTCCGGAACAATCCGTTTTGACAACCAGTCGATCCCTCGCCCGAAGCCGGCAGATCTCTATCGTCGGGGGCTCTCGCGCACGTTCCAGCAGGCGCGGATCTTCCCGGAGTTGACCGTAGAAGAGAACCTGGTTGTCGCGGCCGGGTACACGTGGCGGCAGCTTTTCGGCGCACGTGTAACGACAGGCGACGCGGAGCGGGCGCAGCGCATTCTTCGGGAATTCAAGCTCGAACGATTGTCGACGCTCCCCGCGGCAGACCTGTCGTACGGACAGCGAAAGCTGCTTGAATTTGCCGCGGTGCTCATGAGCGATCCCCGGCTCGTTCTGCTCGACGAGCCAACGGCGGGTGTGAACCCGGTCATGATCGACACAATGGAGCGCCACATCCGCGAACGGCACGCCGCCGGGGTCACATTCCTGATCGTCGAACACGACATGCAGCTGGTGATGCGCCTGTGCGATCCGGTGATCGTGCTCGACCAGGGGGCCCCGATCGCATTCGGCTCCCCGGAGACGGTGCAAACGGATCCACGAGTATTGGAGGCCTACCTTGGCAGTTGAATCCGCCCGAGAAGTACGCGAAGCAGGTGCCCAATCGGTGCGCGGTTCGGCACTCGGGGACAGGGGGGCAGACGCGCTTCTCACCCTGTCTGACGTCACGGCGGGTTACGGAGCCGGTCTCATTCTGAAGGGAGTGAATCTGACCATCGCGCGCGGGGAGATCGTGTGTCTGATCGGCCCGAACGGGGCAGGCAAGTCGACCGTGCTGAAGACGATCAGCGGACTGCTCCGACCCAAGAGCGGCGAGGTGATGTTCGCCGGAGACGACATCGGCAAGCTGTCGTCCAAGGAACGCCTCCACCGCGGCATCGTTCACGTGCCCCAGGATCGAAGCCTGTTTCCCGGGATGTCGGTGTGGGAGAACGTCATGATGGGCGCATTCATCCTGTCTGACCAGGCGCTCGTGCGTCGACGGCTCGAGCAGGTGGCAGAGACCTTCCCCATTGTGGCCAAGCGCCGCTCGGCGGTTGCCGGATCACTCTCGGGAGGAGAACAGAAACAGGTGGAGCTGGCGCGTTCCCTCATGCTCGACCCGGCGCTCATTCTCTTGGACGAGCCGTCGATCGGCCTTGATCCCAAGTCCCGCACCTCGGTGTTTGCCAGCATTTCCGCTTTGGCAGTGGACGGGAGGACCGTGCTGCTCGTCGAGCAGAACGCCCGCTCCGGGCTCGCTGTTGCTCATCGGGCGGCCGTGTTGGAGGCCGGCGTCGTCGCTCTTACCGGCACGGGAAAGGAACTTCTCAACGACCCGGAAGTCGCCAGACTCTACCTGGGAGCCAGCGCGCGGGGACCGATCGCCGGCGGTGTCGCTCGCCCGGAAGACCAGCGATGATCTTCATGCAGGCCGTGTGACAAAAGTCCCTGTCGCCGCCCAACGTCGCGCGTAGCGTCGAAGTGGGCCGCAGCGGGTGCGCGCCCTCGGGTTGAGGAGAGGCAAAGATGGCCGTTTACGTGGACACTTTTCACAACGTCGACGGCGTTCTCGCCCTTCAATTCGACGGCCACGGGCATCCGTGGAATGTTCCGATCACCGTTGTGAGACACGATGACCGCGTGGTGGTTGGCGCCGAAATCGCGGGCGTGGAGCGGGAGTCAACCGAGGTCGAAGTGGACGTGGCGGGGGAGTGCCTGACCATCCGGGTGAATGGGTCGCGGGCGGATGCCGAGACGGCACGACGACTCAGTTCCGAGCTTGCGTCCGTGCCCATCACGCCGGAGTTGGGATCCGGCGAGGCTCTCGATCTCGAAGGGATGATCGCGAGCTACGAGAATGGCTTGCTGCACATTGAGATACCGGTGGTCGCGCGGCCCGCTCGACGCCGTGTCGCCTTCCTCAGCGATGCGCCTCTCGCCGACTCGATGTCTCCGGTGTCGTTCGAGGCCGTCGCACCGTCGCGCGCTCGACGCTGACCGCGCGGGCGAGGCCCTCGGGCCCCTTGCCTCTCCTAGGCTTTCGGGCCGCCAGCCGCGTAGACGACCTGCCCAGACACGAAACTCGCTTCGTCTGAGCAGAAGAACGACGCGAGGGCGGCGATGTCCTCCGGTTGTCCCACCCGACGCACGGGGATATCCTTGGCCGCCTCGCCGAGAAAGTGCTCGAAGGTGACGCCCAGTCGCTCGGCCGTGCCACGGAGCATGTCGGTCGCGATGAACCCCGGAGCGATCGCGTTGGCGGTGACGTTGAACGGCCCGAGTTCGATCGCGACCGACTTGGTGAAGCCCTGGATGCCTGCCTTCGCCGCCGCGTAGTTGGCCTGGCCGCGATTGCCGAGCGCCGAGGTGCTCGAGAGGCTCACGATCCGGCCCCACTTCGCCGCAACCTGGTACTTCTGCACCGCGCGCGTCATGAGGAAGGCGCCGCGCAGGTGCACCGACATCACCGAATCCCAGTCGTCATCGGTCATCTTGAAGAGCAGGTTGTCGCGAAGGATGCCGGCGTTGTTGATGAGCACGGTGGGCGCGCCGAGCTCGGCTTCCGCGCGCGCCACGGCGGTCTCCACATCCGCAAGCTGGGACACGTCCGCCCCGATGCCGATCGCCCTGCCGCCGCCCGAAACGATGGCGGCGACGGTGTCCGCGGTGTCCGACTCCCGGAGGTCGATGACGGCGACGTCGAATCCATCGCTCGACAGCCGTTTCGCTATGGCCGCCCCGATGCCTCGTGCCGCTCCTGTGACGATCGCGACGCGAGTGTCGGTCATGGCCTAGTTCCTCTCGATGGTGCGTCCCACCATGATCGCCGAAGAGGAGCGGTAGCGCGAGGACGTGGGCCCAGAGAGCGCGGCCGCGGTCGGCCCGGCAAAGTCACGACGGGCGAATCTCCCCGGAGCCGCGCACTATGAGGGTGGTAGGCACGACGTAGGTGATGGGAGCTGTCTTGTCCCCGTCAAGCCGCGCGAACATCCGTTCAGCAGCGAGTTCACCGATGCGACGCGGATCCTGGGCGACCACGGTGATTGCCGGCTCCAACAGATCGCTCAGTTCAACGTCGTCAAAGCCGACGAGCGCAATTCGGTGCTGCAATCCGAAGTGTCGAAGTGCCCTGATGGCGCCGACGGTGACGAGGTTCTGGCTGCTGAATATTGCAGTCGGGGGATTGTCGCCGATCATGAGTCGGCAGACCGCGTCAAAGGCCGCCTCTTCGCTGTGGAGGTCTTCCATTTGGGCAATCTCACCGGTGGGGATGCCCGCTTTGCCGATCTCCTCCTGGAAGCCGCGGCGTCGCTCTCTCGCAGTCTGCAGACCGTGCGAGTCGCCGACGTAGGCGATCCTCCGATGACCGTGTTCGAGCAGGTGTCTGGTCGCCGTCGCCGCACCGATGGCGTTGTCGCTCACGACGGCGTCGGCCTCGATTCCGACGGGGGCCCGGTCCACGAACACGAGCGGCGTTCCGTGGCTTTGTTCTGGCAGCAAATAGCCTTGACTGCTCGTGGCGGTGGTCAGGATCAGCCCGTCGACGCGTCGTCGCAGGAGGGCCGTGACGCTGAGTCTCTCACGCTCCGGATTGTCGTCCATGCTGGAAGCGAATACGGCTATTCCGCGCTCGATTGCGGCATCCTCTACAGCTCGGTGCATGGCTCCGGAAAACGGGTTCGCGACGCTGCCGACAAGAAGACCCAAAGTGCGACTTCGCCGATCGAGCCGCTTGAGGTTTCCGGCGTGAACATCCAGCTCGTAATGCAGTTGCGCGGCAGCCTGGTTGACGCGCGCGGCGGTTGCCGCCGAGACGTTGGCTTCGCCGTTGATGACGCGGGAGACCGTCTT
>DMKW01000011.1:14925-19376 GCA_003454135.1 Microbacteriaceae bacterium
GAACTTGACATCGTTGTCACAGATCTGTCTCCATTTCAGCGCTGAGCTTGACTATATAGGTTGCCATGCCCTAGACATAGTTCTGACACCGTTGTCAGGCACTCACAGTGCCTCCTACCCAAGAGGGAAGTTCAATGTTGAATCACACCGCAGCAACCGTACGGGCGAAGCGTCTTCTCGCCCTCGGGTCAATCGCCGCAATTGCGGCGCTCGGAATGACCGGCTGTTCCGCGAACAGCTCTGGCGGATCGGGCTCGTCGTCAGGCAAGGTTGGCGTCGCGCTCATCGTCAAGACCACGACCAACCCTTTCTTTGTCGCCATGGAGGACGCGGCCAAGGCCGCCGCCTCGAAGGACAACGTGCAGCTGACCCTCGCGGCCGGCAAGAAAGACGGCGACGCCGCAACCCAGATCCAGGCGATCGAGGACTCCATTTCGCGCGGTGACAAGGGCATTCTGATCACGCCGACCGACTCGACCGTGAACAGCGCCATCTCCAAGGCCCGCAAGGCCGGCCTCGTCGTCATCGCGCTCGACACCCCGCCCGACCCCGCCAACACCGTCGACGTCACTTACGCGACCGACAACTTCGCCGCCGGCCTGGCCATCGGCAAGTGGACCGCCGCACAGCTCGACGGCAAGAAGGCCGTGATCGGCCTGGTCGACCTGTTCAGCAACCAGGTGGCCTCAGTCGACTACAACCGCGACCAGGGCTTCCTCACCGGCATGGGAATCGACGTCAAGGACAAGACCAAGAACGGCGACGAGGACAAGTCCGGAAAGTACACCGGTGGTAAGGGTGGCGACTATGTGATCGCCGGCAACCAGGCCTCCAACGGCGACGAGGCCGACGGTCGCACCGCAATGGAGACCCTGCTCTCCAAGGACCCGAGCATCAACGTGGTCTACGCGATCAACGAGCCAGCCGCCTACGGTGCCTACCAGGCCCTCAAGGCTGCGGGCAAGGAGAAGGACACGATTATCGTGGCCATCGACGGAGGCTGCACCGGTGTGAAGGAAGTCACCGACGGCATCATCGGCGCTACCAGCCAGCAGTACCCGTCGAAGATGGCGGCGCTCGGCATGGAAGCCATTGTCAAGCTCGCAAAGACCGGCACGAAGCCCACCGTTTCGGCTGGCCTCGACTTCTTCAACACCGGATCTCAGCTTGTTACTGACAAGCCTGTCGCCGGGCTCACGAGCATCACGAGCGCGGACGCGACAAAGATCTGCTGGGGCAAGTAAGAACCTCAAGATCATCGGGCTGGGCGTGCATTGCCAACACGCCCAGCCCGACCTATGGTGAGTGCAGGAACAAGGAAGTTCGGAGAAATCGTGACTACAAAGACGTCGGAAGCCAGCAAGCCCAGTGGTGCGAGCCCGGGGGGTGCCGGAGTCGATCTCGCAACCGAGTTCCTCGACCGCAGCACGCCGCTGAGCCGGATCCGCAACCTGCTCCACCGCTATCCGGCGCTGAGTCCGGGAATCGTGCTTGTCGTCGCCGTGATCGTCTTCGGTGTGATCAGCCCGAGGTTCTTCCTGGCGAACAACCTCTCGCTCATCACCCAGCAGGTCGCGGTCGTCGGCACCCTTGCGATCGCCCAGACCCTGGTCATCCTGACCGCGGGGATCGACCTCTCGGTCGGCGCGATCATGGTGCTGGCGTCGATGGTGATGGCACAGACGGCGAGCCAGAACCACGTGCCGGCGGCGCTTGCGCTTGTTCTTGGCCTCCTTGTCGGCCTCGCTGCCGGGGCGCTCAACGGATCCCTCGTCACTCGACTGAAGCTCCCGCCATTCATCGTGACGCTGGGAACCCTCAACATCTTCCTCGCCCTCACGCTGCTCTACTCGAACAGCGCGTCGGTAATCGGGCAGAACATCCCCACCCTGATCACCTCGACCGGGGCCACCTTCAACGTCGGCGGGATCGGCATCACCTACGGCGTCGTCGGCATGCTTGTGCTCTACGTCGTGATGGCCTTCATCATGGGCAAGACGTCGTGGGGCAGACACGTCTACGCGGTCGGCGATGACAAGGAATCGGCGCGACTGGCCGGCATCAGGGTGAACCGTGTGCTGCTCAGCGTGTACGTCGCGGCCGGCGCGATCCTGGCGCTCGGGGCGTGGATCCAGATCGGACGCGCGGACGCCGCTAGCCCCAACGCCGGCAACGACCTCAACCTCGACTCGATCACCGCCGTGGTCATCGGCGGCACGAGCCTCTTCGGCGGCCGCGGCACGATCTGGGGGTCTCTTCTCGGTGCCCTCATCGTCGGTGTCTTCCGTAACGGGCTCGCCCTCGCCGGCCTCGACGTTCTCTACCAGACGCTAGCGGTCGGTGTGCTCATCATCGTGGCAGTCTCGCTCGACCAGTGGATCCGAAAGGTACGCAAATGACCCTCTCCGAAGAGACGCGCCCCGCCTCGACCCTGCCATATACGCAGCCGGTGCTTCAAGCGACCGGGCTCGTGAAGACGTACGGGCGGGTTGTCGGACTCGACGGCGTGGACCTGGAGCTCTACCAGGGTGAGGTACTCGCCGTGATCGGCGACAACGGTGCCGGCAAGTCCACACTCATCAAGTGCCTCACCGGGGCAGAGATCCCTGACGAGGGACAAATTCATCTCCAGGGCAACCCAGTGCATTTCAAACGGCCCCAGGATGCCAAGCTCCACGGAATCGAGACCGTCTACCAGGGCCTCGCCGTGTCACCGGCGCTGGACATCGCGTCGAACCTGTACCTCGGTCGAGAGCTGCGCAAGCCCGGCATCCTCGGAAGCGTATTCCGAATGATGGACACGAAATCGATGCGCGCGAACTCCAAACAGGAGCTCGACCGGCTCGGTATTTCGACGCTTCAGGACGTCACTGTGGCGATCGAAAACCTGTCGGGCGGGCAGCGCCAAGCGGTCGCCGTTGCGAGGGCTGCCGCATTCGGATCCAAGGTCGTCGTGCTCGACGAACCGACCGCCGCGCTCGGCGTTCGCGAATCCAACCAGGTGCTCGAGCTGATCCGTCGGCTGCGGGACCAGGGCATCCCCGTGATCCTCGTGAGTCACAACATGCCGCACGTGTTCGACGTCGCCGACCGCATCCACATCCAGCGGCTCGGCAAGCGCGCCGCGGTCATCACGCCGCAATCCCACTCCATGACCGAAGCCGTCGCGATAATGACGGGCGCGGCGACCGCGTAGCGCGGTCGCCCAGAAGATACGGGCGATGAAGTCGTTGTATGCCGAGTTCACGGCGCTGGACGGAGCTGCGGATCGGGTCGAGGAACTGCTGCTGGCACTCGCGAACGCGGTACGCCAGGAGCCCGGAAACCTCGTGTTCGACGCCTACCGCAAGACGGACGATCCGCTGGCTTTTTTTGTCTACGAAATCTATGCGGACGAGGACGCCTTCCGCGCGCACCTCGACCAGGAGCACGGGCGGGTCTTCAACGAACAACTCGCCGGCCTCGTTCGCGGTGGCAGGTCCCAGCTCACCTGGCTGAGGCCGCTTGCCGAGCTGGACGACGGTGGCCAGCCTGGATTCGCGGCCCGGCGCTGAGCCGCACCTCGCTGCTTTCGACGCCCCGTGTCGAAAGAACTCCGGCCTCCGGTGCCGCCGGTTTGCGACACATGACGACGTATTGCAGCCGAGTATTGCGAAAAATCCCCAGAATTCCGGGTAAAAACGCCGTCCCCCCAACTGGGGACTCGGAGGGGGACAATCGTGTTCCGACGTGAGCAGGCTCGCCGCGGCCTACGCCTCGGTCATCGACCGCTATAAGGTCACGACGATCGACCTCGATGTCGAGGGAGCGAATCTTTCCGACAGCGCAGCCAACCAGCGCCGGGCCGCCGCCATCGCGATCGTGCAGAAGGAGCGCCGCTCCCAGGGTAAAAACCTTGCGGTATGGCTCACGCTTCCGGTCTCACCAACCGGGCTCGCCCAGGACGGGCAGTCCGCCGTGCGCGACACCCTCGCCAAGCACGTGGATCTCGCCGGCGTGAACGCCATGACGATGGACTACGGCAGCAGCCTCCCGGCCGGAACGAGCGAACTCCAGGGGGCCACCCAGGCGCTCACGGCGACGCAGCGCCAGCTCGGCGTGCTCTACCGCCAGTCCGGAACCCGGCTGTCGGACAAGACGCTGTGGGGCAAGATCGGCGCGACGCCCATGATCGGTCAGAACGACGTGCAGAGCGAGGTCTTCACTCTCGCGGCGGCGAAGTCGCTCAACGCCTTCGCCCTCGACAAGGGCCTCGGCCGCGTGTCGATGTGGTCACTCAACCGCGACGTGACATGCGGCTCGAACTACGTGACCCTCAAGCTCGTCTCCGACGCCTGCAGCGGCATCCGTCAGGGCGGCGTGCGCTTCGCCGACGTGCTCAGCAAGTCGTTCAAGGGCCGCCCCCTCCTCTCCGCGGGCACCGTCACCACGCCCGAGCCGGTGAATAAGAG
>DMKW01000061.1:0-4111 GCA_003454135.1 Microbacteriaceae bacterium
ATGAGGGCGAGCAGGATCAGCAGCAGCGCGAGGTAGAACCCGCTGAAGAGCGTCGCATACCACTCGGGGAATGCGGCGAAGAGCGATGCCCCGGCCACGATGAGCCAGGTCTCGTTGAGGTCCCAGATGGGGCCGATCGTGTTGATCATGACGCGGCGATCGACGTCGTCGCGACCGAGGAAGGGGAGCGCCATGCCAACGCCGAAATCGAAGCCGTCGAGCACGAAATAGCCGATGAAGAGAAAGCCGACGATGCCGAACCAGAGAAGTGAGAGGTCCATGAGGTGCTCCTAGTAGACCGTGACGGACTCGGATGGGCGGCCGGATGCCTCGTCGAGAGGGGCGACGTCATCCGGCCCCTTACGGGCTGCCCGCGTGATGAGCGTGAACTCGACGACGGCGAGGGCTCCATAGATGAGGGTGAACGCGATGATCGAGATGAGCACATCGAGCCCGGTGATGTTGGGGGAGACCGAGTCCCTGGTCTTCAACAGGCTGAATACGATCCACGGTTGGCGACCCATTTCGGTGAAAATCCAGCCGACGATCATGGCCGCGAGGGGGAGCGGGAAGGCCCACACCGCGATTCGCCAGACCCATGCGCGGCGCGGCGAGCGTCCCTTCCTCGTGAGCCACAGGCCAACGATCGAGATGAGCACGGAGAGCAGCCCGAGGCCGATCATCCAGCGGAACGCCCAGTAGGTGACCCAGATCACCGGCGTGTAGTTGCCGGGCCCGTAGAGGGCCTGGTACTGGGACTGAAGGTCGTTGATGCCCTCGACGGTTCCGCTGAGGGTGTGGGTGGACAGGAACGAGAGCAGGTACGGGATGCGGATGGAGAACAGTTCGCTCACGCCGTCCGGTGTGCCGAGGGTGAAGATCGAGAACGAGGCGTCGGCGCCGGTGGATGTCTTGTAGAGCGCCTCGGCCGCGGCCATCTTCATGGGCTGTGTCGACACCATCGCGAGGCCGAGCTGGTCGCCCGTGAGCACCGTGAGGATTCCAGCACCGATCATGGTCCACAGGCCGAACTTGAGGGCGGGGCGCATCGAGTCGATGTGCTGGTCGCGCGCGAGATGCCAGGCCGCGACGCAGATCACGAGGGCCGCCGAGACCATGAATGAGGCCACGATGGTGTGCGGGAAGGCGGCGAGGGCGACCTTGTTCGTGAGCACGGCCCAGATGTCGGTGAGTTCGGCGCGGCCTCGACTCGCGTTGAGTTCGAATCCCACCGGGTGCTGCATGAACGCATTGGCCGCGATGATGAAGTACGCGGACAGGATCGTGCCTACCGCAGTAGCCCAGATGGTTGCGAGGTGCAGGCCGCGGGGGAGCTTGTCCCAGCCGAAGATCCACAGGCCGATGAAGGTCGCCTCGAGGAAGAAGGCGAGCAGGCCCTCGAGCGCCAACGGTGCGCCGAAGACATCGCCGACGAACCGCGAATAGGTCGACCAGTTCATGCCGAACTGGAACTCCTGCACGATTCCGGTGACGACGCCCATAGCGAAGTTGATGAGAAAGAGCTTGCCGAAAAACTGGGTGAGCTGCAGGTACTTGACCTTCGACGTGCGCACCCACGCCGTCTGGAAGACGGCCGTGGTCGTGGCCATGCCGATGGTGATGGGCACGAAGAGGAAGTGGTAAATCGTCGTCAATCCGAATTGCCACTGGGAGAGCACCAGGGGACTGAGCAGGTCGTTCACGTGGCACTCCCGTTCTGGCGAACACTCGAGGTTCGCGGGCGATGGTCGATTTCCGCGGCCCAAGCGTGGCCGCTCGGGGCGGTCACGCCGTCATCGGGGCAGAGCCAGAGTATTTTTGAGCCGCGAGCCTACGAGGGACTTTGGTCCCGTCAGTTCGAAAACGTCATCACGACGCCGAAGTGTCGGCGAGCGCAGCGGCTGCGACCCGACCGACGCGTTCGCCCCAGGCGCGAGCCCGCTCGAGCTCCCCGGCCTTGATCGTCTCGTTGTCATCGACCAGGAAGCTCGATCGGCTGGCGACCTGTCTCCACCCGCGACGGGACAGGTTCCTGCGGATGGATCTGGATGCCGCGCCGGTGAGCAGGCGAGGCATGTCGCGTCGAGTGTCGAACGCCGCGTAGAGGGCGGATGCCGGCGGCAGCGCCTGGAGCCACTCCCGCACCCCGATGCCCAGCGCCTTTCCGTCGATCTCCAATTGGCGCCGCGGATCCTTCGTCATCGCGACGGCCGCCGCGCGCGTCGCCGGCATGCTCATCCCGTGCACGTGGGTGGGGGCGCCGATCACAATCAGGTCGGCGAGGTCGATGCTCTCCGGGGCGACATCGTTCACGCTCGACACGACGACGGTGGACGTGCCGGCGAGCCCGGCGGCGATTGCTTCGGCGATCTTTCGCGTGCTACCGAACATCGATTCGTAGATCACGAGCACCTTCATCGCGGGCGTCCTCTCGCTCGGTCGAGTCGGCATCCTGTTCGCCGTGTACCACGAGGGTGGGGCCGGCGAGGTTGAGGAGCACGTCGTGGCTCACCGGACCGAGCGCGCGCTGGGCGAGCCCGTGTCGACGGGAACTGCCGATGACGAGGAGCTGGGCGGTCGTCGACGCCTCGATGAGGGCTTCGGCCGGGGTGCGCCGCATCGTCCTGGATTTCACAGCGACCGTGACGCAGTGCTCCTTTGCAAGTGACACGGCCGCAGCCATCATCCGCTCGACCGCCGCGTGCACGAGCTTTTCGTGCTGCAGCGTCCTGTCGTCCGGATCGAGCCGGAGCTGGGGAAGCCGCCAGGACCGAACGAGCGTGAGGTCCTGTTTGATGCGTTCGGCTTCTTCCGCGGCGAATCGCACCGCTGCCCAGCCCGCCGTCGAGTCGTCGACGCCGGCGACGATGCCGCGACGGTTGCGTGCCGAGGATTCCGGGATGATCGCCACTGGCGCGGTAGCGCTCGCCGCGAGCTGCAGGCTTCTCGAGCCGAAGGCCCTGCCGTGCAGGAAACCGGTCTTGTGCGTTCCGACGACGACGAGTTCCGCGCCGGCCGATACGGTGGCGAGTTCCACCATGGGGTCCCCCCACAGCAACTCGCTGCTGACCGTGACGGTCGGTTCGATGGAGCGCGCGAGGGCGGTCTCGGTCTCGACGAGTTCGACCGCGGACCGGTGGATCTCGTCGAGGGCCAGGTGCCCGATCATGCCCCACTCGTCGTCCACGACATGCACGAGCACCACTTTCGCGCCCGTCGCAGCGGCGCGCCGCATCGTCCACGAAAGCGCGGAGCGACTCGGCGAGGACCCATCGATCCCCGCCAGAATGGTGCGTTCCATGGTGTGCGCCTCCTGCTTTCACCGCATGTGGATTCACTCAGCGTGCCGAATGGATCCCACCCCCGACAGGGGCTTTGGTCCCACGCGTTGACGAAATAAACCCGAAGGGAACCGATTGAGACACCCACCGGGCCTAAACTCACGAATACGAGGACGCGGTGGGGCGAGCCTCGGAGCAGCCCGAGGAGTTGAGGTGTTGCGATGACGAGCGATGATGACTCTCTGACCTTTCCCGACGAGCCGCGTGCCGAACTCGACCGGGCGCTCAGCGAATTGGTGGCTCGCGCGCAGGAGGTGCTGACGACGCAGGGACGGTTGCGTGCGCTCCTGCGAGCCAACCAGGCTGTGGTCGAGCAACTCGACCTGCCTGTTGTGCTGCGCAGGATCGTCGAATCGGCGGTGGGGCTCGTGGGCGCGCAGTACGGAGCGCTCGGAGTCATCGCGCCGCAGGGTGGGCTGGAACAGTTCATCAACGTCGGCATGACGCCGGACGAGGTGACCGCGATCGGGCACCTTCCCGAGGGGCACGGTCTGCTGGGAGCGCTCATCGACAATCCGCGGCCTATCCGCCTTCAGCATCTTTCCGAAGATCCCCGGGCGGCGGGGTTCCCCGCGGAGCACCCGGCCATGGACAGCTTCCTGGGCGTTCCGGTGCGAGTCCGCGACGAGGTCTACGGCAACCTCTACCTGACCAACCAGAGCTCAGGCGGCTTCAGCAAGGAAGACGAAGAGCTTGTCACGGCGCTCGCCGCGACGGCCGGCTTCGCGATCGACAACGCCCGGCTCTTCGCCGAGACCCGGCGGCGCCAG
>DMKW01000061.1:4321-4510 GCA_003454135.1 Microbacteriaceae bacterium
GACTCGATCTCCATCCTCGTCAGCCGGGTGTTGCTTCTGGCCGAAGCGGATCTCGTCTGCGTCGTTCTTCCCACCGACGATCCGTCGAAACTCGTCGTCGGCACCGCTCGCGGGGTCGACGAGGAACTCATCGAGGGCACATTCTCCGACGCGGCCGGTTCGATCGCCGGCAGCGTGCTCGAGGGAATG
>DMKW01000061.1:4729-5076 GCA_003454135.1 Microbacteriaceae bacterium
TTCGCCGGCCAGGCCAGTGTCGCGATGGAGCTCGCCAAGGCGCGCGCGGCGAGGCAGCGGATGCTGCTGCTCGAGGACCGCGGACGCATCGCGCGCGACCTCCACGATCACGTGATCCAGCAGCTATTCGCTACCGGCCTCGAGCTTCAAAGCGTCGCCGGAGCGATCTCCCCCTCCCGTGAGGCCGACCGCGTGCTGCAGACCGTGTCGAGCCTCGACGCCGCGATCGCCCAGATCCGCACCGTGATCTTCGCGCTCTCATCGCATGCCGGCGATCGACGGGACACCGTGCGGCACTGGGTCATCGACCTGGCCAACGAGCTCGCGCCGGGTCTCGCTCGCACGCC
>DMKW01000061.1:5281-22820 GCA_003454135.1 Microbacteriaceae bacterium
GTGCTCGAGGTCAGCGACGACGGTGTCGGCGGGGTCGCCGACAGCTCCCGCCGCAGCGGCTTGGCCAATCTGCACGAACGTGCGGTCCAGCGGGGCGGAACCCTTACTCTGGAGTCCGACTCGAGCGGCACGCGCGTGCGCTGGAGCGTCCCTTTCGACCTGGCTGAGTAGACGACGGAAACGGCCCGATGATCCGAGTGTTCCTGGTAGACGATCACGAGATCGTGCGCCGTGGCATTGCCGAACTCCTCAACGCCGAGTCGGACATCGAGGTCGTCGGCGAGGCTGGCACGGCGGCGCAGGCCCGCTCGCGGATCGCCGCGACTCTCCCCGACATCGCTCTTCTCGACGTGCGCCTGCCGGATGGCAGCGGCATCGACGTGTGTCGAGACGTCCGCTCCAAGAACCCCGAGGTTCGCTGCCTCGTGCTCACGGCATACGACGACGACGAAGCCCTCTCGGCCGCGGTCGTCGCTGGCGCATCCGGTTATGTTCTCAAGGACGTGCGGGCCAGCGGGCTCGTCGAGTCGATCCGCAAGGTCGCCGCTGGACGGTCCCTGATCGACCCGGCGCTCTCGCGGAGGGTCGTGCAGCGCATGCAGCACTCGCGCGAAACCGATCCTCGCCTCGGGTCGCTCAGCGCTCGCGAACGCCAGATCCTCTCACTCATCGCCGACGGCCTCACCAATCGGCAGATCGGCGTGGAGCTCTCGCTCGCCGAGAAGACGGTGAAGAACTACGTGTCGAGCCTCCTGAGCAAGCTCGGGCTGCAGCGCAGAACGCAGGCCGCCGTGCTGCATCTCGGCACGCTGCACACCGACCAGTAGCAGGCCAAGCGGTCGGCACAGTTGTCGGCACAGGGAGGCAGCGAGGGTGAGGACTTTGTGCCCTAACGTCTCGAACGGGGCGCGGTGAGCATGGGGGTCATGGATGCCACGAATCGCACCGAAACCATAGTCGGGTGGGACCGTTCGCCGTCCGCACGCGACGCCCTCGACTGGGCCGTCGCCCGGGAACGCCAACGTGGCGGCAGGGTGTTGCTGCTCTGGGCATTCGGCGACATCGCCACGAGCCGGCATGACCTCGACACTGCCCGCACCCTGGTGGCGAAAGACGCCGCGCAGGTGATGGCGTTGACGCCTGAGGTCACGGTGCACGCTGAAGTGGTGCTCGGCGACCCATACGACCGCCTGAGCGCGCGCTCAGACCCGGCGTCGCTTCTCGTGGTGGGGGCGCACGACCACGCGTCGAGGAGGCTTCGGCTGGGAGCATCCCTTGGTCTGCGGCTCGCCGCATCAGCGCCAGGACCGGTGGGGATCATTCCGCCGACGCGCGGAGAGCGGGAGGGCGTCGTCGTCGGCGTGGACGGCTCGGAAGCGTCACTCAACGCGGCCCGATTCGCCGCCGGCGAGGCCGAGAGCCGCGGCGGGGTGCTCACGGTGATCCACGGCTGGCTCGAGCCGAACGTGTGGCTCGACGCGTTTCCACTCGAACCGGAGTTTGTGGTGCAGCTTCGGGAGGCCCACGAACTGATTCTCGACAAGTGCCTCGCCATCATCTCGACCGAGTTTCCGACCCTGCGCATTTCGGGGCGCACTGTGCGCGGCCACATCGCCCGATCCCTTCTCGACGCCTCCCCATCACCGGAACTGGTCGTCGTCGGCAGTCAAGGGCGCCGTCTCGTCGGGCGCACGCTGCTCGGCTCGGTGAGCCACGAGGTGCTGCTGAACCTCGAGATCCCTGCGGTCGTCGTGCACAGTCCGGCCGACCGCAACGCCGATTCGGCTCCCGCCTCGGGCCACAGCGCCCAACCAGCGACGACGTGACCGGACTGCGCGCAGAACCCACGAGAACGACCGGCTCGGAGACGCGAGCCGTACCTCGCGTCTTTGCCCGCTATCCGATCGTCGCGGCGACCATCCTTACCGGTGTGATCGGCGCGATCATCTGGTTCGCCGGCGCAGACGACGTCGCCAGGTGGGTCGTGAGCGGGTACGCCCTGGTCATGGCCGCGGTTCGAGGCCGGCGGATGCTGCGCGAGCTTCTTCGAGGCCATGGCGGTGTCGACATCCTCGCGATCGCCGCAATTCTCAGCACCGTCGCCGTCGGCGAATATTGGGCGAGCCTCGTGATCGTGCTCATGCTGTCCGGAGGAGAGGCCCTCGAAGACTTCGCGGGTCGCCGCGCCCGTCGGGAGCTGACCGCCCTCCTCGCTCGCGCGCCGCAATCGGCGCAACGCGTGGGCGACGGCGACCTGGTGGTCGAGATATCTATCGACGCTGTAGCGCTCGACGATGAGTTGCTCGTGCGCCCGGGCGAAGTCGTGCCCGTCGACGGCACGCTTCTCTCCCGGTTCGCGACGTTCGACGATTCGCAGCTCACGGGGGAGAGCCTGCCGGCAGAGCGCGTCTCGGGCGAAGCGGTCATGAGCGGCAGCGTCAACGGCGACTCCGCGATCAGGATCCGCGCGACGGCCGTGGCCGCGGAGAGCCACTACCAGCGGGTTGTGCAACTCGTCACGTCTGCGGCGCAGAGTAAGGCGCCGCTCGTGCGCCTCGCCGACCGATTCGCCCTGCCGTTCACGATCGTGTCGGTCGCGATCGCCGGCACTGCGTGGTGGCTGAGCGGCGAACCCGTGAGGTTCGCCGAGGTACTCGTCGTGGCCACCCCGTGCCCCCTGCTCATCGCCGCCCCGGTGGCGTTCATCGCCGGCATGAGCCGATCGGCGAAGGCCGGCGTGATCGTCAAGTCAGGGCAGACACTCGAGCAGCTGTCACGGGTCAGGACTGTCGCCTTCGATAAGACCGGCACCCTCACGGTCGGTTTGCCGGAGGTCGTCGAGGTGCGACCGCACGCCCGGCTCTCGAGAGGCGAACTTCTCGCTCTCGTCGCGGGGGTCGAGCAGTACTCGCCGCACGTTCTCGCGTCAGCGATCGTGGATTCCGCGACGGCCGCCGGGCTCACCCTCGAGCCGGCAACCGAGGTGCGCGAACAGACGGCCGCTGGAGTCACCGCCCTCGTGGGTGGTCGCCGCGTCGCGGTAGGCAAGCGCGAATTCGTCGCGGGACTCGTCGGAGAGATCACGTCGCCGCCACCCAGATCGGGCCAGCTAGCGGTGTACGCGGCGGTGGATGGAGCGTTCGCCGGCGAGATCCTGCTCTCCGACCGTGTGCGGGACAACGCCAGGTCCACGCTCGCCCAGCTCTCTCGCCTCGGCGTGCGCCGCACGATACTCATCTCCGGCGATCTCGCCGCCACGGCCCAGCACGTTGCCGACGAGTTGGGAATCAGCGAAGTTCGCGCGCAGTGCCTGCCGGAACAGAAGGTCGAGGCGGTCAAGGAGCTCACCGACCGTCCGGTCATGATGGTGGGCGACGGGGTCAACGATGCGCCGGTTCTCGCGGTCGCCGACATCGGTGTCGCAATGGGCGCCCGAGGCTCGACGGCGGCGAGCGAGTCGGCGGATGTCGTGATCATGGTCGACGACCTGTCGAGGGTCGTCCGCGCGATTTCGATCGGCTGGCAGACCAACGCCACGGCCCTTCGGGCGATTTGGCTCGGCATCGCCCTGAGTCTTGCGCTCATGATCGTCGCGACCTCCGGTGTGCTTCCAGCCATCGTCGGCGCCGCGCTCCAGGAAGTCGTTGACCTGCTGGTGATCCTCTACGCGCTGAGAGCTCTCGCCGAGCGAGCCGATCGACGGCTCGCCCGCTAAGCGAGGGACTCGGTCAGGGCTTCCACACCATGAGCACGACCACGGCGAGCAGCAGGAGCGAGACGATGCCGGACCCGGCAGCGATCGCCGGATAGCGGGGTGCTGCTGCGGCGGCAGCGACGCCGGCCGCGGCCGGCGCCTGCGACGCCGAGGACTCGAGCTCGGAAGCGGCCCGGCGCAGGTTGGGAACGACGACGGCGAGGCTCAGCACGATCGCGATCGCGTAGAAAATGAGCGAGAAGAGAATCCATGGCGTGGTCATCGAGAGCTTTTCTTTGGGGTCGCTCAGGCCCATGAGGGCGAAACCGAGCACCGCGACGACGAGGGAGAGCAGGCTGAAGATGTAGGTCGACTTTGCGAGCAACCCCACCTGCGACGCGTTGCGGGCACGAATGGCGCGCATCGCGCTCATCGGCAGGATCGCCATGGGGCCGACGATGAACACGGCGCCGACCACGTGCAGAACATTCACAAGAGTTTCCATGAGCCAAATCCTAGTGAGCAGTCGCGACGCCCCCCACGTGAAACGGCGGTTTTACCGGCGTACACTATCGCCATGCTCATCGTCGTAATCGTCGCCCTGCTCGTGCTCTGGCTGATCCTGTCGATTCTCGGCTTCGTCATTAAAGGGCTGCTGTGGCTCGCACTGATCGGGATCGTGCTCTTCGTGATCACGGCGATCGTCGGCTACCTCAGGCGCTCGAGCGGTAGCCCGAAGGGCTGACAGCGGCTCCGAATCAGCTTCCAGGGCTGAGCCGCGACCGCCGCGGCCGGACGCGAGCGCATCCCCGCTGTCCCGGCGTGCTGTAGCACTTCGGTCACGAACGCCCGCGGTGTGACGGGGAAAGCGCGGCGGCACCTGGCGATGCTCGATGCCCGATCGCCTCGTCAGGACGAATCGATTTCACTGTGCGAGTCCGCGCGAGTCTTAGTAGTCGTTACGAGTTATTTACCTACAATTCGTGGGCGTCCACGCAAAAATCGGGCTCGTGGTCTACGCTGGGACATGCAGTTGCAGTACCTCGCACATCTTGAATGCTTGGAACCCACCGTGGCAGGTCATGAAAATGACGGCTCAACGGGTGCCTTGTCTCTTTCGGGAGCGGACGATGAACACCGCGACGAGCGGGCCCGACAGTCGGGTTCGCGCGAAGACTCCTGAAGGAGAAAATAATGGCACTAGGAACAGTGAAGTGGTTCAACGCTGAAAAGGGTTTTGGATTCATCGCCCCGGACGACGGAAGCCCGGATGTGTTCGCACACTACTCGGCGATCGCTTCGAGCGGCTACAAGTCGCTTGACGAGAACCAGAAGGTCGAATTCGACCTGGCGCAGGGCCCCAAGGGCCCGCAGGCGGAGAACATTCGCCCGCTGTAAGGTCTCGGCCGTAGTGGCCGAACTGGATGCAACTAATGCTGTTGACTGACAGCCATAGACGTTGAGACTCCATAAGACCGGCTTTCGCACCTTGGTGCGGAGGCCGGTCTTCTCGTTAAGGGCCGATGCTCTCGAGCGGGAATGCCTGTGTGTCATGTGTCGTTACCGTCATTGACCTCAGCAAGGATGGAACGCATGACCGACACAGCTACGACCAGAACGACGCCCGCCGAGCAGTTCGCCAACTATCACGCCAGGCGCGAACTCGCCGTGGTGCAGCCGAAGGGCAGCCTCGCCCTCGTGAACACCCAGTGGATCGATTCCGAGCAGACCATCTGGGGGGTGCCGGGAACGTGGGCTCCGCTGCCAGCCGGCGAATCCGGTCTCAAAGTGATCGCCACGGCGCCGGACAACATCCTCGTGGACGGCGTGCTCGTCGACGGCGAGGCGATCGTACGCGGCAAGGATTCCCCGACACCCGGCGAGATCACCTTCAGCGACACGGTGTCTGGTTTCGTCATCGCGAGCGAAGAAGGAAATTACGCCCTCCGCGTTTTCGACTCCGACTCCGAGGGGATACAGGAGTTCGGATCGATCGATGCGTTTCCCTACAACCCGGACTGGGTGATTGCGGGCACATTCACCGAGATCGAGGGTGGCACAACAGTCGGGTTCGAGCACCTCAAAGACGACGGCAAGACGCGGGAGCTGCCGGTGCCCGGCGAAATCACCTTTTCGAAGGATGGCCGGGACTACAACCTCGCGGCCTTCAAGGCCGGGCGCGCGCTGCAGCTCGTGTTCGCCGACTCGACGAGCGGCGACAGCACATACAGCGTCGGGCGCTTCCTCTTCGTTGCCCCCAACGCTGACGGCACGATCACCCTCGATTTCAACCGGGCGGTGCTGCCCCCCTGCGCCTTCAGCTACGCCTTCAACTGCCCCATGCCGCCGAAGCAGAACCGGTTCTCGGTGCCGATCGAGGCCGGCGAGAAGCAGGTGCTGACCAAGGACGGCTCTCTGCTGCACGAGGAGTAGGGCGGGTCTAGGGACCGTCAGAGCGGCTCACGGCCCGACGCCAGCCTGACCGACTACGCTGGGCACACTCGACCAACGATGATCGGAGTGCCGTGGCCAGTCCCTGGATCGTCACCAACACGGATGACGTGCGCGATCGCGCGCGCATCGCCAGTGCGCACGACTCGGTCGTGGGTACGCACACGCCGGCGCCCGGGGTTCGGCGCCTCGTCGAGGAGTCCTGGCAGCGGTCGCTCCAGCTGAAGCTCGACCCGGATCGCCTGGGTACCGCCCTCGAGTTCGACGAGGACGAACTGCGCGAGTACCGCGACGCGCATCCGATGTCCCTGGTGCTGCCGACCATCCACAGCCTGCTGATCCGCCACACATTCGACTCCGGGCTGATCGTTGCCGTAGGGGACGAAGCCGGCAGGCTGCTCTGGATCGACGGCGACCGGTCCCTGCGCCGAAAGGCGGAGGGGATGCTTTTTGTCGAGGGGGCCGACTGGTCGGAGCGCGCCGTGGGTACGAGTGCGCCCGGGACGGCCCTTGCCCTCGACCACGGCATCCAGATCCGGGGCGCCGAACACTTCACTCGCATCGTGCACCCATGGAGCTGCACGGCCGTGCCCGTGCACGATCCGGCCTCGGGGCGCGTGCTCGGCGTCATCGACATCACCGGCGGGGATGACGCGGTCGCGCCGGCGACGCTGCCCCTCCTCGAAGCGGCCGTCGCCGCGGTCGAGTCCGAGCTGCGCATCCGCCGGTTGGACGAACTCACCACACGGCCGCGTCGCGTCACGCCGCCGCGCCGCCCGTCGATCGTCGCGGCGGAGCCTGTGCTCTCGGTGCTCGGCAGCGAGACCGGTCGTCTCTCGAGCGGAGCCACGGTCGTCGAACTGAGCATGCGGCACGCGGAGATCCTCACCCTTCTCGCCTGGCACCCCGAGGGGCTCACGGTGGAGCGGCTCGCCCGCCTCGTCTACGAACGCGAAGATTCCGTCGTGACACTGCGCGCGGAGATGGTTCGACTGCGCAAGGTTCTCGAGCGCGCCGACGAGTCGCTCGTACCCCTCTCTCGCCCGTATCGCCTCGCCGGCAAGCTCGACCTCGACGCGCACCGTGTGCTCGCCTTTCTCGATCGCGGAGCCCACCGGGTGGCACTCGCGGCCTATTCCGGGGCGCTTCTGCCCACGTCGACCGCTCCCGGTGTCGTCACGATCCGCGAGGAACTGAGTGCCCGGTTGCGCGACGCGCTGCTCACAGACGCGTCCGTCGACACCCTGCTCGCCTACGCCCGCACCGACGAGGCCGTCTACGACGCCGAGGTGTGGCGCGCGTGTCTCATGATGTTGCCGCCCAAGTCGCCGAAGCGCGCATCCGTGGTGTCGAGGCTCGAACGCATCGAGAGCGAACTGGGGGTCGCGCAACAAGTTGCAACCGGGGCGCAACCTCGACGCTCGTAGTCTGCGATAAGGCCACAAGTGGTCAGCCAGACAAAGACGTCGACAGGAGTTGCAATGACCGTTTACGCGGCGCCGGGTTCCCCGGATGCAAAAATCACCTTCAAACCCCGCTACGAGAACTGGATCGGGGGTGCGTGGGTCAAGCCGGTCAAGGGGCAGTACTTCGAAGACATCTCCCCGGTCAACGGCAAGCCGTTCGCCGAGGTCGCGCGAGGCACGGCTGAAGACATCGAGCTCGCCCTCGACGCCGCGCACAAGGCTGCGCCGGCGTGGGGCAAGGCAAGTGCCACTCAGCGTGCAGCCGTGCTCAACCGCGTCGCCGACGTGATCGACGCGAATACCGAGTTGCTCGCCCTCGCCGAGACCTGGGATAACGGCAAGGCGGTGCGCGAGACGCTCAACGCCGACATCCCCCTCGCCGCCGACCACTTCCGCTATTTCGCCGCGGCGATCCGTGCCCAGGAGGGCAGCTTCGCCGAGATGGACGGCGATATGACGGCCTACCACTACCACGAGCCGCTCGGCGTGGTCGGGCAGATCATCCCGTGGAACTTCCCCATCCTCATGGCCGTGTGGAAGCTTGCACCGGCCCTCGCGGCGGGCAACGCGATCGTGCTCAAGCCGGCAGAGCAGACGCCGGTGTCGATCCTCGTTCTCATCGAGCTCATCGGGGACATCCTGCCGCCGGGGGTCGTCAACATCGTCAACGGATTTGGAGTCGAAGCGGGCAAGCCGCTCGCGTCGAGCCCGCGTATCCGCAAGATCGCGTTCACCGGCGAGACCACGACCGGCCGGCTCATCCTGCAGTACGCGAGCGCCAACATCATCCCGGCGACCCTCGAGCTCGGTGGAAAGAGCCCGAACCTGTTCTTCAAAGACGTGGCGGATGCGGATGACTCGTTCTACGACAAGGCGCAGGAGGGCTTCGCTCTCTTCGCCTTCAACCAGGGCGAGGTCTGCACGGCACCGAGCCGCGCGCTGATCGAGAAGCCGATCTACGACAAATTCCTCGGCGACGCGGTCAAGCGCACCTCCCTCGCGGTGCAGGGCAACCCGCTCGACACCGACACGATGGTCGGCGCGCAGGCGTCGAACGATCAGCTCGAGAAGATCCTGAGCTACATCGACATCGGCAAGCAGGAGGGCGCGAAGCTGCTGCTCGGCGGCGAACGAGCCGATCTCGGCGGCGACCTCAGCGAGGGCTATTACGTGCAGCCGACCATCTTCGAGGGCCACAACAAGATGCGACTCTTCCAGGAGGAGATCTTCGGGCCGGTTCTCGCCGTCACGAGCTTCGATGGATACGACGACGGCATTGCGATCGCCAATGACACCCTCTACGGACTGGGCGCGGGCGTCTGGTCGCGCAACGGCAACATTGCGTACCGCGCGGGGCGCGACATCCAGGCCGGTCGCGTGTGGGTGAACAATTACCACGCATACCCCGCTGGCGCCGCATTCGGTGGGTATAAGAGCTCGGGAATCGGTCGGGAGAACAGCCGGCTCGCGCTCGACCACTACCAGCAGACCAAGAACCTGCTCGTGTCGTATTCAGAGGAGAAGCTGGGCTTCTTCTAACCGACTCAGTCTTGGGTGCCGGTGGCGTTCGGGTCGCGACCGGCACCCTGTTCCGCGACGGGTGCACACTAGCTTCAGCGAGAAAGGACGAGGATGTCTGTCGTCGAAACCGTGGCCGCGAGCGTCACCGTGCCCGGGGAGACGATCCCGCGCGTCGAGTTGCTGCCCGTGGCGGTCGAGCTGCTTCGCTCGCTGTGGCACCAGTACGGGCCGCTCATGTTCCATCAGTCGGGCGGATGCTGTGACGGGTCGAGCCCGATGTGCTTTCCCGCCGGGGACTTCCTCACGTCCGACCAGGACGTGCTGCTCGGCCGCTTCGACATCGCGCCGCCCGGTGGCGAGCCGCAGGTGATCGACTTCTGGATGTCGGCGGAGCAGTTCGCCTACTGGAGCCACACCTTCCTCTCGGTCGACGTCGTGAAGGGCAGGGGCAGCGGGTTCTCCGTCGAGGCGCCCGAGGGCGTGCGGTTCATGATCAGGTCGCGCCTGATGGAGACTGCTGCGCCGTTCGCCTAGAACTGCTGGAGGCCGCGGATGTCGCGGGCAGGCGGCAGACTGGGAGCGTGCACGTCGTCCTGTTCTCCGCGCCAGAAGGCCCAACGCTTCAGTCGATCGAGGACGATGGTCGAGCGAGCGGTGATCCTCGCGCCGTCGATGCGACCCGGCTCGCCGGCGAGGTGGCCGTTCTCGAGGCAGATCACCCGCGGTGGGTGTGGGACGACACGAGCAAGTGGTACCCGCCGCTACTCGCGGCCGGCGTGCGCATCGAGCGCTGCGTGGACCTGCGGCTCTCGCACGTCATCCTGCGGAATTCGGCACTGACCGTCGCATCCGCGCTCGCTCGTTCGGCGCCGAGCTCGTGGGACAGGGCGACGCCAGAGGCCATCGAACGGCGCGACCAGCACGCGCTGTTCGACCTGGACGAGCCAGAGGAACCCGCCGTCGCGGAAGACACCCTGGCTGAGTTCGCACTGCAGCGCGAGGCCATCGCGGAGGCTGCGGAACCCGCACGCATCGGCCTGCTCCTCGCGGCCGAATCCGCTGGCGCGCTCGTCGCGGCCGAGATCCGCTTCGCGGGCCTTCCGTGGAGCGCAGAGGTGCACGACAAAACGCTCACCGCCTACCTCGGACCGCGCCCGCCGGATGGACAGCGCCCAGAGCTGCTCGACGCCGTGCTCGCCCGACTGCGCCACGCGCTCGACGCGCCCCACCTCAACCCGGATTCGCCCACCGACCTGCTCAAGGCCCTCGGGGTGGCCGGGCTCATGGTCAAGTCGACGAGGTCGTGGGAGCTCAAGAAACTCACGCATCCGGCCATCGAGCCGCTGCTCGAGTACAAGAAGCTCGCGCGGCTGCTCGCAGCGAACGGCTGGAACTGGCTCGACACGAACGTGCGAGACGGCCGGTTCCATCCCGACTACGTGCCGGGTGGGGTGGTGACCGGGCGCTGGGCGAGCAAGGGAGGCGGGGGAGCGCTCCAGCTGCCGAAGCAGATTCGCGGCGCCGTCATCGCGGATCCCGACTGGAAGTTTGTCGTGGCGGACGCCGCCCAGCTCGAGCCGCGCATCCTCGCCGCAATGTCGGGCGACCGCGGCATGGCCGAGGCCGGGAGCGCCGGCGACCTCTACGCGGGAATCGTCGCGAGCGGCGCCGTCGAGACGAGGGACCAGGCTAAGGTCGCCATGCTCGGGGCCATGTACGGGGCGACGACGGGGGAGAGCGGGCGGCTCATGCCGGCGCTCACCCGCGCCTATCCCCGAGCCATCGGCCTCGTCGAAGAGGCCGCGCGGGCCGGGGAGAAGGGCGAGATCGTCACGACGCGACTCGGCCGGAGCTCGCCTCGCCCCGGAGCGCAATGGCGCGAAATCCAGGCGGACGCCTACGGCGAGACGGCGACGGATGCCGACGCGAGCCGTGCGCGCGGACAAGCGAGGGGATGGGGGCGCTTCACCCGCAACTTCGTGGTGCAGGGCAGCGCTGCAGAGTGGGCCTTGTGTTGGATGGCCGGCCTGCGCGGTCGCCTGCACGAGATCGGCGGCGGCCGATGGATCACCGGGTCGCCGCACCTCGTGTTTTTCATGCACGACGAGGTCGTCGTGCACTGCCCGGCCGAGCTCGCCGCCGAGGTCGAAGCGGCAGTGCGAAGCGCTGCGGCGGACGCCGGCACGCTCATGTTCGGCGCGATGCCCGTGACGTTTCCGCTGACCGTCGTCGTGGTGGACAACTACGGGCAGGCAAAGTAGGCGGGGTGGCGCTACACGCGGGCCTTGCGCCCGCGCTTCGGCCGCACGTCGGAGAGTGCGCGCGAGGAGTCGTAGTCGGAGAGGGCGGCGATCGCCGAACCGAGCCAGGCGATGGCCGCTACCGCCTGCGCCTCTCGTGCGACGCGGGCCAGGTGCGCCTCGGTCGTCACCGAGCCGTCGATCATGGGCGTGCGTGTTCGGGCGAGGTCGCCCTCCCACCACCGGCGGTAGTCCTCGGCCACGGACTTGGCCGCGTGGGCATCGATCGAACTCGTGATGAGCACCTGGTCGAGCATCTCCGTCCACTCGGGCAGGGCATCTACGGTGGGGCGGCGCATCCAGGTGCCCGATTCTTCCCGCCCCCCGGCCGTGAGGCGATAGAGGGGGAGGGCGTCATCCGTCGTTCCGGCCGGTTCGATGAGGCCCTGTTTGGACAGCCGCTCGAGGGTTCCGTAGATCTGGCCGACGTTGACGGGCTTGCGATGGGGTGCCCGGCTCGCGAGCTCCGAGTGCAGCTGAAGCCCGTACGCGGGACCGAGGGTGAGGATCGCGAGGATGCCTTCCCGCACGGACATGCAACCCCCCTCACAGCGTTCAAAGTCATACCGAGTATAGGGAATGCCGCACGCGACACGAAGTCGCAGAAATGACACAGTTGTTATTTCACGGCGCAATCGGCAATAATTGGCCCAACGGTTCGCCGTCAATTTCATACGCAGCACGCAGAATCCATTCCGAGGTCGATGGGGAAGTCGCACCTCAACGGAATGGAGTTATCGTGGCTGCACACAATGCCGGTCTCACTGATCACAACAGTGTCGACCCTAAAAGTGCCGCGATGGCACGCGGAGTGCTCTATGTGCACTCCTCTCCTCGCGCGCTCTGCCCCCACATCGAGTGGGCAGCAGGGGGCGCCCTCGACCGTGCCGTGAACTTCCAGTGGGTGGAGCAGCCGGTGCTCAAGGGCTCCATGCGCACCGAGTTCTACTGGGAAGGCCTGCAGGGCACCGGTGCGGCGATCGCATCGACGCTGCGCGGCTGGGAGCACCTCCGATTTGAGGTGACGGAGGATGCGACCCCCGGCAGTGACGGTGGACGTTGGCTGCACACGCCGGATCTCGGCATCTTCTTCGCCCAGACCGACACGGTGGGCAACGTCGTGATCCCCGAAGATCGCATCCGGTACGCCATGGAGATCGCGGGTTCCGATGCATTCGAGCTCCACCGCGAGCTGCGTCTCGCCCTCGGGCAGGCCTGGGACGACGAACTCGAGGCGTTCCGGCACGCGAGCGACACCAACCAGGTGGTCTGGCTGCACAAGGTCGGCTAGGCAGTACAGCTAGGCCCGGTAGACCTTAGTGATGCGTTCGACGTACCGCGTCGGGGAGAACAGCTCCCGGTCGATCACGGCACCCCGGGAGAGGTCCACGAGCAGCGACGGAGTCGTCACGAGAGCGACGAGCGCATCCGCGAGCCCGGCGTCATCCGGCGTCTTCGCGAGGAACCCCGAATTGTGCAGTCCCTCGCTGAGCTTGGGGTCGCAGTAGAGCACTCCGCGTTCCCGGCTCACCGCTTCGGCGATCGTCATCGGCTGGTTATCGAAGCCGAGGGAGGTGAGGGCTATCGCCGAGGAGGCGTCCATGAGTTCGATCACCTCGTCATGGGGGAGGGCGCCCTGGATGTGGATCTCCGGATGTCCGGTCGTCAGGCGCTTGAGGGCGGCGAGGTCCGAGCCCTCACCGACGAAGTCCACTGTGAAGCCGTTGTCAGTGCGGCGGAGTGCATCGATCACCGCGCGCGCGAAGGGGAGCGGCCGTTTGACCGGTTCGCAGCGCGCGACCCAGAGGAAGCGAGGCTTCTGCCCGGGCGCGAGCGTGAGGGTGTTCGATGGCACATCGGGCGTGGCGATGGGGTTCGGGATCACGAAGATGTCCCCGGTGACCCCGGCGTCCCTCAGGTCGGCGGCCTGGTGCGCAGACGGAGACACGACCCGCTTTGCCTTGCGTGCCATGGCGAGCACGAGATTGCGCAGTAGGTTGTCGGTCTTGCGCGGGGTGAAGAGCAGGTTGGGAATGGTGTCGTTGATGGCCTTTTGCAGCGCCCAGCGCAGAAACCACGCCACGGAGGCCTGCGGGGGCCCCTCGCTCGCCCAATAGAAGCTGTGCACGGTGTGCACGAGCGGAATTCCGATGTTGGCGGCCGCGGCGTCGGCCACGTGGGCGAGCCCAAACTCCGTCTGCACGTGCACGACATCGATGCGCTCGTCGCGCAGGTACTTCTCGAGCGCGCGCACGTTCGTCGGGCCGTTCGGTATGACCGCGAGATCGAGCACCGGCAGCCGGAAGAGCGGCCTGATCTGCAGTCCGTCGGCCACGTGCTGGTAGCGCGGCCCGGTGGCGCCGCGGGCGGGGGACACGATCAGAACGGTGTGGCCAGCCTCCTCGAGGGCAAGCTTCTGCTGTCGCATCGAGGTCTGCGCGCCTCCGACGTAGTCGAAGTAGTAGTCGCTGACTATGGCAATGTGCATGGGGAACGCGGGGTTTTCCCGGCTAAACACTCCTGAAGGCGAGGACGGCGTTATGGCCGCCAAATCCGAATGAGTTGCTCAACGCGAGCAGCGGTCCGTCGCCGAGCGCGCGCGGCGAGGTGACGACGTCGAGCGGGATCTTCGGATCCTGTTCGGTGAGGTTGATCGTGGTGGGGGCGGTGCGGTGGTGCAGCGCGAGGATCGTGAAGATCGCCTCGAGGGCTCCCGTGCCGCCGAGCAGGTGGCCGGTGGCCGCCTTGGTGGCTGAGACGGGGATGCGCGGCAGGAGGTCGCCGAACACGTGCAGGAGCGCCTTGTACTCGGCGATGTCGCCGACGGGCGTGCTTGTCGCATGCGCGTTGATGTGGGTGACATCGTTGATGGTCGCGCCGGCCTGGGCGAGCGCCCCGAGCATCGCGCGGGCCGCGGCGGAGCCATGCGGGTCGGGGGCGGTGATGTGGTACGAGTCGCTTGTGACCGAACCGCCGGCGAGCTCGGCGTAGATGCGTGCACCGCGGGCGATGGCGTGCTCTTCGGTCTCGAGCACGATGGCGCCGGCGCCCTCGCCGAGAACGAAGCCGTCGCGGCTCACGTCGTACGGGCGTGACGCGGTGGCCGGAGAGTCGTTGCGCTTCGAGAGCGCCTGCATGGCGGCGAAGGAGGCAAGGGGCAGCGGGTGAACTGCCGCCTCCGTACCTCCGGCAATCACGACATCCGCGAGGCCGGCCTGCAGATGGTCGTAGGCGTTGGTGATGGACTCGGTGCCGGAGGCGCACGCCGAAACGACGGTGCGGGCGAAGGCGCGCGATGGGATGGCCATGCTGATCGCCGCGGCCGGGGCGTTGGGCATGAGCATGGGCACTGTCATGGGCAGCACGCGGCGCGGGCCGCGTTCGCGCAGGGTCTCCCACGCGTCGACGAGGGTCCAGATACCGCCGATTCCGGTGGCGAAGTCCACTCCGAGTCGCTCGGGGTCGACCTCGGGTGATCCGGCATCCGCCCAGGCCTCGCGCGCCGCGATGAGCGCGTACTGGCTACCGGGGTCGAGACGCTTGGTCTCGATCCGTTCGAGCACGTCGGCGGCCGGCACCTTCAGCTGCCCGGCGAACGTGACGGGGAGGTCGTACTTCTCGACCCAGTCCTGCTCGAGGGAGCGAACACCCGATTCCCCGTCGAGCAGGGCCTTCCAGGTGTCCGCGGCGTTTCCGCCAAGGGGCGAGGTCGTGCCCAGCCCGGTAACAACGATCTTTTTGGTCATAACGGCATCTCTCTTGTGGATCAACGATTCTGCATCGTCAAGCGGGCGCGGCCAGTCCGGGCAGAGGCCAGGACTGGCCAGCCGCGTCTTGCGTGAGGGCTAGCCCTGTGCTCCGACGATGAAGCTCACGGCATCTCCGACGGTCTTGAGGTTCTTGACCTCTTCGTCCGGAATCTTCACGTCGAACTTCTCTTCTGCGTTCACGACAATGGTCATCATCGAGATGGAGTCGATGTCCAGGTCGTCAGTGAACGACTTGCCCAGCTCGACCGAGTCGGTGGCGATGCCGGTTTCGTCGTTGATGAGCTCTGCGAGACCTGCCAGAACTTCTTCTGTGGACAATGCCATTGTGTTTTCTCCTTGGGGGTGTCGTTTGACCGTTGATTATCTTACGGGAGGACGACGACCTGGGCCCCGAAAACGAGGCCGGCGCCGAAACCGATCTGCAGCGCGAGGCCGCCACTGAGTTCGGGGTGCTCCTGAAGAAGGCGATGGGTCGCAAGCGGAATCGATGCGGCCGAAGTGTTCCCGGTCGTGGCGATGTCGCGCGCGATGACGACGGACTCCGGCAGCTTCAGCTGCTTGGCGAACTCGTCGATGATGCGCATGTTGGCCTGGTGGGGGATGAACGCAGCTAGGTCGTCTGCAGTAATCCCGGCAACCTCGAGGGCACGCTTGGCCACCTTGGCCATGTCCCAGACGGCCCAGCGGAAGACGGTCTGGCCCTCCTGGCGCAGGGTCGGCCACGGCGCGGCGCCGTCGCGGAACTCGGTGAGGGTGGCGTTCATGGTGACCGCGTCTGCCTTGGAGCCGTCCGATCCCCAGACGGCGGCAGCGATCCCGGGCGTCTCGCTCGGGCCGATCACGACGGCTCCCGCGCCGTCGCCAAGGAGGAACGAGATGGAGCGGTCGCTCGGGTCGACGACGTCGGAAAGCTTCTCGGCGCCGATCACGAGCGCGTAGTGGGCCGCCCCGGAGCGGATGAGGGCGTCGGCCTGGGTGACCGCGTAGCTGAAGCCGGCGCAGGCCGCGTTGGTGTCGTACGCGGCAGCGGGGTTCGACCCGACGCGGTCGGCAACCACGGCCGCCATCGACGGCGTCTGCCGCACGTTGCTGATCGTGGCGATGATTACGAGGTCGATCTGGTCGGCCGGCACCCCTGACTTCTCGATGGCTTCGCGGGCCGCATCCGTCGCGAGATCGACGGCGAGCACGTCGGCCGACGCCCGAGTGCGTGTGATGATTCCGGTGCGCTGCTGGATCCACTCGTCGCTCGAGTCGATCGGGCCGATGAGCTCGTCGTTGGGGACGACCCGGTCGCCGCGCGCCGCGCCATAGCTGTAGATGCGCGTGAACTCCGGTCCGTGCGACTGCTGGAGCGCGGGGTGGGTCATGAGTTACCGTCAATCAGTTCGAAGGCCGCTGCCAGGTCATCGGGGGTCTTGACGGCCACCGTTGGCACTCCCTTGAGGCCGCGTTTCGCGAGGCCGACGAGCGCTCCGGCTGGGGCGATCTCGATCACACCGGTGACGCCAGCGGCCGCGAATGCGTCCATGGTCTTGTCCCACCGTACCGGCGATGAGACCTGTCCGACGAGCAGGCGCACGAACGCGGCGCCGGTTGCAACGAGTGAACCGTCCCGATTGGTCCAGATCGGCAGCGTTGGATCGTGCGCCTCGATGCCGTTCGCGACCTCACGCAAGCGCTCGACTGCCGGGGTCATATACCTCGTGTGGAATGCACCGGCGACCTGGAGGGGGATGACCCGAGCGCCCGCGGGCGGGCTCGCCTTGAGGGCGTCGAGCGCCGCGAGTTCGCCGGCAACCACGATCTGCCCTCCGCCGTTGAAGTTGGCCGGTTCGAGGCCCAGTTCGGCGAGCTTCCGCAGCAGCTCCACCTCGTCGCCCCCGAGCACGGCGCTCATGCCGGTCTCGGCGAGTGAGGCGGCCTTCGCCATCGCGGCGCCGCGCTCGCGAACGAGCGTCATCGCATCCGGTTCGCTCAAGATGCCGGCGGCGGCTGCAGCGGTGATCTCGCCGACAGAATGCCCGGCGACGCCGCCGATGCGTTCGCGTCGACCGTCGAGCAGCGCAGAGAGGGTGAGCAGTCCGGCGGCGACGATGAGCGGCTGGGCGACGGCGGTATCGCGGATGGTGTCGGCGTCAGAGACCGTGCCGTGGGCGACGAGGTCGATGCCGGCGGCATCCGAAATCGCGGTGAGGTGGTCGAGAAATCTCGGTTCAGCGATCCAGGGGGAGAGGAAACCGGGAGTTTGCGAGCCCTGACCCGGGCAGACGACGACAATCACTTATCAAGTATCGTGCCCTCGAGCACGCCCCGGGTTGTAGAACCGCACCAATA
>DMKW01000061.1:23008-26664 GCA_003454135.1 Microbacteriaceae bacterium
GCGGCGGGCGGAGTGTCGCCCGAACCGCATGGATTTCGGAAGGGCGAGCGGGACGGGATGTGATATAAATGATACGACATTGAATGTCGTATCATACAAAAGGGGTTGCCGTGAAACCCATCAGTCGCGTCTCGGTCGTGAGCACGGGAAACGTGCGGATCAGGCCCCAGCACGTGGAGTCGACGGGGTCGCCGATGCTGTGGTGGCTGCTGACGTCCCACGCGTGGACGACGCCTCGGCCAATCAACGTCTACGTGATCGAGCACGAGAACGGCGTGGTGTTGTTCGACACCGGTCAGGACCGCCGCTCGGTCACCGACCCCGAATACTTCCCCCACGGCATCATCGGGCGACTCTATTCGCGGCTCGCGCAATTTGCGATCGGGGCCGACGAGACGCTCACGGAGAAGTTGCGGGCGCTCGGCAGGGAACCGCGCGACGTGCACACCGTCGTGCTCTCGCACCTCCACCAGGACCACATCGGAGGCCTGTCGGAGCTCGCCGACGCCGAGATCCTCGTGAGTGCGGCGGAGTGGGCGGAACTCGACGGCCGGTTCGCGGAACTCAATGGACTGCTCGAGCGCCACATCCGGCTCCCGGGCCTCCGGTGGACGCTCGTGACGCCGGCCCCCGCGGGCGACGCAACGATCGCGCCGTTTACCGAGCAACACGACATCTTCGGCGACGGGAGTCTCGTGCTGCTTCCGACGCCCGGCCACACCCCCGGCTCGCTCTCGCTGTTGCTGCGCCAGCACGGGATGCCGCCCATGCTGTTCGTGGGAGACCTCACCTACGACGTCGACCGTCTCGCCGCCGAACGCGTGCCGGGAGTCGGCAGGAAGCGAGGGCTCGGGCGCTCGACCAGGGCGGTCAATGCGCTCAAGCAGCGCTACCCCGACCTGGTGATCCTCGCCGCCCACGATCCCGCTGCCTCGAGGCTGCTGGCGCGGGCGCTCGAGCGGGGCGCCGCATCGTGAGGCAGGCCGAGCTTGTGCGCTACCTCGTGCTCGCCGCGCAGAGGGAGGGCAACCGACGTCTCACCCAGAACCTGCGATCGCTCGGGCTCACGCCGTCGCAATCGGAGGTGCTGCGGATTCTGCACGACCACGAGCCGCTCACCCTCACCGGACTCGGCGAACTGCTCGTCTGCGAGAGCGGAACGAATCCGAGCCGCCTCGTGGATCGCCTCGTCGCCGCGGGACTCGTCGAGCGAACCACCGCGACCGACGATCGGCGGCAGGTCACGCTCACGCTCACCGAAGACGGTCGCGAGGCTGAGGTCGGCGTTCGCCTCGTCGAACAGCGCCTCTATGCGGACCTCGACGCGGCGAGCGATGGCATGGACCTCGGGCCGACCATCGAGCTCTTGCAGAGGATCGTCGCCGGGCAACCGGCGGGTGTCGCCCTGGCCAGGCGCGTCGAACGAGCAGCCTAACGGCGGCGGAGCGGTCCGTCCGGCTCCGCGATGGAACCGAGGATGAGCGCGGCCTGCAGGATGAGCGACTCCCGCGCGCCGGTCGCGTCCCAGCCGATCACCTCGGTCACGCGCTTGAGACGGTAGCGAACAGTGTTGGGGTGCACGAAGAGTTCTCGCGCCGTCGCCTCGAGCGACCGGCCGTTGTCGAGGTAGCACCACAGGGTGGCGAGCAGCTCCGTCGAGTGCGCCTGCAGGGGTTTGTAGATGCGGTTGATGAGCGTCGAGCGGGCGAGGGCGTCTCCCGCGAGGGCTCGTTCGGGGAGCAGGTCGTCGGCGAGCGTCGGCCGCGGGGCGTTGCGCCACGACCGGGCGACGGCGAACCCGGCGAGGGCCGCCTTGGCGCTGCGGGATGCCTCGACGAGGCTCGGGACCTCGTGTCCGAGAACGAGGTGCCCGTCGCCGAAGCCAGGCTCGAGAGCAGTCGCGATGTCGAGGAACGGCGTGAGCGTCGCGCCGGCCGGTTCGTCGTCCGATGGAGTCGGATGCGCGCGGCCGATCACGAGCACGAGGCGGCTTCCCTGCACGCCGATCAGCACGTCGGCATCGAGGTGCCGCGCAGTGCGCCGCAACATGTCGACGTCGAGCATTTTGGGCGCGGTACCGACGAGCACCGACACTTCCCCGTGACCATGCCAGCCCAGGGCGGCGATTCGGCTGGGGAGTTCGTCGTCGTACTCACCGCTCAGGATCGAGTCCACCACGAGGGCCTCGAGTCGGGCGTCCCACAGCCCGCGCGCCTCGGCGGCCCGGGCGTAGACATCCGCTGCGGCGAAGGCGATTTCGCGCGAATAGAGCAGGATGGCTTCGCGCACGGACTCGTCCGAGCCCTTCACGCGTTCCTCGACGACCTCCACGGTCACCTTGATCAGCTGGAGCGTCTGGGTGAGGCTCACCGAGCGCAAGAGCTCGCGTGGCGCGGCGCCGAACACGTCGGCGGCGATCCAGGGGGTGGAAGTGGGCTCGTCGAACCAGTGGATGAACGAGGTGATGCCCGCCTGGGCGACGAGCCCCACCGCCGACCGCCGCCCCGGAGGCATTTCGCCGTACCAGGGCAGCGTGTCGTCGAGTCGCTTCAGCGTCGCGGTGGCTAGCTCTCCGGAGATAGCCCGGAGCCACGCGAGCGTCTGCTCTTTAGTCTTCGCCACCGGTGCCATTCGTCGTCGAGCCGGACGCCCTAGCTCTCGCCGCCGGCCGAACCGGTCGTGCCAGCCGTCACATCGAGCAGCTGGTAGCGGTCGATGGCCTGCTGCGGGATGCTCGGGTCGAGTTCGCCGCGAGCCACGAGAAGCTCGAGCGCGCGCACGACCACCGATGGTCCGTCGATTTTGAAGAACCGTCGAGCGGCGGCTCGCGTGTCGGAGAACCCGAAGTCGTCAGCGCCGAGCGTCGCGAAGTCGCCGGGCACGAACTGACGGATCTGGTCGGGAACGGCGTGCATGAAGTCGGTGACGGCCACGAACGGTCCGGCCGCACCGGCGAGCCTCTGCGTGATGTACGGCACGCGCTTCTCGCCGTTCGGGTTGAGGAAGTTCTCCTGCTCCACGGCCATACCCTCGCGGCGCAGCTCCGTCCAGGACGTGACCGACCAGACGTCGGCGGACACGTTCCAGTCGTCGGCGAGCAACTGCTGGGCCTCGAGTGCCCACGGCACCGCGACACCCGATGCGAGCAGCTGGGTCTTTGGACCGGTCGGTCCCTGCGCGTCCCGCGGCGTGGCCTGGCGCAGCAGGTAGATGCCCTTGAGCAGGCCGTCCACATCCAGAACTTCCGGCTCGGCCGGCTGCACGATCGGCTCGTTGTACACGGTGAGGTAGTACATGACGTTGGGGTTGGGATGACGCCCGCCGTACATGCGCTCCAGGCCGGCCTTGACGATGTGGCCGAGCTCGTATCCGTAGGCGGCGTCGTACGACACGACGGCCGGGTTGGTCGCAGCGAGCACGATCGAGTGGCCATCCGCGTGCTGGAGCCCCTCGCCGGTGAGCGTCGTTCGGCCGGCGGTTGCGCCAACGATGAATCCGCGGGCCATCTGGTCGCCGGCCGCCCACATGGCGTCACCCGTGCGCTGGAAGCCGAACATCGAGTAGAACACGTAGACGGGGATCAGCGGTACGCCATGGGTGGCGTAGGACGTTCCCGCGGCGGTGAACGCTGCCACGGCACCGGCTTCGTTGATGCC
>DMKW01000061.1:26703-26951 GCA_003454135.1 Microbacteriaceae bacterium
AAGCCGAACATCGAGTAGAAGACGTAGACCGGGATCAGGGGCTCGCCGTGGGTCGAGTACGACGTGCCGGCCGCGGTGAACGCCGCAAACCCGCCAGCCTCGTTGATGCCGACGTGCACGATGGCGCCCTGCGGGCTCTCCTTGTATGCGAGCAACTGCTCGCGGTCCACCGACGTGTACTGCCTGTCTCTTATACACATCTGACGCTGCCGACGATCTACTCTGTGTAGATCTCGGTGGTCGCCGTA
>DMKW01000071.1 GCA_003454135.1 Microbacteriaceae bacterium
TGGCGAGTAGCCGTTGTTGGAACTGCTAGTCCACGTTGTTGGTACCCCTGGTTCTGGGTAGTTGGTACTGCCTGAAGTATCCGATTTTCTGGTCCCAGCGGGGGCACGACTGTGTCGCTGCTTCGACGAGACGGAGGCAGTATGGCCAACTACCGGAAGATCATGGAGCTCGTGCTCCAGGAGCGCAGCTATAACGAGATCGTTGACGTCGTCGGGTGTTCCCGGCGCGACATCTCGACGGTGAAGAAGACCATTGCATCCCGCGGCATCACAGCGGGATCGATGGAGTCAATGACCGACACCGACATTCAGACTTTGTTTCCCGACGGACGCAAACGGGTGTCCGACGAGTACGAGACCCCCGACTTCGCCGCCGTGCTCCGGTCGATGAAAGCTAATCGCCATTTCACTTTGCAGCAGGGTTGGCGGAAGTATGTCGGCGCCAGCGGACCCTCGAAGAAGTATGGGTATGCGCAGTACTGCCACTTGTTCGGTGAACACCTGCGAGTCAACGACCTGGTCGCAACATTGCAGCACGAGCCCGGCCGGGCGATGCTTATCGACTGGGCCGGCGACACGATCGACCTGACCGACGCGGTCAGCGGTGAGATCACCCGCGCCTATCTGTTCCTCGCGGTGCTGCCGTTTTCGGGGGTGTTGTTTTGTCACGCGACGACGAACATGAAGTCCGAGGCCTGGCTCGATGCCCACGTTCGGGCATTCTCCTTCTTCGGCGGCGTCCCGCAGATCCTCGTGCCGGACAACCCCACCACCGCCACCCACCGGCGCACCCAGGGAGATGCGGAGCGGATCGTCAACGCCCGCTACCAGCAACTCGCCGACCACTACGGCACCGCCGTCGTTCCCGCCCGTGTTCGCCGCCCCCGCGACAAAGCAGCCGTGGAATCAGCTGTGAACGTCGTGAACAAACGCATCATCGGCTACCTCGCCGAGGAGGGCTTCACCTCCGTCAGCGAGCTGAACGCAGAGATCGAAGAGCGGGTGCGGGAGATCAACCACGATATCCGCCGCGCGAACGACACCACCCGGTGGGAAGTGTTCGAGGCTGAGGAAGCCGCCCAGCTCGCCCCGCTGCCAGTGGACCGGTTCGAGGAAGTTGAATGGAAAGAACTGAAAGTCGGCCGCAACTACCACCTCAGCTGCGACTGGCAGCACTACTCGGTCCCGTTCGCCCTGGCCGGGCGACTACTGCGGGTTCGACTGACGTCTTCACGGGTGACGGTCTTCGACGGGCAGGACATCGTCTGCGAACATCCCCGACAGCAGGGCCGCAAGGGCCAATACTCCACTCTCCCGGAACACGTTCCCACCCAGCACCGCAACATCGAGGGGCTGTGGTCCCGGCGTTGGTTCGTGGACCGGGCCCGGTCCTTCGGGCCGGCGACAGTGACCGTGATTGAGCAGATCCTCGATCGGCAAAGGATTGAGGCGCAAGGGTATCTGGATTGCCAGAACATCCTCGAGCAGCTGGGCAAACGCAACCGGGGACGGCTGGAGGCGACCTGCCAGGAGCTGGTCAACCAGCGCGGTTATGCGACGTATTCGACGTTGAAACGGCTGATGGCGGCGATCGACAGCGACAGCAAACGGTCCGGCCCTCTGATCCCGGCGGCGTCGACACGCAAACCGGCCAGCACCGTCACCTTCCGCGAGACCTTCCCGGATGTCTATGTTCGCGATGCTTCCCACTACGCCCGCGACGAGGAGGTGATCTGATGTTCACCAGCATCGATTACGACAAGTTCCGGGCGCTGCGCGTGACCCACGTCGCGACCCGGTTCGAGGAACTCATCGGCGATGAGTCCAACGACACCCTCACTCCGGAACAACTGTTCCTGACGGCGATTGATTACGCGCTCGAGCAGCGCCAACACAGCCGGGTCGAGAAACTCATCAGGCAGGCAAAGTTCCCCATCCCCACCGCGTCGGTCGCGGAACTTGACTACCGCGACGGCCGCGGCATCACGCCCGTTCGGATGCGCCGTTATGCCGCCCACGACTGGAGGGCCGATCCGATGAATCTGCTGATCATCTCGCCCAGCGGCGGCGGCAAAAGCTATCTTGCTTGCGCGATCGGGATCAGCGCCTGCCTGAATGAACACACCGTCACCTACGCGCGGATGGACGACCTCGCCCGTCGGCTGATCATCAGCCGAGGCGATGGCATCGCCCACCAAAAACTGCTCAACGAGCTCTCCGACGTCGACCTGCTCATCATTGACGACTTCCTCACCGTCGGCATCGACAGCGACGCCGCCAACGATCTCTTCGCGGTGTTGGCGAACCGGGAACACCGCCTACCCACGCTGATCGCGTCGCAATCCGGACCGGCCTACTGGGTTGAAGCACTTCCGGATCGGGTGGCTGCGGACTCGATCGTGAACCGCCTGGCGAACCATTCTCGAACCATCAACCTGGGCCGCGTCGATATGCGCAAGATCCGCGACGACAACGCCCGCGCCGACAGCAACCACTGGGAATAACCACAACCGGTCGTGCTGGCGGCGGGCCGCACTATCTCGCCGCCAGTACCACCTCACCAGAAAAGAAGTACCGCCTCGATGGACTACAGGTTCCAACTCCGGCTACTCGCCAGC
>DMKW01000023.1:0-4785 GCA_003454135.1 Microbacteriaceae bacterium
GCGAGTATCGCCGCGGCCAAGTCCCCCGCTCCCAACCCGGGAGACGATGTGGGCGGGCCACCGGTGTGGGTCATGCCGACCTACCTCGGACCGATGCCGGCCGATCTCCGCTCGCGCGCCAACCGCATCCTTGGCGAGCAACGCGAATCCATCGAAGCCCTCGAAGAGCGTAAGAGAGTGACCGGAAGGCACCTCGCCGCGATCGAGGCCGTTCCGCCGGCGCATCCCGGCGACACCGCCGCCTACCTCGACGTCACGAGCTGACCCCCCTTTTGGGGCTAACTCCTAACGCTCGATTACGAGCGGCCGATAGCTAGTTGTACACGAGCACGGATCGCTCATCGGAAGGCCACGGATCGGCCGTATTGTCCTCAACGACGAAACGGACGACTGTGCTCGAATCGGTTACTTCCGCCGCGCTCAACAGCGCCCTGGACGGTCTGGCCCTGCGCCAACGGACGATCGCCAACAACATCGCGAACGTCAACACCCCCAACTACCACGCCAAGCGCGTCGTGTTCGAGGACGCTCTCGCGAAGTCGGTCGAGGCAGGCAACGGGCACGTCACCGCGGTCGTCAAGCGGTCGCTCGAGCCGACCCAGCTCAACGGCAACAACGTCAATCTCGACACCGAGACGCTGTCCAACATCGACACGGTCTTGCGCTATCAGTTCGCGAGCCAGGCCGCCGGCAACGAGTTCGCCGCCCTTCGCGCCGCGATCAGGACGAGCTGATGACCTTCGACGCGATCGGCATCGCCGGCACGGGGCTCACGCTGCATCGCAAGTGGCTCGACGCCGTGGCCGACAACATCGCCAACGTCAACACCGCCAAGCCGACGAATGGCGCGGCTTTCCAGGCGCGCTACATTGTGGCCCAGGAGGGCGAAGGCACCTCCGGCGTCTACGTCACGGGAGCGGCCTACGGCAGTGCGGTGGGGCGTCTCGTCTACGAGCCGGCCAACCCGCTCGCCGACAAGGAGGGCTACGTGCGCTACCCAGACATCGACCTCGCCTCGCAGATGGGCCAGCTCATCATGGCCCAACGCGGCTACCAGGCGAACGCCGCGGTCGTCGACCGCGCGAAAGAGACTTACCAGGCAGCACTCCAGATCGGACGCAGTTGATCAACGTCGCAGGAATCACCTCGGTGCAGGGCGTAACCGGCACCGGCTACCTTCCCCCCGTCTCCGGCACGACGTCGACGAGCGCGTCGGGGTTCGCCACCGAGCTGTCGAGCGCCGTCGACGGGCTCCAGCAGCAGCAGTCCATCTCGAATGATCTCGCGATCAAGGCCGTCACCGGCAACCTCGACGACATCCACAACGCGACGATCGCCTCGACCCGCGCCCAGGTCACCCTCGAGCTCGTCGCAGCCGTGCGCAACAAGGGCGTCGATGCGTTCAACGAGATCATGAGGATGCAGTCCTGATGCCAACCCAGGTCACTTCGGCGCTGCGGCGCCTCGCGCACACCATCCGCGAGTTCACGATCGCCCAGCGCACCGTCGCGATCATCGGCGTCGCCGTGCTCACCCTCGGAATCGTCGCGCTCACATTCTGGATCACGAAGCCGTCGTACACGCCGCTGTTCTCGGGGCTCAGCGCCACCGACGCCAACACCATTGTGGAGCAGCTGCGCACCGACGGGGTGGAGTACGAGATCACGAACGGCGGCGGCACGATCATGGTGCCGGAGGCCAACGTCTACGACGAGCGTCTCAAGGCCGCGGCCGCCGGGCTGCCGTCGTCGACCACCGGCGGGTACTCGCTGCTCGACAAGATGGGCGTCACGGCATCCGAGTTCCAGCAGAACGTCACGTACAAGCGAGCGCTCGAGGGTGAGCTCGCCAACACGATCGAAGCCATGAAGGGCGTCAAGACCGCCTCCGTGCAACTCGCGATCCCGAAGGACACCGTCTTCGTCTCGGAGAAGACCGACCCGACCGCGTCGGTGTTCATCGCGACCGAGAATGGCGTGACCCTCAACGACGACCAGGTTCAGGCCATTGTGCACCTCACCTCGGCCTCGATCGAAGGCATGAAGGCGAGCGACGTTTCGGTGATCGACGCGCAGGGCATCGTGCTCTCCGCGGCGGGGGTCGGTGCGTCGGGCGCCGAGGGCAAGGTCGCCTCCGACTACGAGTCCCGCGTGCGCTCCTCGGTGCAGGCGATGCTAGACAAGGTCGTCGGCCCCGGCAACGCCACGGTCGTCGTCGCGGCCGATATGAGCCAGAACTCGGGCCAGCGCACCGAGGAGACGTTCACGTCACCCACCGACGCGCCATCGCTCAACGTGTCGTTCTCGAGCGACGCCACCGGCGGTGCCGCCGGTGGCTCGAGTTCGAGCACCGGCGTGCTCGGACCGGACAACATCGCCGTTCCGAGCGGTGTCCAGACGAGCGGCACGGTCACGTCTCAATCGGTCACCAAGAACAACGCCATCAACAAGGTAACCGAGTCCACCACCATTCCGGCCGGCGCGATCACGCGCCAGACGGTATCGGTGGCCCTCAACTCGAGCGTCGCATCCGGTCTCAACATCGCCAACGTCAAGGCGCTCATCAACGCGGCGGCCGGCATCGACAAGACGCGCGGCGACCAGGTCGCCGTGGAGGTCGTGTCGTTCAACAAGGTCGGGGCGGTACAGGCCGCGAAGGCGCTCGCCGCAGCGGATGCCGCCGCCGCCGCCGACCGCACGGCCGGCATCATCCGCACGGCGATCACCATCTTCGGCATCGCCATTCCCGCGACCGTCGCGCTCTTCCTGATCGCCCGCCGACTGCGTCGCCGCAACGAGGAGGAGCAGGAGCTGCGGGACATGGGCGAGCTCGCCGAGATGCGCGCAATGATGAACGACCAGACCATGCCGATCGCCCTCTCGGCGCCGGCTCCCGCCTCGCTCACCTACACTCAGGTGCCGCCGCTGGAGCCGGGCGACAACGACCGCAAGCGGGCGGAGATCGACGCGCTCGCCGCGAAAGACCCGCAGCGCACCGCCGACTTCCTGCGCGGCCTGATGGACGACAGGCAGCCGGCATGAGCGATGCCGTCGGCGTGCTGACCGGCACCCAGAAGGTCGCCATCGTTCTCATGAACATGGATCCGCTGCGCGCCGCGGACGTCATGAAGCAATTCAACGACGCCGAGGCAGAGGAGATCGCGGCGGAGATTATCCGCCTGCGGCGCGTCGACACCTCGGTGGCCGAGCGCACGATCGGGGAATTCCACGAACTCACGATCAAGGGCGGCCGCACCGCGCGCGGCGGCAAGGATTTCGCCGCTGGGCTGCTCGAGGCCTCGTTCGGCTCCGAGCGCGCGGCGGGCGTCATGAACCGCGTGGCGTCATCCATGGCCGGCCGTGCCTTCGAGTTTCTCGACACCGCCGAGCCAGGCCAGCTCATCACGCTCCTGGACGGGGAGCTTCCCCAGACGATCGCCCTCGTGCTGGCCCACTTGCGTCCCGAGCGCGCCTCGCCCGTGCTCTCCGCCCTCGACCCGCAGTTGCGCACCGATGTCGCGCAAGCAATCGGCACGATGGGCACCGCGGCCCCGGAGGCCGTGCGGATCGTCGCCGACAACCTCAAGCAGCGCGCGAGCGCCGTTGTGACGTCGCGCGAGAGCATGGATGTCGTCGGCGGCATCCAGCCCCTCGTCGAGATCATCAACCGCTCCGACGTATCGACAGAGCGCGCGGTGCTCGACGGCCTCGATGGCCTCGACCCCCAGCTCGCCGAAGAGGTGCGTTCGCGCATGCTGACCTTCGCCGACCTTGTCAAGTTCGAGCGCAAAGACGTGCAGCAGGTGCTGCGCGGCATCGACGCGGCCGTGCTCGCGATCGCCATGAAGGGTTCTCCGGAGGCCGTCACCGAGGTGATTCGCGCAAACATCTCCGAGCGCAACAAGGAGATCCTCGAAGACGAGATCCAGGCCCTCGGCCCGGTTCGCATTACCCAGGTGGAGGAGGCGAGGGCCGAAGTGGTGCGCGCCATCCGCGACCTCGAGGCCCAGGGCATCATCACCGTTCAGCGTGGCGACGAGGACGACTATGTCGATTGACACCGAGTTCTCCCGCGTGACCTTTCCCGCGCTCCGCAGCGACGATACCGACCCGTTCGACGTGCAGGCCCGCGCGAGCGGGCACGCCGCCGGCTACGCGGCCGGCCTGCGCGCGGCGAGCCAGGAGATCGCCGAGCGCACGGCCCGGCTCGACGCGGAGCATGAAGCGTCCATGCTGCACGGCCGGGCCCGAGTGGACCGGGCCGTCGCCGTCCTCACCGCCGCGGCGCGCGCCCTCGAGGAACGCACCGTGCCGGTGATCGAGCTCTCCCAGGACGCGATCGCTGCCTCGGCGATCGAGCTCGCCGAAGCGATCATCGGTTCGGAGCTCAGCCGCGACGGAACCTCCGCACGCACCGCGGTCGCACGAGCGCTCGGCGGGGTAGACGCGAAGACGGTACACGTCGTGCGGATGAACCCCGTGGACCTCTCCGCACTCGACGATTCCGCGATCGCCGCGATCGCCGCGACCGGGGTGGCCTTCGCGGCCGACGAGTCGCTTGCGCGCGGTGACGCGGTCACCGAGTTCGCCGTCGGCTACCTCGACGCCAGGGTTTCCACCGCGCTTGCGCGCGCAAAGGCCGCACTCTCTGGGGAGGGATCGTGAGCGTCGCCTTCCGACCGCACCCGCAGCGCTTCCGCGCGGCGCTCGCGGCCGCGCGCCCCGAGCGGGTCGGCGTCGTGTCGTCCATCGTGGGCCTAGGCCTCGAGATCACGGGCCTCGACTG
>DMKW01000023.1:5005-6587 GCA_003454135.1 Microbacteriaceae bacterium
TGCATGCCGCTCAGCCGCATGACCGGCATCAACGCCGGCGCCTCGGCCCGGTCGCGCGGCGTACCACTGCTCGTGCCCACCGGAAATGGGCTGTTCGGTCGGGTGATCGACGGCCTCGGCCGCCCGATCGACGGCAAGGGCCCGCTCACTCCTGATGCGATGGTGTCCCTCGACAACAGCAGCCCGTCCGCCATGCACCGCGCGCGCATCGACACCCCGCTGCAGCTCGGCGTGCGCGTGCTCGACAGCCTCACGACCGTTGGCATGGGCCAGCGCATCGGCCTCTTCGCGGGCTCCGGAGTTGGCAAGTCGTCCCTGCTCTCGATGATCGCGCGCGGAACGGATGCGGAAGTCTCCGTGATCGCGCTCGTCGGCGAGCGAGGCCGCGAGGTGCGCGAATTTCTCGAGGACGACCTCGGGGCCGAGGGTCTCGCGCGCTCGATCGTGGTGGTCTCCACCTCCGACGAGCCCGCGATGATGCGGCTGCGGGCGGCCTTCGTCGCCACCCGCATCGCCGAGTCGTTTCGGGATAGGGGCGCGAACGTCATGCTCATGATGGACTCGCTCACCCGCGTCGCCATGGCGCAGCGCGAGATCGGACTCTCGGTGGGCGAGCCCCCGGCCACTCGCGGCTACCCGCCGTCGACGTTTTCCCTGCTCGCGCAGCTGCTCGAGCGTGCGGGTACGGGCGAGAGCGGCTCGGTCACAGGCATCTACACCGTGCTCGTCGACGGAGACGACCACAACGAACCCATCGCGGATGCCGCACGATCCTTTCTCGACGGCCACGTCGTGCTCGACCGCAAGCTCGCGATCGCCGGTCACTTTCCCTCGGTCGACGCGCTCGGTTCGATCTCGCGTGTCGCGTCGCGCGTCAACTCGGCCGAGCAGACCGCGACCGCCGGGTTGCTTCGCAAGACGCTCGCGGCCCGGCGCGCCGCCCAGGACCTGCTCGACGTCGGCGCCTACCAGCGCGGGGCGAACCCGCTCGTCGATGCCGCCGTCGACCACGAGGTCGAGATCAACTCTTTTCTGCAGCAACGGATGAGCGAGCAGTCAACCACGGCGGACGCCTGGGCGCAGCTCGAACGGCTCGTCACCACACTGGGAGGTTCGTGATGGCTCGGATGTTTCCGCTCGCCGGACTGCTGCGCTTGCGCCAGATCCAGCAGGACCAGGCGGCGAGCGACCTCGCGTCGGCCAACTCCCGAGCCGACGAGAGCTCGGCGAGGCAGCGGCGCGCCCGCGCCGCGCTCAGTACGGTTCCGGCCGAGGCGACGAGCGCCGCGGTGCTCTACGCGGTCGCGGCGGCCCGAGCGTCGTCGCGCAGCATGCTCGCCGAGCTCGAGGCGCTCGATGCCGTTCAGCGCGAATCCCGCGACCAGGCGTCGGTGGCCTTCACGGAGGCACGCGCACGATCCGTCGGCCTCGAGAAGCTCGAGGTTCGTTTCTCGGCGGCGGTCGCGAGCGGCGAGATCGTGGCCGAGCAGGCCGTGCTCGACGAGATCGCCTCGACCGGTTGGCACCGCACCCGAGTCGAGGCCCCCCAGTGACCATGGTGGGAGTGCTCGCCGCACCGGCG
>DMKW01000023.1:6619-9046 GCA_003454135.1 Microbacteriaceae bacterium
GGCGCGGCGATGACGGACGCGCAGGCCACACTCGCGGGCCAGGCTCCCGCCGGCCAGGGCACCAACGCGCCGGCGCCGTCCGCGCTCTCCGGCACGCCGGCGGCGAAGTCCTCGACCGAGCCGCCGGCGGATTCGCCGCCGGCCGCCGCCGGTTCTGCGGCGATCGCCACCGCCCCTGTTCTTCCCGCGGTCGTGCCGGTCGTGCCGGTCGTGGCGAGCGTCGCCGCCGCCGCGCCCGTGGCGCAGTCCCCCATCTCCGCGACGCGGGCCGCCGTGACCACGGCCGTTTCGTCGATCATCGAAGCAGATGGAGTCGAGGACGCCGAAGTGTCGGCGACCCCGCTCGCCGGTGGCACGGCGCGCGTCGGCAAGGGCGCGAAGAGTGTCGCCCCCTCGGCCGCATCGTCCATGGTCGAGACGACCGCATCGGTGGCGCCCGCCGTCGATGCGACAGTCCAGGCCTCGCCGGCGGTCCCCGCGATATCGGCCCAACCGGCATCCGTCTTGCCCGGCGCGACCGCGATCCCGGCCGTGACGGCTGCCGTGAACGCTGGAGTGCCGAGTGCCGCGTCACCGGCCGCCGCTTCTGCCCCACGCACTCTCATGGCGTCCGTCGCCCCGGCGATCGCCCAGCCGGTCGCGCCATCGGTCGCGCCGGTCGACCAGAAGACCGCCGTCGAGCGCGGGGCAGACGTCACGCCGGGCACTCCTGCCGTCGCGGCGGTGCCGACCGTTCTGCCGACCCAGGCGCCGAATGCAACGGCGGTCGCGGCTTCGACCCAGGCGTCACCGGCGGCGCCGCCGACCCCGCTCGCGACCCAACTGTCGCGGCCCATCTTCACACTCGCGACGGGGCCCTCGGGTGAGCACACCCTGGTGATCAACGTCGCGCCAGACAATCTCGGGCCCGTCACGGTGCACGCCCACGTGAGCGCCGACGGCATCCGTGTCGAGCTCTTCGCGCCAACCGACGTCGGGCGCGATGCCATCCGCGCCATTCTGCCCGACCTGCGCAAGGACCTCGCGAGCTCGGGAATGAACTCCAACCTCAACCTCTCGTCTCAGAACCAACCGACCGACCGCGGAGACGGCGGGGCGCCGCGCGAGCGATTCGTCCCCGACTCGTCTCCGTCACGCCCCCGCACGTCCACGACCGACCAGACGGCCGCCTCCCCTCGAGGGCCGAACGGCACGTCGACGACCATCGACGTGATGGTCTGAGAGCAAGGAGCAGGCAATGACAACCGACCCCATAGGCATCGTGGCGCCGACCACGCCGACCACCCAGACCGGCCTCTACACCGGCAGCGTCGCGCGCAATCCGTCGCAGGCGATGGACTCCGAGGTGTTCATGAAGCTCCTCGTGACGCAACTGCGCAACCAGGACCCGAGCGCTCCGATGGACACGAACGCGATGATCGCGCAGACCACCCAGCTCTCCATGATGGAGAAGATGACCGAGCTCTCGACCACGAGCACCGAGGACTTCTCGCTGCAAATGCGCATGGCGGCGGCCAACATCGTCGGCAAGCAGGTCACATACACCGGCAAGGACGGCGCGACCGTCACCGGCACGGCGAAGAGCGTCTCGTTCGCCGGCTCAGTACCCCAGGTCAGCGTCGGGGGCGTCGATGTGGCGCTCGACCTTATTTCCGGCATCACCACAGCATCCGCATAATCCGTCTCCGTCACCAACCGAAAGGCAGCATCACATGCTTCGTTCCCTGTACTCCGGCATCTCCGGCCTTCGCTCCCACCAGACGATGCTCGACGTGACCGGCAACAACATCGCCAACGTCAACACCACGGCCTTCAAGGCGTCGGCCGCCCAGTTTCAGGACACCCTGTCGCAAATGACCCAGGCGGCAGGCGGCCCGCAGGCCACCGTCGGCGGCACCAACCCGGCGCAGGTGGGGCTCGGCGTGCGTGTGGCCGGCATCTCCACCAACTTCGCGCAGGGTTCGACCCAGGCGACCGGCCGGGCAGAAGATCTCATGATCTCGGGCGACGGCTTCTTCGTGACGAAGCTCGGCACGGCGACCCAGTACACGCGCGCCGGTTCGTTCGGCTTCGACTCGTCCGGGCGACTCACGACCCCCGACGGCTCCATAGTGCAGGGCTGGAACGCCGTCAACGGTGTGGTTGCGAGCGGAGGCGCGTTGAGTGACATCACCCTGCCGCTCGGCACCGTTGCGCCCGCCGTGAACACCACATCGGCGACCGTCGGAGGCAACCTGCCGGACGACGCCGCCGTGGGCACAGCCCTCGTGCGCGACAAGCAGGTCTTCGACGGCGCAGGCGACGCCCGCACGGTCACGTTCACCTTCACCAGGACTGCGGCGGGCTGGGATGTCGCGGGAGTCGATGCGAACGGCTCGAACGGCACCGCCCCGCTCACCTTCACCAACGGCGTGCTGACCTCACCCC
>DMKW01000111.1:0-1577 GCA_003454135.1 Microbacteriaceae bacterium
CTCTCGTGCGCAAACTCGCGAACGAGAAGGGCATCGACCTCGCCACCGTGTCCGGCACGGGCGTGGGGGGTCGCATCCGCAAGGAAGACCTGATCGCCGCGGCCGAGCCGGAGGCGGCGCCCGCCGCACCAGCCGCACCGGCGGTTGCCGCGCTCGAGACCTCTCCGCTTCGCGGCACGAGCGTCCCGATGTCGCGACTGCGCAAAGTCGTCGCGGAACGCGCGGTCATCTCGATGCAGTCGTCGGCGCAGCTGACCTCGGTGGTAGAGGTGGACGTGACTCTCGTCGCCAACTTCCGCGACCGGGTCAAGGCCGACTTCCAGCAGAAGACGGGCCTCAAGCTCACCTTCCTGCCGTTCTTCACTCTCGCCGCGGCCGAGGCGCTCAGGGCCTACCCCATCATCAACGCGACGATCGACGGCGACACGATCGTGTATCCGGCGCAAGAGAACATCTCGATCGCGGTCGACACCGAACGCGGGCTCTTGACGCCCGTCATCCGCGATGCCGGTGCGCTCGATCTGGCCGGCCTCGCCGCCCAGATCGCCGACCTCGCAGCCCGCACTCGCGACAACAAGCTCAAGCCGGACGAGCTCGCCGGCGGCACATTCACCCTCACCAACACCGGATCGCGTGGGGCGCTCTTCGACACACCCATCGTGTTCCTGCCGCAGTCCGCAATCCTCGGCACCGGCATCGTCGCCAAGAAGCCGGTCGTCGTCACCAACGACGGGCTCGACGCGATCGCGATTCGCTCCACGGTGTACCTCGCGCTCTCCTACGATCACCGCATCGTGGATGGCGCGGACGCCGCGCGCTTCCTCGTCGCGGTGAAGAACCGCCTCGAGGGCGGCGACTTCGCCGGCAACCTCGGCGTCTGAGGCCTTCGGCCCAACACGCGGCAATCCGACGCAGACATCGCCTCCGGCTCCTAGCCGGGGGCGATGTCTCGTATCCGCCACCCCGCGTCGCCGCGCACCACGAGGAGCGACATGGGGGCGCCCGGTGGCGTGGCGATGATCCTGATCATCGCCGAGTCGCCGAGCCGCTGAACGAGTTCGGCGTGATCCGCGATTATCGCTGCCGGCTTTTGGCCGCCCTGCTGCACCGTTCGAATCAGGTTCTCATCGGCCTCGATCGCGGCGGAGCCCGCCTGGTCCACCCCATCGAGACACAGCACCGAAAGCGCCTCGATGCACGCCGTGCGTGCCGCGACGAGAGCGACCGACGCGGCGACGGGATCGTCGGCCGTGACCGCGAGGGACGCCGGCGACGTGCGCGCGTGCGTCGGTACGGGCGAGGACCGACCGGTCGCCTGCACCGGTGACGGGCCGCTGCCGGCGCTCGACGGCGCGAGCAGGGTGAGAGCGACGACGAGCGCGACGAGTCCGGCCGCACCGCCGATCCAGACGGGACGGCGGACCGCGGCGAGCGATTGGCCGACTCGCTCGCGAAGAACCGAAAGGGCCGAGATCGCGCGACCGGTGACGATCGGACCCACCCCCTCGTCGGATGCTCGCCTGCCACGCCGGGTGCGCGTCCCCTCGACCCCGATTGCCCCGGCCCCAGTCATCTTG
>DMKW01000111.1:1730-3284 GCA_003454135.1 Microbacteriaceae bacterium
CCGCCTGCCTCCAGCGGGGCAACCACCCTGAGCGGAAGATCGACCGGCTGCCGGTCGAGACCCGGGTCATCGAGCCGCAGGGCAGCGGCTGGTGCGAGCGCGAAGATCCGTTCGGCGAGCTCACCGGTGAAACGATCGACGAGTTCGCCCCGGTCGACGTGGTCGAGCCAGTCGAGAAGCTCGGCATGCACGGGTCCAGAGCCGGTCTGCCGCACTCGCGAGAGCACACCGTGCACGACCGCGACGAGGTCGTCGAGATCGCGAGCGACTCTCGGTTCGGCGGCGAGCTGCGCCGGGGTGAGGCTGCGACCGCCGGGTTCCGTCGGCAGCGCGCCGACCAGATCGGCCCGCCCGAATCCGGCGACGATCGGGGCCCCGACGTGGTCGAGCAGAACCGACGACAACCGAAGAGATCCGTGACAGACCCCGAGTCGGTGCAACTCGCCGATCGCCTGGGCAATCGGCACGAGGGCCGTGACGGCCTCCCCCGCGTCGATCGCCGACCGGCCGGCGAGCACCCGCCCCAGGCTCGCACCGCCCAATCGGGGCAGGATGAGGCAGGGCCGCCCGTCCGCGCCGATAGCGAGGTCCTTGAGCTCGAGCACGTGGCGGGCGGAGACCCGCGCGAGAGCCTCGATCTCGGTATCGATGCTGATCAGCGGCGTGGATGCGCGGTAGAGCTTGATCGCGGCCGTCCGGTCCGGCCGCGGCGAGGCATTCGAACCGGCATGCCCGAGAAACACTTCCGCGCGCTCGCCCTCACCAAGCTTGCGCACGAGCCGATAGCCGCCAACCGAATCCACCGCGCCATGGTGGCACGGCGGGCGCCGGACGAGCGGTGCCCCGGTCGCGAGCTGTTGACTGCTCGGCCGCACCCGCGCCGGGAGAGGAGGAGCCGGCAATCGCGATAGGCTGGGTACGTGGTCGACTATGTCGTCGCGGGGCTAAGCGCCAACTCCGTGCCGTACTTGGAAGCTTTAGTGCTTCAACGCGCAACTCATCGTTCCGTCGTCGACGGGACATCCCCAGATACGGTCATCTTCCTCGAGCATCCTTCGGTGTACACGGCCGGCAAACGCACCGAGGATTCCGAACGGCCGGCCGACGGAACGCCGGTCATCGACGTCGACCGTGGTGGCAAGATCACCTGGCACGGACCCGGCCAGCTCGTGGGCTACCCGATCCTGCGGCTGCCGAACCCCATCGACGTCGTGGGCTACGTGCGCCGACTCGAGGGCATGCTTATCGACGTTCTCGCCGAGCTCGGGATCGAATCCGGCCGGGTCGACGGCCGCTCCGGCGTGTGGATCGACGGCAACGACAAGATCGCCGCGATCGGCATCCGCGTCGCCGAAGGGGTGACCATGCACGGCTTCTCGCTCAACTGCAGCAATGATTTCGCCGCCTACGACTCGATCGTCGCATGCGGACTCGCGGATGCCGGGGTCACCTCCATTTCCAGGATTCTCGGTCGACGGGTCGACCCGGTGGACGTCGTCCCGATCATCCAACGACACTTCTCGACCGTCGCGGGGGTGAACGCGTGAGCGCCCC
>DMKW01000111.1:3363-3734 GCA_003454135.1 Microbacteriaceae bacterium
ACCGAAGGCCGCAAGATGCTGCGCCTCGAGGTGCGCAACGCCGAGACCCCCATCGAGCGCAAGCCGGAGTGGATCAAGACGCGCGCCAAGATGGGCCCGGAATACCTGCAGCTGCAAGAACTCGTCAAGAGCGAAAACCTGCACACCGTGTGCCAGGAGGCCGGCTGCCCGAACATTTTCGAGTGCTGGGAAGACCGCGAGGCGACCTTCCTCATCGGAGGCTCGCAGTGCACGCGCCGCTGCGACTTCTGCCAGATCGACACCGGCAAGCCGGCCGATTACGACACGGATGAACCGCGTCGCGTCGCCGAGTCCGTGGTCGCGATGAACCTCAGGTACGCGACCGTCACGGGCGTCGCCAGGGACGACCT
>DMKW01000111.1:3958-5165 GCA_003454135.1 Microbacteriaceae bacterium
GAGACCGTCCCCCGCATTTTCAAGCGCATCCGCCCGGCGTTCCGCTACGAGCGCTCGCTCGACGTGCTCACGCAGGGTCGCGCCGCCGGCCTCATCACCAAGTCCAACCTCATCCTCGGTATGGGCGAGGAGCGCGCCGAGGTGAGCCAGGCCCTGCAGGATCTCCACGACGCCGGCACCGACATCATCACGATCACCCAATACCTGCGACCGACCCCGCGGCACCTGCCGGTTGCCCGCTGGGTGCGCCCGGAGGAGTTCGTGGAAATGAAGGAAGAGGCGGAGGCCATCGGATTCCTCGGTGTGCTCGCCGGGCCGCTCGTGCGTTCGTCCTACCGGGCCGGTCGCCTGTGGGCACAGTCGATGCACAGCAAGGGCCGAGAGGTGCCAGAGCAGTTGCGGCACCTGTCCGATGCGTCCCTCGGCTTTGCGCAGGCCGTATCCTAGAACCATGGCACGCACCAAAGACTCGGCTCCGAAGCCGGCGAAAGAGCCCGGTCGTCTAAAGCAGATGTACCAGGTCTTCCAGATGACCCGTCGGTATGACTCGAACGCGATCTGGTGGATGGCGCTCGCCGTGCTCGCACCGATCCTCGTGGGAGTCGTCGCCGGCTTCATCCTGTCGCCGGATGCGCCGGTCGGGTTCGTGCTCTGGATCGTCGCCGGCGTGCTCGGCGGGATTCTCCTCTTCCTCATCGTGCTCGGACGTCGTGCCGAGAAGGCCGCGTACTCCCAGATCGAGGGTCAGCCGGGCGCCGTGGGGGCGGTGTTGAAGAGTTCGCTTCGTCGGGGATGGACGGCGAGCGAGATGCCCGTCGCCGTGAGCCCGAAGACCCAGGATGCCGTCTACCGCGCCGTCGGAAACGGTGGGGTGGTGCTCATCGGAGAAGGCCCGAAGTCGCGCACCCAGAAGATGCTCGACGAGGAGCGCCGCCGCGTCACGCGCATCCTTCCGAACGTCGCCGTCAACTTCCTGCACGTGGGTCCTGATGAGGATTCCGTGCCCCTGCACAAGCTCGCCGGTCGCATGGCACGGTTCAAGCGCACCCTCAACAAGGCCGAGGTGCACGCCGTGAGTACCCGGCTGGGCTCGCTGACCAAGGACAAGCTGCCGATCCCCAAGGGTGTCGATCCGATGCGCGCCCGCGCGCCCCGTCCGCGCTAGCGACCGAGCGCGATCCCACCACTCGCGATTGTGCCCCCTTGT
>DMKW01000105.1:0-1001 GCA_003454135.1 Microbacteriaceae bacterium
CTCGTCTCCCCTTTCGCGACGATCGTGCTCGTCGCCCTCACCCTTCTCGGTGCGCTCCCCGTCTACCGCCGGGTCGCACGCGAGAGCTTCAAGGGGTCCGGGTCGATCCAGATGCTCGAGAAGCTGCTGCCCTGGTGGGCGGGCAAGCTCTTCGTGCTCGTGCTGCTCGGATTCGCGGCCACCGACTTCATGATCACCATCACCCTCTCGGCCGCCGACGCGTCGGCCCACGCGATCGAGAATCCGTTCGCCCCGGCCTGGTTTCACGGCAACGAGGTCGGCATCACGCTTGTGCTCGTCGCCCTGCTCGGCGCGGTCTTCCTGCGCGGGTTCAGGGAGGCGATCGGCATCGCCGTCGCGCTCGTCGCGGTGTACCTCGCCCTCAACGTCGTCGTAATTCTCGTGTCGATCGGCCAGGTCTTCATGCATCCCGTCGTCGTCTCGGACTGGTGGTCGGCGCTCAACACCCAGCACGGCAACCCGCTCGTCGTCGTGGGCATCGCCTTCATCGTGTTTCCCAAGCTCGCCCTCGGCCTTTCCGGTTTCGAGACGGGCGTTGCGGTCATGCCGCAAATCAGCGGCGCCCCGGGTGACACCCCGCAGAACCCGACCGGGCGCATCCGCGGGGCCCACCGGTTGCTCACCACCGCCGCGCTCATCATGAGCGCATTCCTCATCACCTCGAGCCTCGTGACGACGTTCCTCATCCCGCAGAAGGAATTCCTGCCGGGCGGTTCGGCCAACGGCCGCGCGCTCGCCTTCCTCGCGCACGAATATCTCGGGCCCGTGTTCGGTACGGTGTACGACCTCAGCACCATTTGCATCCTGTGGTTCGCGGGGGCGTCGGCGATGGCCGGCCTGCTCAACCTCGTGCCGCGGTACCTTCCGCGCTACGGGATGGCACCCAACTGGGCCCGCGCCGTTCGCCCGCTCGTGATCGTCTTCACCGCGATCGCCTTCCTCATCACGATCGTCTTCAAGGCCAACGTGGACGCCCAGGG
>DMKW01000105.1:1176-3636 GCA_003454135.1 Microbacteriaceae bacterium
CTCTTCATCATCGGCATCCTCGTGATCTCGATCGTGTCTCGCATCCAGCGGTCGCTGCAGCTGCGGGCAACGTCGGTCGAACTGGACGAGACGGCCCTCGCCTTCGTGATGGCCGACGCCGAACACGGCAAGGTCCGCATCATCGCCAACGAACCGGACGACGGATCGGCGCGGGAGTACCGCGAGAAGAACAGCGACGAGCGCCGCTTCAGCCACATCCCGCAGCGGTCGCGCACGATCTTTCTCGAGGTGCACCCCTCCGACTCGTCCGACTTCGAGGAGGACCTCATCGTGCGCGGGGTGGAGATGCACGGCTACCGCGTGCTCACGGTGCGGAGCGGAAACGTGCCGAACACCCTCGCCGCCGTGCTGCTCGAGATCCGCGACATCACCGGGATCGTGCCGGACATCTACTTTCAGTGGACAGAGGGCAACCCGATCTCGAACATGTTCAAGTTCCTCGTCACCGGCACTGGCGAGGTCGCTCCCGTCACGCGTGAGGTGTTGCGCGAGTCGGAGAAGGACGTCAAGCGCCGCCCGGCAGTGCACGTGAGCTAGGCGACGTTCCCGGTCGCCGGCCGGTCAGCGGCCGAGCACCCCGTCCAGGTACGGGTTGGTGAACACCCGGTCGGGGTCGAGCCGGTCGCGCACGGCGACGAAGTCGGCGTGCCGCGGGTAGACGGCGGCGAGCGCCTCCGCGTCGAGGTAGTGGATCTTCCCCCAATGCGGCCGGCCCTGGTAGCCGCCCATGATCCGTTCGACGGCGGTGAAGTACTCGACGTGGTCGTCGCGGAAGTAGCGGTGCACGGCGATGTACCCGGTCGGCCGCCCGTACGCGGTCGAGAGCCAGTTGTCGTCCGCGGCCGCGACGCGCACCTCCACGGGAAAGGAAATGCGCCAGCCGCGGTCGTCGATGAGCCTGCGGATGTCGCGGAGGGCATCCGGAATCGACTCTCGCGGGATCGCGTACTCCATCTCCGCGAATCGCGTCGTGCGCGGGCTCACGAACACCTCATGGGAGCGGTCGGTGAAGGTGCGGTTGCCGTACACCCGCGTGGCGAGCCGGTTGATCGGCGGTGTCAGCGCCGGCGCCAACCGGCCGAGATTGCACATGAGAGCGAGCACGCCGTTGCTGAGCACGCGATCCTCGAGCCACCCGGAGGCCGCACCGAGCGGCTCCCGAGGCGCGTCACCGGGCAGGCGCGTGTTGGTCTTGGTCATGACGCCGTCGGTGTGCGGCCACCAGTAGAACTCGAAGTGGTCGGTCGCCGTCGCGAGCTCGGCGAACCCGTCGAGCACCTCCTCGAAGCGGGCCGGGCGCTCCACCGCGCGCAGCAGGAAGGCGGGCACGCACTGGAGGGTGATCTCTACGATCACGCCGAGGGCGCCGAGGCCGAGGCGCGCGGCGGGAAGGAGCTCCGGATGGTTCGAGTCGCTGATCCGCAGGATCGAGCCGTCCGCGGTGACGATCGTCAGCGCCGCGATCTGGGTGGCGAGCCCGCCGAAGCGCGCCCCCGTGCCGTGGGTTCCCGTGGAGGTGGCCCCCGCGACCGTCTGGCGGTCGATGTCCCCCATGTTCTGCAGCGCGAGACCGAGCGGCTCGAGCAAGGCGGGAAGCCGGTGCAGGTTGGTGCCGGCTCCGAGAGTCACTCGCGCGTTCGGCAGGTCGACGTCGATGACGCCCTCGAGCCCGGAGACGTCGAGTTGCACGCCGGGCGCGACCGCGATCGCCGAGAAGCTGTGCCCGGCCCCGACCGTCTTGACGGTGAGCCCGTGCTGTCGCGCGAATCGCACGACCGAGACAACCTCCTCGACGCTCGATGCCCGGGCGCCGAACGCGGGGAGCACCGCCTCGGTTCGGCCCCAGTTGCGCCAGCCTTCGCCCGGCCTGATGCGGGCGGTCGTGATGTCGATTGTCACAGGAACGACTTCCCCTCTCCCCGGTAGGTCGGCGCTGCGCCGGTCATCCGGTCACCGTCGACGAGCGCGAAACCGTCGAGGTGTTCGCTCAGTTCGCCCGCCTTCGTGTGCCTCAGCCACACCCGATCGCCGACCCGCAGCCGCGCGGCGGCATCACCCGTGAGCGGGGTCTGCACCTCGCCGGTCATCTCGCGCGCCACCATGCTCGTGCCGTGCGGCCATGCGACGAGCGGCAGCCGATCGGCGCCAGGCGGACCGGATGCCACCCAGCCGCCGCCGAGCAGCGTCGCCATGCCGGGTGTCGGCTTGCGCACGACGGAGAGTGCGAAGGATGCCGCGGGCGCCGGGCTGAACTGGCGGTAGTGGTCGAAGAGGTGGGGCCCGAAGAGCCCGCTGCCGGCCGCGATCTCGGTGACGGCGGCCTCGGCACTCGTCGTCTCGAGAGATCCGGTGCCGCCACCGTTCACGAACTCGAGTTCGGAGAGCTCGCGCACGGCCGCGACGGCCTCGGCGCGCCTGCCGGCGAGTTCGGCGGCCGAC
>DMKW01000082.1:0-258 GCA_003454135.1 Microbacteriaceae bacterium
GTGGGATTTGAACCCACGGTGGGCTCTCACCCACACAACTTTTCGAGAGTTGCACCTTCGGCCGCTCGGACACGGTTCCGTCGTCGATCTTAGTACACCGCCAGGCACCCGCGATTGCGTACCCCGGCGCGAGGTGAGAGAGCGCTCGCTCCCACCTGGGCGCGGCCTCCATCCGCCGACACGCGCCTCCCAATCGGCGCGGCGTAAAGTGCTGCGGTGACGACTCAGCAACTTCTCGCGCTCCTCGCCGTGCTGGCC
>DMKW01000082.1:438-4219 GCA_003454135.1 Microbacteriaceae bacterium
AACACCCTGCACCTCAACGCGCGCTGGTGGAAGGACGAGGGCAAGAAAGACGGTGAGCTGCTCTACGTGGCGCTCGGCGATTCGGCGGCGCAAGGCGTGGGCGCGAGCAAGCCCGGCCACAGCTACGTCGGCATCATTGCGAGACACCTTCGCGACCGCACGGGGCGCACCGTGCGCGTCGTGAACCTCAGCATGTCGGGGGCGCGGTTGCAGGAGGCGCTCGCCATCCAGCTCCCAGCCCTCCGGCGGCTGAGGCCCCCACCCGACGTCCTCACCGTCGCCATCGGCGCCAACGACATCGCCTCCTTCGACCGGGGGCGCTTCGAGAGAGAGTTACGCGAGCTGTACGCGGCCCTGCCGGCCGGGGCAATCGTCGCCGATCTGCCATCGTTCTATCTCGGTTCTGCCGAGCGCAATGCGCGCGAGGCGAACGCGATCGTGCGTCGGCTCGCCGCCGAGCGCGGCTTCGAGATCGCGGCTCTCCACACGGCAACCCGCCGTCAGGGCGCCGCACGGTACGCGCTCAACCAGGTGGCGGCCGACTTCTTTCACCCCAACGATCGGGGCTACCGGGTGTGGGCATCCGCGTTCATTCCCCTCCTCGACAGGGTTGTCGCCGAGAACCGCTCCACCGCTGATGCCGACTGACGGAGGCCTCGCTTAGGCTGGCGAGGTGGCAAAAGTCCAGTCGAATTTTCGGTGCACCGAGTGCGGCTGGACGACCCTGAAGTGGGCCGGCCGTTGCGGCGAATGCCAGTCCTGGGGCACGATCATCGACTCGGCGGAGGGCGGCCAGCGTTTCGGGCGGTCTGTGCGCCCCATCGCCGTGAGCGAGGCCCGCGCCGCGAAGTCGATCACCGCGATCAGTGCGGACGAGGTGGCCCATTGGCCGAGCGGGATCGGCGAATTCGACCGCGTGCTCGGCGGCGGCATCGTGCCGGGCGCCACGATTCTGTTGAGCGGCGAACCAGGTGTCGGCAAGTCGACGCTCCTGCTCGAGGTCGCCTCGAAGGCCGCGGCGGGCGGCATCCGAGTGCTCTACGTGACGGCCGAGGAGTCGGTGAGCCAGGTGCGCCTGCGGGCCCAGCGCACCGGAGCGCTGCAACCCGAGCTGTTCCTCGCCGCGGAGACCGACCTCGCCACGATCCTCGGCCACGTCGACCAGGTGCAACCGAACCTGCTCATCGTCGACTCGGTGCAGACCGTATCGAGCTCCCTCACCGACGGCCTCGCCGGCGGCCCCGCCCAGGTGCGCGAGGTGGCATCCACGCTCATCCGCGTCTCGAAAGACCGCAACCTGCCCGTCCTGCTCGTCGGCCACGTCACGAAAGACGGATCGATCGCCGGCCCGCGCCTTCTCGAACACCTCGTGGATGTCGTGTGCCAGTTTGAGGGCGACCGGCAGACGGCCCTGCGCTTCGTGCGCGCCCACAAGAACCGCTTCGGATCGACGGATGAGGTGGGCTGCTTCGAGATGACCGGCGACGGCATCGCCGAGGTCGCCGATCCGAGCGGGCTGTTCCTCTCCCGCGGAACCGGCAAGCTCTTCGGACCGGTGAGCGGCACGTGTGTCACCGTGGCCGTCGAAGGCCGGCGCACCCTGCCGGTGGAGGTGCAGGCCCTCATCGTGAAGTCCTCGGCCCCCAACCCTCGGCGGGTCACGAACGGCGTCGATTCGTCGCGCGTCGCGATGCTGCTCGCGGTGCTCGAGCGGCGCGCGGGAATGAAGCTCAGCGAATACGACGTGTACGTTTCGACGGTCGGCGGCATCCGTCTCACCGAGCCGAGCGCCGACCTCGCGATCGCCCTCGCCATCGCGAGCGCGTTCAGCGACAAGGCCTTCCCGCCGACCCTCGCGGCCGTGGGCGAGATCAGCCTTGCCGGCGAGATCCGGCCGGTCTCGCAAGCCAAGCAACGCATCGCCGAGGCGAGGCGGCTCGGGTTCTCGACCGTGATCGACGCCGACCTCGGCCATCTGCGCGAGGCGATGCGCAAGGCGTTCGCGAGCGCGGTCGTCGAGCAGGTCGACGTTCCGAACTTCTAGCCGCGAACGGCCGCAGCAATCTGCGCGATCTGCGCGGGGCCGATGCGGCAGCATCCACCGACGGCGGCGGCACCCGCATCGATCCACTCCTGCACGAGCGCGTGGGGGAAGGCGGCCGGTCCCATCCACCGCCGGTTCTTTGCGTCCCACTGCTCGCCAGAGTTGGGGTAAACGATGAACGGCTTGCTTGTGACCTGCCGCGCCGCCTCGATCGCGGCCGCGACGTCGTGCGGGTCGGTGCAGTTGACGCCGACCGCCAGCACTTCCTTCGGCTGCGACGCGATCGCATAGGCCTCGGCGAGCGATTCGCCCGACCGGAGGGCGCCGAACGCGGAGGTCACCGAGATCCAGGCGGGCCTGCCCGCGCCGTCGACCTCGCGAGCGATGGCCTCCACCTCGGCGAGCGAGGGGATCGTCTCCGCGGCGAGCAGATCGGCGTTCGTCGCGGCCAGCACCGCAATGCGGCGCCGATGCCAGCTCCGCAGTTCGGCGACGGTGAGGCCGTAGTCGCCCCGGTACTCCGAGCCATTGGCGAGCATCGCGCCATACGGGCCGACGGATGCCGCGACCCACGCATGGCGCCCATGCGCCTCTTCCCGCGTCGAGTCACGTGCATCGATCGCCAGTTCGACGCTGCGCCGCAGCACCGCATCTGCGTCCGCGCCGTTCAAGCCGCGCTCGCCGAGAGCCTCGTAGCTCACCTGGTACGAGGCCGAAATGGCCACGTCGGCCCCGGCCAGAAAGTACTCGGCGTGTGCATCCCGAATCGCGGCGGGGTCGTCGAGCAGCATGAGCGCCGACCAGAGCGACGACGACAGGTCGTTGCCGCGTGACTCAAGCAGGGTTCCCATGCCTCCATCGAGCACGACGCCGCCCGCGGCGAGCGCATCGGCGATGGAGGTCATGGGTCGAGCCTACGGAGCCGCGTCAACTGCGGCTAGCCCCGTTACTTCAGGCCGTGCTTCGCGAGGAAGGCGAGCGCCACGTCTGCGACCTCGCGCCATCCGTGGTCGATTGCGAGGGAATGTCCGCGGTCCGCGAACTCCCGGTACTCAGTGGTCGTCGAAGCCTTGCGGTACTGCGCGAACGCCGCCCTCGTGGTGACGGCCGGCACGACGCGATCCCTTCCGCCGCCCGTGATGAGCAGCGGCCCACGCTTCGCATTCACGTCGACCGACGCCGACGTCCTCGGGTTGAAGTTCGCCGCCGCGGCCTGGAAGAGCGGGCGCCCGGGGGCCGGGATCGCGAATTTGGCGTGCAGCTCGAACGCCTCGGCAGCGGGCACGGCGCTTGCGAAACTCGAGGCGAACTGCTCCCCGGTGAGCGCAACCGCGCGATTGTAGTTGGCCGGGTTGCCGAGCACGGGCAGGGCGCTCTTCAGCTGCGCGAACGGCAGCGGCAGCACCCCGCGGAATTGCGCCGGGTCGATCGCTACAGCGGCGACGGCAAGGTCCTGTGCGAGGAGCTTCTGGGCGATGAGGCCGCCGAAGGAGTGGCCGATCACGATCGGCTTGCGATCGAGCGAACGGATGAGCTGCGCGAAGTGCTCGGTGACCTCGTCGACTCCGAAACCGGCCAACAGTTCGGGGTGGGCGTTCGACTCCGCGACGGTCGCCGAGTCCCCCGGCCAGGACGGCGCGATCGCGTCGAAGCCGCTCTCGTTGAACAGCTGCGCCCAGCGGTCCCAACTTGATGCGTGCATCCAGAGTCCGTGGATGAAAACGACGGGAGTTTTGG
>DMKW01000082.1:4346-6546 GCA_003454135.1 Microbacteriaceae bacterium
GGTGGATAATTCCCGCGCGGGCGAGATTGTTTCGCCGGGTGTGCGCGAGGCGCGCCGGGGCGCCGGGGGTCGGCCGGGGCGCGTCCCGCGCGGTCGCGCCTCGGCGGGACGGGACGCGATCGGCTCGACGCCAGACGAGTTGACGCGCACCCTGCGGAAGGCGCCGCGTCAGAAGAAAAGGCGGGCTAGTTCAGGATGAACTGCACGGTCTGCTTCGACTTGAGGTCGCCCATCTTCACACCGAGGTGGTAGCTCGCACCGCCGGCCGTCACGGCCGGCCGCGTCTTGTCGCACGTCGTCGCGGATGAGCGGGTGCGGTCCCAGGGAATGGGCGGGGTCGTGATCGGCACGTTCGGCTTGAGAGTGGACGGGGTGTCGACCGGCGCCGTCTGGCAGTCCTTCGAGTCCCAGATCTGCTCCGACCCGCTCGTGATGATGAGCTCCTGCTGGGTGGAGCCGAGGTTCATGGTGCAGTCGGCCGACCCCGTGTTGGTGATCGACATGCTGATTTGCGGCTGCTCGCCGGCGCCGTACGTGGTCTTGTCGGTCACGGCGACGAGTTTGAGCCTGGCGGGCACGCACGCGGCGCCGGCGGCCGCGCTCGGGGACGGGCTGGCCGTGCTGGAGCTCTTCCCCACGGGAGCGTCGGCCTTGGGGGCCGTCGCGCCAGAACCGGGCCGAAACACAATGAGGATCACGATCACGATGACGGCGAGCGCACCGAGGCCTACTAGGAGCCTGCGGCGCCAGTACACCTTGGGCGGCTGGGGGCCGACAGGTTTTCTAAACGTCGACATGCGCTAAGGGTAACTTCGGCGATTCGATTTGCCCGGTATTTGCGGGGGCGTGTACTGTCCGCCGTCAGGAGTGTTCCTTCGCGGATTTCAGCGCCCGCCCGAGGCAAGTCGCGATCAGAGTCGTTTAAGCATGCGGGTGTTGCCGAGGGTATTGGGCTTCACTCGCGCGAGGTCGAGGAACTCCGCGACGCCTTCGTCTGGCGACCTCGCGAGCTCGGCGTAGATCGCCGGATCGAACGGCTCCTCGGTCATCGGCTCGAACCCGTGGCGAGAGAAGAACCCCACCTCGAAGGTGAGGCAGAAGAGGCGGCTGAGGCCGAGCGCGCGCGCGTCCTCCTCGAGATGTTCGAGCAGGGCGTGGCCCACTCCCCGGTGCAGCCACTCCGGCACGACGGCGAGGGTGCGCACCTCGGCAAGGTCCTGCCACATCACGTGCAGCGCGCCGCATCCGATCGCCTTGCCCTGTGCATCCTCGGCAATCCGGAACTCCTGGATGGCCTCGTAGAAGACCACCGAGTCCTTGCCGAGCAGGATGCGCTGTTGCACGAGCGGTTCGACGAGTGCCTGGATAGATGGCACGTCACTCGTGCGCGCTGGTCGCACCGTGAACCCGGCGTCTGACATCCTCGCACCCCTCGTTTCTCCGGAGGTTTCGCAACTCGAGGCTGCGCTCCGGCCCGTACGAGCCTACCGACAGGTTTCTGAACGTCGATCCTCCGGAGAAACGCGTGTTGCGGATGCGACGGGCGCCGCTTAACGACTCAGGGCCGACGAGTCGCCTCGTCGGCCCTGCTGTCGCGCTGGGTGTTACGCCTCGATGGCGGCCACCGGCTCCTCGATCGCGTCGCGACCGGGCTGGCGAGCCGTCGTGAACACGAACTCGTCTCCGAGGTAGTTGACGTGAACATGGTCGCCCGCGTTCAGGTCGCCCGTGAGGATGCGCTCGCTCAGTCGGTCCTCGACCTCGTGCTGGATGGCGCGGCGCAGCGGCCGTGCTCCGAGCGACGGGTCGAACCCGATCTTGATGAGCTGCTCCTTGGCCGGCAGGGCGAGCTCGATGGTCATGTCCCGATCCAGCAAGCGGTCCGAAAGCCGCTTGATGAACAGGTCCACGATCTGCAGGAGCTCTTCCTGGTTGAGCTGCGGAAAGACGATCGTCTCGTCGACCCGGTTGAGGAACTCGGGCTTGAAGTGCTTCTTGAGCTCCTCAACGACCTTGCCGCGCATCCGGTCGTAGCCGGTTGCGGTGTCGGTGCTCGAGGTGAACCCGATGGGCGTGCCCGTGATGTCCTTCGTGCCGAGGTTGGTGGTCATGATGATCACCGTGTTCTTGAAGTCGACGACGCGACCCTGGCCATCCGTCAGGCGTCCCTCTTCCAGAATCTGGAGGAGCGAGTTGAAGA
>DMKW01000082.1:6738-7086 GCA_003454135.1 Microbacteriaceae bacterium
TGAGCTGGCCGCCCTCTTCGAAACCGACGAACCCGGGAGGGGCGCCGAAGAGCCGCGACACGGTGTGCTTCTCGCCGTACTCGCTCATGTCGAGCGAGATTAGGGCGTTCTCGTCGTCGAACAGGAACTCGGCGAGCGCCTTGGCGAGCTCAGTCTTGCCGACACCGGTCGGGCCGGCGAAGATGAACGAACCGCTCGGGCGTTTCGGATCCTTGAGCCCGGCACGCGTGCGTCGGATCGTCTTGGAGAGGGCCGAGATGGCTTCCTCCTGGCCGATGACGCGCTGGTGCAGTGCCTTCTCCATGAAGACGAGACGGCTGGTCTCCTCCTCGGTGAGCTTGAACACCG
>DMKW01000272.1:0-181 GCA_003454135.1 Microbacteriaceae bacterium
CGACGGATGCCCGCGGCCGTGGGGCCGGAACCGGAGCTGGACCTGCGTGTGCCGGCCGAGGTCGGCTGAGTCGACCCTGGCGGATGCTCTTCCTGGGCCAAAGCGTGCAATAGGGGCCAACGCGTTGGCCCCTATTGCACGTGTTGGCCCCGTTCGCGAAAGTTAGCGGCGCAGGATGGCG
>DMKW01000272.1:289-8337 GCA_003454135.1 Microbacteriaceae bacterium
CGCTGCGCAGGCCGAAGGCATCGGTCGTGGCGCCGGTCAGCATGAGGATCACGTTGATCACCGAGAAGACCAGGTAGCCGACCATCGCGATGAGGAAGACCTTGGTGGCCTTCTTCGATGCGCGGATCTTGCCGCTCGCGAAGAGGGCGAGAGTGACGCCGACGACCACGAATGTGCCGATGACCGCCTGAACGGCGATGCCCGGGAACCGCAACTCGAAGAAGCTCGTGATGCCTCCGACGAAGATTCCTTCGACCGCCGCGTAGCTCAGGATGAGCGCTGGAGACGGCTTCTTCTTGAAGATGTTGACGAGCGCGAGCACGAAGCCGACGATCGCGGCGGGGAGGAGCAGGGCCGGGAAGATCCAGCCGACCGCCGCGCCGCCGAGCAGGATGGCGAAGCTCACGACGATCTTCACCATCGTGTCTTCGTACGTCATCCGGTCGGTCTCGACGGGGGTGGCGGATGGGCGACTGTAGAGCTCGGTGAGCTGCTCGGCCGTCATCCCCTGGGGGTTGGGCGCTGCGATCTTGGGCAGCTGCGAAGCCACGCCAGAACGCTCCGAGAACGCGGGGGAGTTATTGAATGCCGGGTTTGATGAGGCCATGCAGCAAGATTAGCGGACGGCGGCTCAGGTTTTGCTGGAGATTGGCCTCGATTTCGCTATTGACCGGGCGAGCCAGGCGGATCCCACGATCACGAGCGCCGAGACGGTGACGACGATCATCCCGTCGCCGTATTGCGGGTAGAGCTGGGCGAGCACGAGGCCGCTGAGCACTGGCAGCACGGCCACCAGGTAGCTGATCGCCGGCCGTTGCCGTAGGTAGAGCCAGCCGACGAGGGAGAGCACGAGCAGCACGCTGCCGGCCGATCCGAAGAGGAGGGACCCGACTGCGAGGGCGCTCGGGAGCGCGATCGCCACGCGCCGGGGTCCGCGGCCGGGGAAGATGAGCCAGCCGGCGACGTGGGCGGCGAGCCCGGCAACGAGGAGGTACCCGACGTACACGGATGCCGTCTGCACGACGAGCCCGCCGGCGAGGAGGAGTGAGACGGCGATGGCGTATCGGGTGCCGTAGCCGCCCCAGCGAAGCGGGAGGAGGCGCGTGGGTTCCCGCCAGGGCCAGGTGGCCGCGCGGCGCTCAGCCACGGGGCGTGAAGACGACGATCGCGACCCAGATGATGAGGGCGACCCCCACGATGGCCATGATCGCGCCGAATGCGAGCATCGGATCCACCCGGTTGCGCCTGGTCGCCGGCTCGGGCTCGGGGCGGATGGCGCCGGGGATGTCGTCGTCGGGAGTTTGCGCGACACGAAGGCCGCACTTGATGCAGTACTTCCACGCGGGGCGCAGCGTCTCCCCGCAGTTCGCGCATTTCCCCATGCCGATGAGATTACCCCCAGTTCAACTGCCGTCTTTGTGGGTCGCGTACGTTGGCACGGTGAACTCTCTTCCCCTCGTGATCGCCCACCGTGGTGCCAGCGGTTATCGGCCGGAACACACGCGCTCGGCGTATGAACTCGCGATCGAGCAGGGCGCCGACGCGCTCGAGCCGGACATCGTCGCGTCGAAGGACGGGGTGCTCGTGATTCGGCACGAGAACGAGATCTCCGGCACGACGGATGTGGCGAGCCGGCCGGAGTTCGCGGATCGCCGCGCCGCGAGGGAGATTGACGGCACGAAGCTCACCGGCTGGTTCACGGAGGACTTCACCTGGGCCGAGCTGGCCACGCTCACGGCGCGGGAACGCCTGCCGAAGGTGCGTCCGCGCAACGATGAGGCGGCGGGGCGGCAGGGCATCCTGAGGCTCGCCGACCTGATCGAGTTGGTGGAGGGGGCGCCTCGCCGGATCGGTCTCGTGGTGGAGGTGAAGCACGCCGCCTATTTCGCGTCGATCGGACTTCCCCTGGACGTGCTGTTCGCAAGCGAGTTGAGCGCGGCCGGCTGGACGGATGACGACCGCCTGACCGTGGAGAGCTTCGAGAAGGGGGCGTTGCTGGCCATCCGTGATCGCGGGGTGGTCGCCTCCCTGGTCTTTCTCGTCGACGCGAAGGGCGCTCCGGCGGACGAGGTCGCGTCGAAGGGCAAGAAGGCTTCGCCGTATTCCGCCTACTTGACTCGCGGCGGGCTCGCCGCTCTCGCCGCCGAGGTGGACGGCATCAGCGTGCACAAGCGGCTCATCCTGCCGAAGGGCGCCCCGGCCTCGGCCGCGGGCGTCACCGACCTCGTCGAGCGCGCCCACGCGGCCGGCCTCTCGGTGTTCTGTTGGACGCTGCGGGCGGAGAATAAGTTTCTGCCGAAACCGCTTCGGCGCGGCGAGTCGGTGGGCGAGTTCGGCGACTGGCGGAGCGAATTCGACGTCATCTTCCGGTCGGGGGTAGACGGAGTGTTCGCCGACCAGCCGGATCTCGCGATCGAGGCCCGCGAGTCCCTCCAGCAATAGGGCGACAAATCCTCGAGATGGATCGTCCGCGGGTGTGGGAGTAGCCGGGACCTCGAACCGAGCGTCGGGGGTGCCGCCTAGAATTGGGTGGACATGACCTTCATCCTGGATCCGGCTGAGCCCACCGAGTCTCCGCTGCTCGCGGGACTCAACCCGCGGCAGCGCGAGGCGGTCGAATACCGCGGGCAAGCGCTGCTCATCGTGGCCGGCGCCGGCTCGGGCAAGACGAGCGTGCTCACCCGGCGGGTCGCGAGTCTCATCGAGACGCAGGAGGCGTGGCCGTCGCAGATCCTCGCGATCACGTTCACCAACAAGGCCGCCGCAGAGATGCGCGAACGCGTCGAGGCGCTGCTCGGGCAGGCCGCCCAGGGCATGTGGATCTCCACGTTCCACTCCGCGTGCGTGCGTATCCTGCGCCGCGAGGCCGAGTACTTCGGCTACGGCAAGAACTTCACCATCTACGACTCCGCCGACTCGCGTGCGCTCATCAAGCGGATCATCAAGCAGCTGGAGGCTGACGCCTTCGGCTTCACTGTCGGCCAGGTGGCCGGCAAGATCTCGAAGCTGAAGAACGAGCTGAGCGACGTGGAGTCCTACGCGCGGGGCGCGAACTTCAACGACCCGCAGGAGCGGATCTTCCTCGAGATCTTCCGTGAATACAGCCGCAGCCTGAGGGCGGCGAACGCCTTCGACTTCGACGATCTCATCGGGCAGACCGTCTACCTGTTCCGGGCCTTTCCGCAGGTCGCAGCGCTCTACCAGCGCCGATTCAGGCACATCCTCGTCGACGAGTACCAGGACACCAACCACGCGCAGTACGCGCTGATCCGCGAGTTGACGCGCTCCCCGCAGACCGACCTGCTGGAGGGCGCGACCGGATTCGACGGATCTGTTCTCAAGGATCCGACGCGCCCGCTCGACCCGGCCTCGCTCACCGTCGTCGGCGACTCCGACCAGTCGATCTACGCCTTCCGCGGGGCGGACATCCGCAACATCGTCGAGTTCGAGCGTGACTATGTCGGGGCCAAGGTGGTGCTGCTCGAGCAGAACTACCGCTCGACGCAGAACATTCTCAGCGCGGCGAACGCCGTCATCGGCAACAACTTCGACCGCATCGACAAGAAGCTGTTCACGACGGTGGGGGACGGTGAGAAGATCACCGGCTTCACCGGCTACAGCCAGCACGATGAGGCGCAGTTCATCGCCGACGAGATCACCGAGCTGCACCGGCAGGGTGTCGAGTACCGCGACATCGCGGTGTTCTATCGCACCAACGCGCAGACGCGTGCGCTGGAGGAGATCTTCATCCGATCGGCGCTGCCCTACCGGGTGCTGGGCGGCACCAAGTTCTACGAGCGCGCAGAGATCAAGGACGCGTTCGGCTACCTCATCGCGGTGGCGAACCCCGACGACCCAATGGCCCTTCGCCGCATCATGAACGTTCCGAAGCGCGGCATCGGCGGCGTAACGGAGGCGACGCTGCAGAACTGGGCCGACCGCGAGGGCGTGACGCTGCGCGAGGCGATGCGGCACGCGGATGAGATGGGTTTCGGTCCCAAGATCACCGCTGCAGTGCTCGGCCTGGTCGCCATCCTGGACGAGGTGTCGCTGGTCGCGGACACCGCGCCGGTGCCGGAGATCCTCATAGCGCTGCTCGAGAAGACAGGATTCGTCGAGGCGCTGCGTGCCACGGGCAACCCGCAGGACGAGGCGCGCGCGGAGAACGTGGAGGAACTGGTCGCGCAGACGCGCGAATACCGGGTGAGGAACCCGGAGGGCACGCTGCTCGAGTTCCTCACCGAGACCTCCCTCGTCGCCGCGGCCGACGAGCTGGACGACTCGAGCGGAACGGTCTCGCTCATGACCCTGCACACTGCGAAGGGCCTCGAATACGAGGCCGTCTTCCTCACCGGTGTCGAGGAGGGCCTGCTGCCGCACCAGATGTCGGCGAGCGAGCCGGGTGGCCCGGCCGAGGAGCGCCGGCTCTTTTACGTCGGCATCACGCGCGCCCGCCGAAGGCTCTACCTCTCGCTTGCCATGACCCGCGCCCAGTTCGGCGAGGTCAACGTCGCGATGCCGAGTCGCTACCTGCAGGAGATCCCGCCGGAGCTCATCGACTGGCGTCAGTCGCCCGGCATGGCGAATTCGCGCGGTGGCACCCAGCCGCGCGCGCTCAACGCGCGCCGGGGCGGCTTCGGGGTCGAACCGTCGCTCGGCGCCGGCTACGCGGGGTCGGTCGGACCGGGCGCGACCGCGCTCGCTCGCGCCGCTCGGGCCGCCCAACCGAAGACCGAGTGGGCCAGCAAGGTCACGAACACGGTGCGCGACAACGGTGACCTCACCCTCGCGGCCGGCGACCGCATCCGGCACGTGGACTTCGGCGACGGCAAGGTAACCGCCGTGACCGGTGTCGGCCCGAAGAGCGTCGCCGAGGTGCAGTTCGAGTCGGCGGGGCGCAAACGGCTGCTCATAAAGATCAGCCCGATCGAGAAGCTCTAGCCTTCCCGCCCGGCACCTTCCCGCCGCATCCCGTTCCGAAATCCATGCATTCCTGGTCAACACGCCTAATGACCGCGCACCTGAGCGGCGCGTCGGTGCAGATTGCATGGATTTCGGAACAAGAAAAACGAGAAAGAGGGACGGAAGAAGACCGGATGGCCGCGAGGGTCAGCCGAGGGCGCGGAGGTAGTGGTCCTTCGGCCAATGCCGGAGTGGCACGGGCAGCCGAGGGTAGATGCGCGCCGTCAGGCGCATCAGCCGGTCGAACCGGCGTGCCCGACGCGCGTTCCAGGGCAATTCGTAGGCCTCGCGCAGCTCTGGTGACAGCAGCCCGGCGGTGGTGAGTCGGGCGAGCGGCATGGACGCGCGCATCCAGAGCGGTCCGGTCTTCGGATGCAGCAACTCCCGCGCCACCCGCCGCACCGAGTCGTCCACGCTGAGCGCCGCAACACTCGCGTCCCAGTACTCGCGGAAAGCCGCCCGATCGACGGGCCACAGCCCGGGCGGCATGCCGATGGCCGTGCCGACGACGGCGTACTCGCGGTACACGGCGTCGGCATCCGCGTCGGCCAGGGGCCCGAAGATGCGCGAGTGCAGCAATGTCGCGGTGTCATAGAGCGTCGCCGCGACCCACAGCTGGAGCCGGGCATCCGCCGCGTCATAACTTTCGGAGCGAACCGGTTCGTGGGCCCGGTGCACCATCGCCGTGACCGTGGCGACCTGCGTCGACGTGCCGAATACGAGCGCGTAGACGTAGGTGAGGGTGTTGCGCAGCCGACGCAGCGGGTCGGCGGCGAAGTTGCTGTGCTGGGCGACGGCGTGACCGACCGCGGGGTTGGCGAGCTGGAGCAGGATGGCCCTGCCGCCGCCGGCGAGCAGCACGGCTTCGCCTCCGAGGTCGGTGAGTGGCACGAGACCATTGTGTGCCGTCGCACCGGACGCATCGCAAGAACGCGCGAACTTTCGCATCTCCGGGTTGCCGTGGGGTGAGACGACCCAAAAGCCGAGAGTAGAGTTCTTTGTGGCCCAAGTGTCTTGACGTCGAACTATCTCGGCGTCGAGACAGTGCGCAGAAACAGCGCGGTGGCCCATCAGACAAACGACCTGCGGATTGGACAAGCAGCGTGGATCTTTTCGAGTATCAGGCAAGAGACCTTTTTGAGTCGTACGGAGTGCCTGTGCTAGCCGGCATCATCGCCGACACCCCGGATGAGGTGAGGGCAGCAGCCGAGAAGCTCGGCGGCACCGTGGTCGTGAAGGCGCAAGTGAAGGCCGGAGGCCGCGGCAAGGCCGGCGGCGTCAAGGTCGCGCGCAACCCGGATGACGCTGCCGCAGCATCGGAGGCCATCTTCGGCCTCGACATCAAGGGCCACACCGTCAGGCGCGTCATGGTCGCCGCCGGTGCCCGCATCAAGGAGGAGTACTACTTCTCGGTGCTGCTCGACCGGGCCAACCGCTCGTACCTTTCCCTCTCGAGCTTCGAGGGCGGCATGGAGATCGAAGAGCTCGCCATCGAGCGCCCAGAGGCCCTCGCCCGCATCGAGGTCGACCCGCTCGCGGGAATCGACCTCGCCAAGGCCACCGAGATCGCGATCGCCGCCAAGTTCCCGGCCGAGATCGTCGACAAGGTCGCCCCCGTCTTCGTGAAGCTCTACGAGGTCTACAAGGGTGAAGACGCGACTCTCGTCGAGGTCAACCCGCTCGTGCTCACCGAAGAAGGCGACATCGTCGCCCTGGACGGCAAGGTCTCGCTCGACGAAAACGCCGGATTCCGCCACGCGAACCACGAGGCCCTCGTCGACACCGCGGCCGAAGACCCGCTCGAGGCGAAGGCGAAGGCCTCCAACCTCAACTACGTGAAGCTCGACGGCGAGGTCGGCATCATCGGCAACGGCGCCGGGCTCGTGATGTCCACCCTCGACGTGGTCAGCTACGCGGGCGAGCGGCACGGCGGCGTAAAGCCGGCCAACTTCCTCGACATCGGGGGCGGGGCATCCGCCGAGGTCATGGCCGCCGGGCTCGACGTGATACTCAACGACCAGCAGGTGAAGAGCGTGTTCGTCAACGTCTTCGGCGGCATCACCTCGTGCGACGCGGTCGCCAACGGCATCGTCAAGGCACTCGAGATCCTCGGGGATGAGGCGAACAAGCCGCTCGTCGTGCGGCTCGACGGCAACAAGGTCGAGGAAGGCCGACAGATTCTGCGCGACGCGGGACATCCGCTCGTCTCTCTCGCGGACACCATGGACGAGGGCGCCGCCAAGGCCGCCGAACTGGCTTCGAAGTAAGGGCTGAATAGAAATGTCGATCTTCCTCAATAAAGATTCCAAAGTCATCGTCCAGGGCATCACCGGCGGCGAGGGCACCAAGCACACCGCCCTCATGCTCAACGCGGGCACCAAGGTCGTCGGCGGCGTCAACGCACGCAAGGCCGGCACGACCGTCATCCACGGTGATGTGGAGCTGCCCGTGTTCGGTGCGGTCTCCGAGGCCATCGAGAAGACCGGCGCCGACGTGTCGATCGTCTTCGTGCCACCGGCGTTCGCCAAGGATGCCGTGCTCGAGGCCATCGAGGCCGAGATCTCCCTCGTCGTCGTGATCACCGAGGGCATTCCGATCCAGGACTCCGCCGAGTTCTGGGCCACCGCGAAGGCCAAGGGCGGCAAGACCCGCATCATCGGCCCGAACTGCCCCGGCATCATCACGCCGGGCGAGTCGCTCGTCGGCATCACGCCGGCGACGATCACCGGCAAGGGCCCGATCGGCCTGGTCTCCAAGTCTGGAACGCTCACGTACCAGATGATGTACGAGCTGCGCGACCTCGGCTTCTCGACCGCGATCGGCATCGGTGGTGACCCCATCATCGGCACGACCCACATCGACGCGCTCGCGGCGTTCGAGGCGGACCCCGAGACGAAGGCGATCGTGATGATCGGCGAGATCGGCGGCGACGCCGAGGAGCGTGCGGCGGACTACATCCGGGCTCATGTGACGAAGCCGGTCGTCGGTTACGTCGCCGGCTTCACCGCGCCGGAAGGCAAGACCATGGGCCACGCCGGCGCCATCGTCTCGGCCGGAGCCGGCACCGCCCAGGGCAAGAAGGAAGC
>DMKW01000272.1:8450-11762 GCA_003454135.1 Microbacteriaceae bacterium
GAAGTGCTCGCTTCCCTGTAGCGAACGCTCGCCGGATGGCCCGCTTCGGCGGGCCATCCCTCGTTAACGTAAAGCAGCCGCGACTCCCCACCGAAAACGCAGGAGATCCGCGTCGTTTCCGCCGATTCTGACATTGGATGGCGCCATTTGGCCCGAATCTCCTGCGTTTTCGGTGGCGGCGGCGCAGGTGAGCCTCGAGTTTTCATACTGTTTCCTCACCTTTGTGGCGCGCAAGCGGCGCGCGGTCTAGCGTTGGAGTGAACTGTCGTCGCTACCCGCGGCAGCGCTCTGCGGCATCGGTGCCGAGAGGTCGGAGCGAGAGAACTCGAGGAAGAGGTTTCATCGTGAAGAAGCTCATCAATGACCCGTCCAATATGCTTGCCGACTCGCTTGTCGGTGTCGCGGCGGCTCATCCAGAACTCAACGTCGACCACGTCAACCGCATCATCTACCGCGGCGAGAAGACGAAGGCCGGCAAGGTTGCCCTCATCTCCGGCGGCGGGTCGGGACATGAGCCGTTGCACGGCGGATTCGTCGGTCTCGGGATGCTCGACGCGGCATGCGCGGGGGAGGTCTTCACCTCTCCGACGCCCGACCAGATGCAGGAGGCGACCAAGGTCGTCGACAGCGGGGCCGGGGTGCTCCACATCGTGAAGAATTACACGGGTGACGTGATGAACTTCGAGATGGCGGCCGAGCTCGCCGAAGCAGAGTCCGGAATCAAGGTCGAGTCGGTCGTGACAAACGACGACGTCGCCGTAGAAGACTCGACCTGGACCGCCGGTCGTCGCGGTGTCGGCGTGACGGTGCTGCTCGAGAAGATCGTGGGTGCCGCAGCCGAAGAGGGCCGCGACCTCGCGAGCATCGCCGACCTCGCGCGCCGGGTGAACGCGGCCGGCCGTTCGATGGGCATGGCCCTCACGAGCTGCACGGTGCCCGCCGCGGGCAAGCCGACCTTCGACCTGCCGGAGGACATGATGGAGATGGGAGTCGGCATCCACGGCGAGCCCGGGCGTCATCGCGTGCCCCTCGCCGGGGCCGCGAGTATCGCGCAACAGCTCGTCGAGCCCATCCTCGCGGACCTCGATTTCACGGGCGGCGCGACCATCGTGATGCTCAATGGCATGGGCGGTTCGCCGCTCATCGAGCTCTACCTCATGTACGGCGAGGTGAAGAAGATTCTGGACAAGGCCAGAGTGACCGTCGCCAGGAACCTGGTGGGCAACTACATCACGTCGCTCGACATGGCCGGCTGCTCGGTGACCCTGCTGAAGGCCGACGAGGAGTTCCTCAAGCTGTGGGATGCCCCGGTGAACACCGCCGGCCTCCGCTGGGGGGTCTAGGCGCGATGGGTGGCGGCGCCGCTTCTCTCCCGCAGCTTCTCGACTGGCTGTCGCGCTTCAACGCGCTCATCCTCGAGAATCGCGACTACCTCACGGAGCTCGACTCGGCGATCGGCGATGCCGATCACGGGGTGAACATGACGAGGGGCATGACCGCGGTCATGGAGAAGATCGGTGCCGCGCCGCCCGAAGCCGTCGACGCCCTGTTCAAGTCGGTCGGCATGACCCTCGTGAGCACCGTCGGCGGCGCGAGCGGCCCGCTCTACGGAACGTTCTTCCTGCGCATCGGTACGACCGCCGGCCCCGTGGCCGAGCTCGACGGCGACGCCCTCGCGGCCGCCCTCCGAGCCGGCCTCGATGGCGTCGTCGCCCGCGGCAAAGCTGAGGCAAACGACAAGACGATGGTGGACGCGATGGCGCCGGCTCTCGACGCGTTCGACGCCGCGGTTGCTGGCGGGTCGAGCATCTCCGACGCGGCCGCGGCGGCGTTCACGGCGGCCGAAACGGGCAGGGACGCGACGATTCCGCTCGTCGCCCGCAAGGGCCGCGCGAGCTATCTGGGCGAGAGGAGCGCCGGTCACCTCGATCCGGGCGCGACATCCACCGCTTTGCTCTTCCAGTCGCTCGCCGGGGCGCTCGTCGCCTGATCGGTCACGCCGGGCCCAGTTCGCCTGTGGGATTGCCGGATCACCGCATGCCCGGACCGGCCACCGGCCGATGCGCGGGTAGGCTCCGACCGGTATGAATCGTCCGCTCACCACAATCTTCGCCGCGCTCGAGGCGCTCCTTGTCGTGGGCATCGGCGTGGGCATCCCGCTCGTGCCGCTCACCATTCTTTGGGCCTTCCAGTACGGGCTGCAGATCGATTGGATCGTCTTCTGGCGCGCCGCCGCCGACATCTGGCTGCTCGGCTCCGGCGTGGACGTGACGATGACGCTCAACCCGGTGATCGCATCGAGCCTCGGCTTCGCGGGGGCCGGGACACCGTTCATCCTCACGATCGCACCGCTCGGGTTCGCCCTGCTCACCGTTCTGCTCGGCGCGCGCGCGGGGCGTCGGATCGGGGAGATCCCGCACAACAGCCTCGGAGTCCTCGCCTCAATCGTGATCTTCGCGGTGCTGTCCCTCGGCGTCACGCTCAGCACCCTCACGGCATCCGCGCGACCATCCATTTGGCAGGGCGCGCTCCTGCCCACGCTCGTATTCGCGTTCGGGTTGGCGACCGGCGTCGTGCTTGGGTCGCGGAGGTCCGCTGCGGTTCGCGGCACCACATCCGGCCGTTCCCTGCTCGATCGGCTGAGCGACGGGCGCCCGCGTTCGCGTGCGGTGGCGACGGCCGCGCTCGCCGGAGGGGCCGGGGCAGCCTCGATCGTGGCCACCGTGTCGGCCCTGCTCGTGGCCGCGCTGCTGCTTCTCAACTACGCCAAGATCATCTCCCTCTACGAGGGCGTGCACGCCGCCCTTCTCGGCGGAATCGCGATCACGGTCGGCCAGCTCGCCTTTCTGCCGAACCTCGTGATCTGGGCGGCGTCGTGGCTGGTCGGCCCCGGGTTCGCGATCGGTTCTGGATCGGCCGTGAGCCCGCTCGGAACGAGCCTCGGCCCGATTCCGGCGATCCCCATTCTCGGTGCTCTGCCGAGCGGAGAGTTCGCGTGGGGCTTCCTCGGACTGCTCGTGCCCGTGCTCTCCGGATTCCTCGCCGCCGTGTTCGTGCGCCCGCGACTCGTCGCCGCACTCGATTCGCGCCCGCACCCCGGGCTCATGGTCGGCACGGGGCTGCTCATCGGGGCCGTCGGGGGCGTCGCCCTCGGGCTGCTCGCCTGGGCGTCCGCCGGCTCGGCGGGCCCAGGCAGGCTCGTGGATGTCGGCCCGTCGCCCCTTCTCGTCGGCGCGTTTGCCGCGCTCGAGATCGGTCTCGCCGCGGTCATCGGGCTCTTCGTCGCCCGCGAGGTTCGCCAGGACTAGTACT
>DMKW01000185.1:0-155 GCA_003454135.1 Microbacteriaceae bacterium
GAGTCGATGAGCTGGTTCTTGCCGTTCGGGAAGTGGTGATAGACCGACCCGCGGGGCGCCCCGGTAAGTTCCAGCACCTCGGAGAACGACGTTCCCTGCAGGCCGTGCTTGGCGAGCAGCAGCGCTGCCCCCTCGGCCATTCGCGTGCGCACTTC
>DMKW01000185.1:412-794 GCA_003454135.1 Microbacteriaceae bacterium
CGAAGGAGCCCCCCATGCCCATGATCGACGTTTACGCAGCCTCAGACCTCTTCCCGGCGAACGCTGACGCACAACTCGGCGCGGAACTCACCCATGCCGTGTTGCGGGCGGAGGGGGTCGCGACCCCCGGTCGATTTCACCTGGACAACACGGCCGCCTTCATCCACCGCCTGGCGCCCTCGGCGATCTCCACCGCGAACACACCTTCCGCCCGAACCGTTCGCGTTCAGATCGTCACCCCTCCCGGCGCGTTGACGCGCGAGGGCCAGCGACAGATCACCACAGACGCCACCGAGATCGTCACCCGAATCTCGGGCGACCCGACGCAGGCCGGTCGCACCTGGGTGATCCTGACCGAAGCCGCCGAAGGAGGCTGGGGGCT
>DMKW01000185.1:965-3764 GCA_003454135.1 Microbacteriaceae bacterium
CAGGAAGAGGGAGGGGCGCACCCCCAAAATGCCTGACCGCGCCCCAATTGCGAGGGATGCTCCACAAGGCGTCTAATAAGCGGCACAATGGGGGAGTGATCGTCGAACCGAACCTCTCCAACCTACTGTCGAAGCTCAGCCCAGAGCGCGTGCCCGGTTCGTTCGTGTTTGTGTCGGTTGGTTTTAGCGAGTCGCTGAAGGGGGTGGCACCGCTTGCGAGCGTGATGGAGGCCGAGGGGCTGTCCGTCGTTCTGCGCCGCGAGGACGCCGACCGGCTCGGCCTGCACTACAGCTTCGTGGCGGCGTGGATCACCCTCCACGTCTACTCGGCGCTCGAGACAGTAGGTCTCACTGGGGCCGTTGCCGCGACGCTCACCGAAGCGGGGATCAGCTGCAACATGATCGCGGGCTATCACCACGACCACATTCTCGTGCCGGAGAACCGCCTGATCGATGCGCTCACAGAGCTCAAGGAGCTCTCTGAGTCGTACGCCATGCTGCTTCGGTCATAGTTCGAGGTCGGCAGCCGAGCCGGCATTCGAGGCTGCCAGAGGAGACATTCTTCATCCCGATTGCGCGCCCCGATCGGCGAGACCAAGCGCGGTCGCGGTCTTCGGCGAGACTCCCTAACTGGCGGGCACCAGCTCCATCGCGCGAATGCTACGCCCGGCTCTCGACTGCGCGAGCAGCCCAATCGCGGCGGTGATGAGAATGACGACGCCGTAGCCGATGACGGTCGGCAACAGCCCGACCAGCGCGATGAGCTGTCCCGCGATGATGGCGGGAACGCCGAACGCGAGGTAGGCCACGAGGAAGACGCTAGCGAACAGTCCGGCGCGCTGGTGCGGTTCGGCCAGCGGTGCGATCGTGCGGAGTGCACCCGAGAACGAGGAGCCGAACCCTAAGCCGCCGATGACGCCGCCGATCCACAACAACGGGAGGATTCCGAACGCGATGGCGAGAACGATGATCGTCGTTCCCAGGAGCACCGCCGCGCTGCCGACGACGGTGGTGCGCCGGGCAGTGAGGCGGCCGAGAACAAAACCGGCGACAGCGGCAGCGGCCGGCTCGATGAACGCCGTCGCGCCGTTGATGAGGCCGCTGTCGATGTGGAAGATGTTGCGGATGATGGTCGGAGCCAGCCCCATGAACAGTGCGGCGAGCATCCATGCAGCGATGTGCACGGGGATCGCCGCGGCGAATTCTCGCCTCGCGGCGACCGGAACCGATGCCTGGGGAATCAGCGCCCGGGCGGCCCCCGGCCGACGGCTGACGGTCTCGGTGGAGAGCACCGTCGACACGATGCCGAGAACCATGATCACCGCAAGAGCCGAAAAGACGATGGCATTCGCGGCGGGGGTGAATTGCACGGCCAGGCCAGTGAGGAGCGCTCCCAAGCCGAGACCGCCGGCAGGCGCGATCCCGCCGACGATCGCGCCGAGCTTCCTGTGCTTCTGCGGCGCCAGCTCGACGACGGCCGCGCTGAACGCGCTCGTCGCCGCCCCGGTCGCCAGGCCCTGGATGATCCTGGCCGCGATGACCCAACCGATGTTGGGCGCGAAGACGAAGATCAGCATCGCGGCGAACTCTACGAGAAGGGATCCGATCAACACGGGCCGCCGCCCGACGTAGTCAGAGAGAGACCCGACCACGAGGAGCGCCACCACGAGGCCGATGGCATAAGCGGCAAACGCGACGGTGAGTATCCAAGCGGCGAAATGCCATTGCTGCTCAAAGAGGAACAGGAGGGGGGTCGGGGCGCCGGCGGCCAGGTAGAGGCTGGCGAACCCGAAAATTGCACCCGCGAAAGCGACTGTGGGGCGGAGAGCGAAGCGACGCCGACGAGACGAGATGGCGGCAACAATCGCGGGGCCGTCAGTAACGATTCCTGCAGACATCAGATTCTCCTTAAAGCAATTGTGTTTGCGTTATGGAGACAATATACCGACGAATCACACAAATGCAAACATTATTGCGTTAACATCGAAGGATGAGCACGAATACAACTCCCGCCAAGCGGCCAGGGGGCCGCAGCGCCGCGGTGCTTACCTCGGTCAAGAACGCGGTCGAAGAACTCGTGGCGGAGCGCGGAAGAGAACGAGTGACAATTCCGATTGTTGCCGAACGTGCGGGGGTGAACCCGACGAGCGTCTACCGTCGCTGGGGAGACTTGCAGACGATGATCAACGACATCGCCACCTATCGCCTCGATCCCAACCGCCCTCTACCCGAAAGCGGAGACCTGCGCGCCGACCTGACCCAGTGGGCTCGCGAAATCGTGACGCACTACAGCAACCCGGTCAATGCGGCCCTGCTTCGCGGGGGCGCGGCATCCGCCGGCGAGAGCGAGTCCGACTGTCTTCGCAACCGGCGCGCGGAGGCGAACATCATGGTCGAACGCGCGGGCGAGAGAAGTCCCGTAACGGTCGACGAGGTGATTGACCACCTTGTCGCCCCGATCGTCTACCGGGTGATTTTCCTGCCCTGGACCCTCAGCGAAGACACCGCGACGTCTCTCGTCGACCGGCTCTTACCCGAATGACCCAGCGCCGCTAGAATTTGACCACCGCCCCACAATGGGGGACAAGTGTTGATATGCAGATCGGTCGTGGCTCGATGCGCAGACGTGGAATAAGCATTGTCGGGGTGGTGTACCTGGTTATCGGATTAGTGGTCGCAGGTGCCCATCAGTATTTCGTGGCCTGGAACATCCCGGGCAACATTCTCGAAGGTTTGGCTGCGATCGTGCTCTGGCCGCTCGTGCTCTTCGGCGTCGATCTGCATTCCTTGATCGCCTAG
>DMKW01000185.1:3837-5076 GCA_003454135.1 Microbacteriaceae bacterium
TCGATGGGATATTCCATCTCTATCTCCGTTGTTTGATGTTGGTTGCGCGGTCAGGCCTGGTCGGTGGGCATGATCCAGAGCTCGCCGATGGCGGTGTGCCGGGGGCGGGTGACCATGTAGGCGACACCGTCGGCGATGTCCTCGGGGGCCAGAACCTCGGTCTGCTCGTAGAACGGCGTTGTCATCGCGCCTTGGATTTCGGGCGTGTTGTGAGATGCGAGCTCGGTGTCGACGCCGCCTGGCTCGATCACGCCGACGCGCACGTGTCGCTGGGTGACCTCCTGACGAAGGGATTCGGTGAATCCGTTAACACCGAACTTGGTGAGGCTGTAGACGCCGTAGCCGCTCCATGCCGCGCGAGCGGCGATTGAGCTGATGTTGACGACGTCGGCGATCCGGCGTGTGCCCTCCTCAGCGGACCGAAGGAGATGGGGCAGGGCGGCGCGCGTGGTGTAGAGCAGCCTCTGAATGTTGATCGCGATCATGCGTTCCCATTCCTCGACGTCGGCGCCAACGACTGGCCCCAGGAGCATCAGGCCGGCATTGTTGACCAGGATGTCCAGTCGTCCGAATCGGTCGATGGCCTGCTGCACTGCTGCCTCTGCCTCGGTGCGATCGGTGATATCGGCCGTCACCGGCAGTGCGATTCCACCCGCACTTTCGATTTCGACGGCAAGAGCCTCCAGACGGTCCCGGCGGCGGGCCACAAGCACGACGGAGGCGCCGTCGTGGGCGAGTCGGCGGGCAGTTGCGGCGCCGATCCCACTACTCGCCCCGGTGACGACGGCGACGGTGCCGATCAATTGTGATTCCATGGTGTGTTGTCCTCTACTTTGGGCTGCAGCTGTCAGGCGGCGTTCGTGTCGTCATGTGCCAGGGACGACGAGAGCTCGCGGTGCGCGTCGGCCTGAGCGAGCAGATCGTGAGCCTTCTGCTCGGCAGTTTGCACGGCGTCGGCGCCGGCGAGCCAGCGCAGCGGCGGCTCTTCCGAGTCGGCGACGGTGACGAGGGCCGCGGCGAGCTTGGCGGGGTCGCCACCCTGGAGGCCGTTCATGCTCTTCCAGGCCGCGGTGGTCTGGACGGTGCGGTCGGCGTAGTCGTCGATCGACAGCTCGGGCCAGATCGCGGAGGCACCCTCGACGAGCAGCTCCGTGCGGAAAACCCGGGCTCAACGATGGTCGTCGTGATCCCGTACGGCTCGACGTCGAAGCGGAGGGACTCCATCCAGCCCTCGAGAGC
>DMKW01000050.1:0-633 GCA_003454135.1 Microbacteriaceae bacterium
GACGATGTTCGCGGCCTTGCCGCCGAGTTCGAGCGTGAGCTTCTTGCCGCTGCCGGCCGTCGATCGGGCGATCTCGCGACCGACCGCCGTCGACCCGGTGAACGCGACCTTGTTGACGTCCGGGTGGTTGACGAGAAGCGCTCCCGTGTCTCCGGCGCCCGTGATGATGTTGACCACACCGGCCGGCAGGTCGGCCTGCTGCAGGATCTCCGCGAAGATGAGCGCCGTGAGCGGCGTCGTCTCGGCCGGTTTGATCACCACGGTGTTGCCCGCGGCGAGCGCCGGGGCGATCTTCCACGCGAGCATCAGAAGCGGGAAATTCCACGGGATCACCTGCGCGGCGACGCCGAGCGACCGGGGGTTGGGCCCGAGGCCGGCGAAGTCGAGCTTGTCCGCCCAGCCCGCGTAGTAGAAGAACCACGCGGCGACGAGCGGGATGTCGACATCGCGGCTCTCCTTGATCGGCTTGCCGTTGTCGAGGCTCTCCGCGACCGCGAGCTCCCTGGCCCGTTCCTGCACGAGCCGGGCGATGCGGTAGAGGTACTTCCCACGGTCGGCGCCGGAGAGTCTCGACCACGTGCGTTCGTAGGCGCGCCGCGCCGCTGCGACCGCGACATCCACGTCCTGGGCGTC
>DMKW01000050.1:869-5071 GCA_003454135.1 Microbacteriaceae bacterium
ATGAACAGGCCGTAGCTCTGCCGCAGGTTGAGGATCGCGGTCGACTCCGGCGCGGGCGCGTAGTCAAGAAAGCGATTCGTGATGTCGGTCATGGTCAATCCACCGTTACGTAGTCGGGGCCGCTGTAGTGGCCCGAGGTGATCTTTTGGCGTTGCAGCAGCACGTCGTTGAGCAGGCTCGACGCCCCGAACCGGAAGAGGTGCGGTTGGAGCCACTCCTCGCCGACGGTCTCGGCGACGGTCACGAGGTATTTGATGGCGTCCTTCGATGTGCGGATGCCGCCGGCGGGCTTCACGCCGATCTTCTCGCCGGTGAGGCGGTGCCAGTCGTTCACGACCTGCAGCATGAGCAGAGTCACCGGGAGGGTCGCGGCCGGCGCGACCTTTCCCGTGGACGTCTTGATGAAGTCGCCACCGGCGAGGATCGCGAGCCAGGATGCCCGGCGCACGTTGTCGTAGGTGGTGAGCTCTCCGGTCTCGAGAATCACCTTGAGGTGGGCGTAGCTGCCGTCGTCGCGGCGGCACGCCTCCTTCACGGCCACGATCTGGTCGAAGACGAGCCCGTAGCGTCCGGAGAGGAATGCGCCGCGGTCGATGACCATGTCGATCTCGTCGGCTCCGGCAAGCACGGCATCCCGGGTGTCGGCGATCTTGACCGGCAGCGAGGCACGGCCACTCGGGAACGCCGTCGCGACGGCGGCGACATGGATGCCCGCCTCGCCCCCCGCTGCGCCGAGCGCCGCGACGGCGTACGGCACCATGTCGCCGTAGACGCACACCGCAGCGACGCGAGGGGTCGACAGGTCGGACGGGTCGGGGATCATCGCCTTCGCGACGAGGGACTGCACCTTGCCGGGCGTGTCTGCTCCCTCGAGCGTCGTGAGGTCGATGAGCCGAATGATCGTGTCGAGGGCGCGAGCCTTCGACGTGGTCTTGATCGACCGCGTGCCGAGGTCGGCGGCGCGCGCCTCGAGGCCGACGGCATCCACGCCGGACAGCCCCTCAAGATGCAGTCGAAGGCTCTTCTCGGTGAGATCGCCCCCGATCAGTTGGGTCGCCCGTTCGGCGGGAGCCAGGGCAATCGCGGTGTCGAGAGTCATGGTCGTTTCTCCTCCAATAGTGCCGACGCCGTCTCTTCGTCGGTCACGAAAATCGTGCACAGCGCGCTGCCGACGATCGCTCGGGCGACGTGGTGTTTGGCCCGGCCGGCGACCACGGCGATGCTCGTGGCGGCCGAACGAAGGGTGTCGAGTCCAAGGCCGACGGTCCGCTCGTCCAGGTCACGGTCGACGATGTTGCCGTTCGCGTCGATGTAGCGGCCGACGACGTCGCCCACCGCTCCCCGTCGCACGAGCTCGGCCACGTCATGCGGGCTCAGGTAGCCGCTGTCGACGAGCACCGAGCTCTCGTCTGCCACGCCGGCACTGTACAGGTATGCGGATGCCTCGGCCGCGAGTTCAAGCACGCCGGCGACGGTGCGGTCCGCTTCGATCGCGAGCCTGGTCTCCCGGCGTTCGAGGATGGCGGGACTCGGTAGCAGGGTCGCCTGGCCCCCGCCCTTGCGCGCGATCGTCACCGCGGTGGCCGCCGCGGTGCTCGACCGTCGGTTGAGGCTGACTCCGCCGTTGATCTGGACGACGTCGACTCCGCGCGACCAATGGAGCGGCAACCGCTCGGCGATCTCGTCGAGGGTTCTGCCCCAGCTCACGCCGAGGGTGCGCGGCACCGGGCGGAGGGCCTGCAGGTAGTCGGCGGCCGCTTCGGCGACGCGTGCCTGAAGCGTCGAGCCGTCGGACGGCACCGGAACGACAACCGCATCCTTCAACCCGAAGCGCTCACGCAGCTCGCGTTCGAGCGGGAGTCGTCTCGCGCGCGGGTGAACGATCTCGATGCGGATGATCCCGCTCTCGCGAGCCTGGGCGAGCAGCCGGCCCACCTTCCAGCGGGTGATGCCGAGCAGCGCCCCGATCTCATCCTGAGTCTTGACGTCGTCGTAGTAGAGCTCGGCCGCGCGCACCGAGAGCAGCTCGTCGCTCATCGTCGCCTCCGCAGCATCCACCCCTCGAGCCTAGGCGCCTTGCGGGTGCCGAGCAACGGATGTGGGTGATTTGCTCATATGAGCAGACGTTCGCCCGGCTCGTCGTGCGCGCGCAGAACGGCTCGACTTGTCGGACGCCCGTGCAGCAGGTCGTCGAGGCGGTCGAGGCGCGCCTCCCACGCCGCGCGAACCCCGGAGGCGAAGACCGGCTCGATCGCCAGGGTAACGGTGAGGCGCAGTGCCGTGCTCGAGCCGCGAGATCCTCCGGCGAATTCGCTGAGGACGAACCGCACCTCGCCGCCATCGTCCGTCGAGATCGCGACCGCGTTCGGCTGGTCGAGTTCGACGATCACGCCGTGGCTGGCCGCCCGGTCCTGCTCATCAAGCCACGAAATATCGAACCGGCCGCCCAAGGTCCGGTCGATCTGCGCGTCGCCCAGCCACCCCCCGACGAGCACCGGATCGACGAGCGCGTCCCAGACGATGGCCGGCGAAAACTCCAGGTCCCGCTCCAGCACCAGCTCGACATCAACCACGGAGACGACATTACGCCCGCGCGGCCACGAGTCTCGAGGCCAATAGGCTGGTGCCATGACGACGACGCCCGGCAGCACACTGCCAGCACCGACCGAATTCGCCGGCAACCGGCAACTCGGCACGCTCGACCTCATCGCCTCGGTGATCCTCACGCTCATCGGCGCCTCCTTCGTGCTCTACCTCATCGCCCAGAGCGCCTCCTTCCCGCCATTCGGTGGGCTGCTCGTGGCGCTCTCGGTGTTTTCCTGGATCGGCGGAACGGCCACCTTCATCGTCTTCACCGTGCGCAAGCTGGTGTCGTTCTATTGGCCCGTCGTCGGCATCGCCCTGATGTTCGCGTTCTTCTACCTTCTCGTGTTCGTGGCGACGGTCGTACGATGAGCGCGGAGTTCGCCGTCGCCCTCGACCTCGGAGGCACCAAGGTCGAGGCGGCGCTCGTCGACCCCTCGGGCGCGGTGCTCGCGGGGAGCCGTTTTCGCGCCCCGACGGGCCCCGAGCGCAGCGCGGACGAACTCGCGGACTCCGTGAACGAGGTGCTGCGCGGCGTGCTCACCGCGCTGCCGTCCGGCGCGACGCTGCTGGGCGCCGGCATCGGATCGGCCGGTCCGGTCAACGAGGTCGAGGGCAGGGTGTCGCCGCTCAATCTCGAGGCCTGGCGCGAGTATCCGCTGCGGGACCTTGTCATCGCCGGCCTGCCCGACATCCCCGTCACGCTGCGCATGGACGGCATCTGCATCGCCCTTGCCGAGCACTGGGTTGGTGCCGGGCGCGGTTACGACAACGTCATGGGCATGATCGTGTCCACGGGAATCGGCGGCGGCCTCATCCTTCACGGCAACACCGTCTCGGGCCCGACCGGCAACGCCGGCCACATCGGCCACGTCGAGGTCGCCGGCTTCGACGACCCCTGCCTGTGCGGCGGCATCGGCTGCGTCGAAGCGATCGCCTCCGGCCCGAAGACGGTCGCGTGGGCGCGCAGGCAGGGTTGGACCGGGTCGACCGGCGAGGAACTCGGCGCGAGCTACCGCGCCGGAGACCCAATCGCGAAGGCCGCCGTCGAGCGCTCCGGGCGGGCGATCGGGCAGGCCATCGCCTCGGCGACAGCCCTCGTCGACCTCGAGCTCGTGGCGATCGGTGGCGGCTTCTCGCTCGTCACGCCCGACCTGTTCGACCACATCCGCGCGGCCATCGCAAAGCGCTGGCAGTTCGAATTCGTGACAAAGGTCAAGGTCGCGCCATCAGGACTCTCGAGCGACGGACCGCTCATCGGAGCGGCCGCGCTCGTGCACCGGGCCAACGTCGTCGCCTGACCACCACGGCACCGGCCGGTGCGGCCCTCTCCCCTCGGTGGGCCAATACGTGCAATCGGGGCCGACGCATCGGCCCCGATTGCGCGAAATGGCCTCGTGAGGCTGCGGCCGCGCTCAGCGCCCCCGCAGCTCGTCTTCGACGAAGGTGGGACGGCCGAGCCTCACGGCCGAGAACGCACAGGCGAGAACGGTGGCGATGAGCAGGATGAGCGGAGCCGTCCACGAGCCGGTCACGGAGTGCAGGATACCCACGAGAAGCGGGCCGAGCGCCCCGATCGTGTAGCCGACCCCCTGCACGAAACCGCTCAGGGCGACGGA
>DMKW01000267.1:0-7709 GCA_003454135.1 Microbacteriaceae bacterium
GCGCCGATCTGTTCGACCGAGAGCGACGAGGTGTTGGTGGCGAGCACCGCCGTCTCCGAGATGTACTTCTCGACTTCGGCGAAGACGGCCTGTTTCACCTCGAGCTCCTCGAACACCGCCTCGATCACCCAGTCGCAATCGGCGAAGTCGGCCTTGTCGGTCGTGCCGGTGACGAGCGCCGTGAGACGGTTCGCCTCGTCGGGGGAGATGCGCCTCTTGTCGAGGAGCGCGTCGATCTCGTTGTGGATGTACGCCACCCCCTTGTCAACGCGAGCCTGGTCGAGGTCGGTGATGACCACCGGCACCTTTAGGCGGCGCACGAACAGCAGGGCGAACTGGCTTGCCATCAGGCCGGCGCCGATCACGCCCACCTTGGTGACGGGTTTGGCGAGCGCCTTGTCCGGTGTGCCGGCCGGCCGCTTCGCGCGCTTCTGCACGAGGTTGAAGGCGTAGATGCTCGCCCGGAACTGGTCGCCGGAGACGAGTTCGGCGAGGGCCTCGTCTTCGGCGGCGAACCCGGTGGCCCTGTCCGTGTTCTTCGCGGCCTTGATGAGTTCGAGGGCGACGTACGGCGACTTGGCCACCGTGCCGATCTTGGTCTCCAAGGACTTGCGGGCGATGCCGACCGCGACATCCCACTTGACCGCGCGCTCGATCTTGCCCGGCTCGTTCGCGCGCTTGACCTTGATCGACCCCGACACGACGCCGTCCGCCCACGTGATCGAGTCTTCGAGAAAATTGACCGAGTCGAAGATCGTGTCAGCGATGCCGAGGTCGAAGGCGTCCTGGCCTTTGAGGGTGCGGTTATTCTTGAGCGGGTTCTCAACGATCACCTTGAGGGCGTTTTCGACGCCGATGAGGTTGGGCAGCAGCCACGCGCCACCCCAGCCGGGAATCATGCCGAGGAATACCTCGGGCAGCGCGATCGCGGCGACGTTGCGGTCGACGGTTCGGTAGTCGGCGTTGAGACCGATCTCGAGGCCTCCACCGAGGGCGAGGCCGTTGATGAACACGAATGACGGCACGCCGAGTTCGCTGAGCGCACCGAGCGTCTGGTGCCCGAGCTGGGCGAGCTGCTTCGCGACCGCCTTATTCGGGATGTCGCCGACCTTGCTGAGGTCGGCGCCGGCTGCGAGGATGAACGGCTTGCCGGTGACGGCGACCGCCGCGATCTCGCCCGCCGCCGCGCGCGCCTTCTGGGCGGCGAGCACATCGCCTAGCTCGAGCAGCGTGAGCGGCCCGAGGGTGCTCGGACGCGTGTGATCGCGACCGTTGTCCAGGGTGATGAGCGCGAGCGTCTTACCGCCGGAGAGTGGCACGTCTCGCACGTACGAGTGCGTGACGACCTCGTCCTCCGACAGGGCCCGGAGCTCGTCGAACTGCGCCATCACTTCTTCTTCCCGTTGTAGAAGGGGTTCTCCCAGATGACGGAGCCACCCTGGCCGAGGCCGATGCACATCGCGGTGAGGCCGTAACGGACATCCGGGCGCTCGGCGAACTGCGCGGCGAGCTGGATCATCAGTCGGACGCCGGATGACGCGAGCGGGTGGCCGATCGCGATCGCGCCACCCCACTGGTTGACCCTCGGGTCTTCGTCCTCGATGCCGAAGTGGTCGAGCAGCGAGAGCACCTGCACGGCGAAGGCCTCGTTGAGCTCGAAGAGCCCAATGTCGGTGATGCTGAGTCCCGCTTTCTTGAGGGCCTTCTCGGTGGACGGCACCGGACCGATCCCCATGATCTCCGGCTCCACACCGGCGAATGCGAAGCTCACGAGCTTCATCTTGGCCGAGAGGCCGAACTCCTTCGCGGCCGCCTCGCTCGCGAGGAGGCTGATGGTGGCACCGTCATTGAGTCCGGACGAGTTGCCGGCCGTAACGCGACCGTGCGGGCGGAACGGGGTCTTGAGACCGGCGAGCCCCTCCATGGTCGTCTCGGGGCGGAGGGCCTCGTCGCGCGTCGCGAGCCCCCATCCGCTCTCGCCGCGAGTGGCGACGGGAATGAGGTCGGGCTGGATCTTGCCGGCGTCGTATGCCGCGGCGGCCTTCTGCTGGCTACGCATCGCGTAGCGGTCGGCGCGCTCCTTGGTGAGCTGCGGAAACCGATCGTGGATGCGTTCGGCGGTCGAGCCCATGTTGAGGGCCTCCTCGCTGACGAGCTTCTCCGCGAGGAAGCGCGGATTAGGGTCTGCGCCGAAGCCCATGGGATGACGCCCCATGTGCTCGACTCCGCCGGCGAGGACGAGGTCGTACGCCCCAAAGGCGATACCGCCGGCGAGCGTGGTGACCGACGTCATGGCACCGGCGCACATGCGGTCGATGGCGAAACCGGGAACGGACTTGGGCAGGCCGGCCAGGAGGGCCGCGGTGCGTCCGAGGGTGAGACCCTGGTCGCCCTGTTGCGTGGTGGCCGCGATCGCGACGTCGTCGATGCGATCCTTTGGAACATCCGGGTTGCGGTCGAGCAGACCGACCATTGCTTTGACGACCAGGTCGTCCGCCCTGGTGTTCCAGTACATTCCCTTTTCGCCGGCGCGTCCGAACGGGGTGCGAACCCCGTCCACGAACACAACTTCATGTCTCTCGGCCACTATGCCTCCACTGTCTTGGGTCTCGCTCGATCCTAGGCTGGCCGATTTTTCGACAGGAATCGTTTGCTTGTTCCTACGAATCCGATTCGTCAGTCTGGAGAGGAGTTTGGCTGGCATCGACAAAGGCATCGAGAACTACCTGTGCGATTGCGTCAATCTGCCAGGGGCGCGCACCGAGATCGACGAGACGATCCTGCACGGCCGCGAGGTCGAGCGGCGACGGCGGGGCCCAGGCGAGGCGGCGCAGCAGCTCGGGGGTCAGAAGGTTCTCGACGGGGATGCTGAGGTCTGTCGACGCGTCCGTTACCGCAGCGCGGGCTGACTTGAGCCGTTTGTCGGCTTCCGGGTTGCGATCCGACCAGATCCTGGGCGGAGGCATCGTCTCACCGGGCACGCGCAGCGCGGGCAGGTCGTCGGTGGTGCTGCCGGCCTCGATGGCCGCCCACCAGCGGGAGAGTTCCGACCGGCTCGCCCTACCGTTGAACTCGCGCATCGCCGCGAGCGCCTGCTTCGACTCCGGCATGGCCTTCGCGGCGGCGACGAGCGACGCGTCCGGCACGAGGCGGCCGGGGGCGATGTCGGTTTCGCGCGCGAAAGCGTCACGGGCCTCCCACAGCTCGCGCGCGACGGCGAGGTTGCGGGCGCCGCGCACGGTGTGCAGTCCAGAGAGCCGACGCCATCCCTCGCCCTTCGACGGCTTGGCTTCGCGTGAGAGCACCGCGGCGAACTCCTGGGCGGCGATAGTGGCCTTGCCTGCCTCGTGGAGCAGGCCGGCCATTGCATCCCTGAGGTCCACGAGGAGTTCCACGTCCAGCGCCGCGTACACGAGCCAGGACTGGGGGAGCGGCCTCGTCGACCAGTCGGCCGCCGAGTGTTCCTTGGCGAGATGGATGCCGAGCAACTCGTCGACCACGGTGCCGAGGCCCACCCTGGGGAGTCCGGCGAGCCGCGCGCCGAGCTCCGTGTCGAAGATGCGGGCGGGGTCGAGTCCGACCTCGCGCAGACACGCTAGGTCCTGGCTTGCGGCGTGCAGCACCCACTCCTCGTCGGCGATCACGGCGTTGAGCTCGGCGAAATCGCCGATGGCCGGCGGGTCGAAAAGAAACACTCCCGCGCCGCGGCGGAACACCTGGATCAGGTAGGCGCGTTGCGAGTAACGGAAGCCGGATGCCCGCTCGGCGTCGATCGCGATGGGCCCGTGCCCGGCGGCGATCGCCTCGACCGCCTGCAGGTACTCCTCGCGGGACTCGATCGCATAGACGAGCGCGTGAGCGGCCTGCTCGACCACCACGGCATCCGGTGGGGTCGGGTCTTGCTCGGTACTATTCACGTCCAACTCGACGGGCCGCTAGCAAACTGACTCCTTCGACAGCGGGCGGAAGACCCGCCAGCATGCACAACAACTCCCCCCAGCCTTCCACATGTGCGGTGATGTCATGCGCATCGAAGCCCGTAACGAGCGGCGTCCAGGATGCGCGCACTTCGATCTGGGCGCCGTCGCCCTGGCTCGCGAGTTCTCCGTAGCCGGTGGAGAGGATCTTCGTCGCGGTGCCGGACGCGGCCATGTACTTGGCGCCGCGCGCGTCGAGGGCGTCGACGAGCCAGGACCAGGCGACATCGGCGAGGAAGGGGTCGAGACCGATGTCGGTCTCGAGCGGGGCCTGGGCGAAACACACGATACGGAACGCGCCGCCCCAGGCTTCCGGTTCGCTCGGGTCGTAGAGCAGGATGAACCGTCCGGTGCCCAGGTCTGAGTCCGCCTCGTGCCTGGCCGGCGTCACATCCGCCGCGAGGGCGATGCTGTACGGGGCGAGATTGCCGGGAGCGGAGATCTCGGTGAGCACGAGCTCGGAACGCAGCTGGGCACGGCGCACGGATTGGAGCGCGGCGGTGAAAACGGCCGGCACCGATTGTCCTGAGGGTATTTCGGGCACGAGTGAAGACTAAAGTTCGACTGTGGCAGATTCTCGAAGGCACGCCGACCGGGGGTTCCCGTGGTTGGGCGCGAGTCTGCTGGCAGCGGCGGCGCTCGTCAGCCTTACCGCCGTCGCATCGAGTGTTCTCACACTCGTGGTCGCCCGCAGGGTCGTCACACCGCCGCGGCGTCGTCCTGAGGACACCATGGTGTTTTCGGTAGACCTCGAGGCGCACACCATCGCGCTGAGCGACTCGCCGGACGCCCTGCTCCCCGGCGAATACGGCTTCTGGTTTGCGGGAGGCGCCGGCCATGCGAAGCTCGGTGAGATCATCGGCCGGTCCGGTCGTACCGTGACGCGGAAGGTGGTCTCGGTCGATTCGGGAGACCTCGTGGCGGCCAGGCGCGGTCGCTTCAGCGGCTGGTTCTTCCTCACCCCGGAGCAGCTCGGGGTGCCGTTCGAGGACGTCGAGGTAGCGACCGATCTCGGCCCGGCACCCGCGTGGCTCGTGCCGTCGATCGAACCGGGTACGCGTTGGGTGATCCAAGTGCATGGCCGGGCCGCCCGCCGCGCGGAGACGATTCGCGCGATCCCCGTGTTCCGCGACGCCGGCTACAACTCACTACTGGTCTCGTACCGCAACGACGGCGAAGCGCCGCCGAGCCTTGACGGGCGCTACGGGCTCGGCGACACGGAGTGGCGGGATGTGGAGTCCGCCATCCAGTTCGCCGTCGATCACGGGGCGACGGATGTCGTGCTCATGGGCTGGTCAATGGGTGGGGCGACCGTACTCCAGGCCGTGACCCGGTCGAGCCTCGCGGGAATCGTTCGCGGGCTCGTGCTCGACTCGCCCGTGGTGGACTGGGTCACCGCGCTCAAGTTCCAGGGGCAGCTGCTGCGGTTGCCCGTGCCTGTGCGGTCCGGCGTGATCGCGCTCATCGGCGCGGAGTGGGCTCGGCGGCTCACCGGGCAGGGTGCACCCATCGACTTGCGCCGGCTCGACTTCGTGCGACGATCGGGCGAACTCGACCTGCCGATCCTGCTCATGCACAGCGACGACGACGGTTTCATCCCGCCCACCGCCTCGCGCGCGCTTGCCGAGGCGAGACCGGACATTGTGACGTTCGAATCGTTCAGCGGAGCGCACCACACGAAGCTGTGGAACTACGATCCGCCCCGGTGGAACGCCGCGATCACGCGGTGGCTCGAGTCGACGCTGCCCGCGCCCGAGCACTGATCGCTCGCCGTCACCGCTGGCCGAGGAACCAGCGGGCGTAGACGCCTCCTGCGTCGTCGACGACGAGCTGGTGCAGCGCGAGCGGCTTCTCGGCGATCGCCCGGTCGCCGAGCATTCGCATGCTGCCGCCGCCGATCCGTGGGCTGGTCGAGAGGCACAGTTCGTGCACGAGGCCGGCGTCGAGCAGTTGTGCCGCGAGCGCCGGGCCCCCCTCGCACACGATACGGTCGAAGCCGAGCGACGCGAGAGTGTCGATGATGGCGGTCGCGTCGAGCCGGGCATCCGTGTCTGGCACCGTCACGACGCGCGCGGTGAGTTCGCCGAGGGACTCGCGCACCGTGGACTCGGCGGACGCCGGGCACAGTACGATGAGGCGGCCGGGGTCGAGGGTTGGAGAAATGCGGTGGCCAGCGAGGTCGCCGCTGCTCGTCACGACGGCGAGCGGCACGGTTCGGGGGAGCTGGTACCCCTCGGCGCGCACGCTCGACGCTCCGACGAGCACGACCTGGCTGTGGCGCCGGATCACACCGAGGATCTTGCGGTCGGCACGATTGCTGAGGGACTCCGACGTCCCGTCGCTGCCGACCGCGCTTCCGTCGACGCTCGTGATGAGGTTGAGCCGAACCCAGCGCGCCGCACCGGGCTCGTAGAGGCCCGAGAGCAATTCGCGCGCCTCGCCCTCGTCGGTGTCGATCGGTTCGCCGGGCTCCGGAAAGACGCGCGTGAGGATCAAGCGGTGATCTTTTCCCTGATCTGGCGCTTGGTGCGTCCCAGCATCGCCGTCATGCCCCGGATGCGAAGGGGGCTGACGGCCTCGGTGAGGCCGATCGTGTTGGGAAAGTCGTCTGGCACGTCGAGAACCTCGTCCACCGTGAGGCCGCTGAGACCCTGCGCCAGGATCGAGGCGAACCCGCGTGTGGTCGGCGCCTCTTTGGGCGCCGTCGCGAAGAGGCGCACAATGCGGTCGGCATCCACTTCCACGAAGATGTAGACGGGGGACTGGCACTCCTCGACGCGTTCGAACAAGTCGGGGTGCTCTGCGTAACGCTGCGGAAGCTCGGGAAGCTCGTTGGCGAATTCGAGCAGCAGCACGAGACGATCGCGCTGCTCGAGGTCGAGAAAGTCGTCCTGGATCTGGGTGAGAGCCGCGGGGAGTTCGGTGGTGGTCATGACACTCCAGTATCCCACGTCGACGGGGCAAAGCCGCGGCCGGGCCACCCGATGGCGCCCCGGCCGGATCGTGCGAGAGGCGTTACCGACCGGTCGGCACCGCGCCAGGCTCGGCGCCCTTGGCGATCGGCACGCGCACGGTGGAGCCCCACTCGGTCCACGACCCGTCGTAGTTGCGAACGCCCTCGAAGCCGAGCAGGTGGGTGAGCACGAACCAGGTGTGGCTCGACCGCTCGCCGATGCGGCAGTAGGCGATCACGTCGTCGCCGTCCTTCAGTCCGGCCTCGTCGCGGTAGATCGCGGTTAGTTCGTCGAGCGACTTGAAGCCGCCGTCCTCGGCGACGGCCTTCGCCCACGGCACATTCTGGGCGGTGGGGATGTGGCCGGCGCGCAGGGCGCCCTCCTCGGGGTAGGCGGGCATCGTGGTGCGCTGTCCGGTGTACTCCTCGACGGATCGCACGTCGATGAGCGGGTGTCCGAAGTGAGCGAGCACATCGTCTTTGAAAGCACGGATCGCGGAGTCGTTGCGCTCGACCACCGGGTAATCGACCGGGCTCGTCGCGGGAGGTTCCGTCGTGTACTCGCGGCCCTCCGCCTCCCACTTTGCGCGTCCGCCGTCGAGCAGGCGCACGTCTTCATGGCCGAACAGGGTGAACACCCAGAGGGCGTAGGCGGCCCACCAGTTGTTCTTGTCCCCGTAGATCACGACAGTCGTGTCTCTCGAGATTCCCTTGGAGCCGGCGAGCTTGGCGAACTGCTCGCCGTCGATGTAGTCGCGCTCGACCGGGTCGTTGAGGTC
>DMKW01000267.1:7803-11574 GCA_003454135.1 Microbacteriaceae bacterium
GTGTGCCAGTCGATCTTGACTGCCCCCGGGATGTGGCCGGTCTCGTACAGCAGCACGTCTTCGTCAGACTCCACGACAACGAGGCCGGGAGTGCCGAGTCTCGCCTGGAGCCAATCGGTGCTGACGAGGCGCTCCGGATGGGCGTATTCGGCGAATTTCGCGGATGAATCGACCTCGACGGTCATGAAAACCTCCAGTTGGCGCCCTGGCCGGGCGACGATGTGCGTGTTACCAGACGGCTAGGCTTTACCTGACCCGTTACGAATCTACGCACTGTGCGGGGCGCTACACAGCGGCCCGTAAGACTTCGACACAATTTCGGGACCGGATAGCCAAGGCAAGGGCGGGGCACGAGTGAGCGCTGAACAGGGGTATGTCGGCTTCTCGAATCCCGAGAGCCTGCTGGATCGGCAGCCGACTCTCAGCGGGACCGAGATCGTGGAGCAACTCGTTCCCCCGCGGCAGTTCCTGTCGGCCACGCTCGACTCCTACCGGCCTGATCGCGACTTCCCGTCGCAGGGGGCGGCGGTCGCCGCAATCCGCAACTTCGCCCACTCTGGGCCGGCCAAGTCGGGGAGCCTCTTCTCCCGCCGCCGCGCGCCGGTCGCGCTCCCCGGGGTCTACCTCGACGGCGGATTCGGCGTCGGCAAAACCCACCTCCTCGCGGCGCTGTGGCACCTCACGCCCGGCCGCAAGTACTTCGGAACCTTCATCGAGTACACCGCGCTCGTCGGCGCGCTCGGCTACGCGCCGACGGTGGCGCTGCTCAAGGGCGCATCGATCGTCTGCATCGATGAGTTCGAGCTCGACGACCCGGGTGACACGCGCCTGATGTCGCGGCTGCTGTCCGATCTCGCCGCATCCGGATCCAAAATCGCCGCGACATCCAACACACCGCCCAACGCCCTCGGCGAGGGGCGATTCGCCGCGCAGGACTTTCTCCGCGAGATCGACGCCCTCGCCGCCCGATTCACGACCCTTCGCATCGACGGCCTCGACTACCGCCGCCGCCACTTCGAGGGACACGCCTCAACGGTCGCGGACGGCGAACTCGACGCGGCGATCGCGAGCGTGGACGGTGAGATCACGGTCGACAGTTTCGACGATGCCGTGCGGCACCTCGCGTCCGTGCATCCCTCCCGCTACTTCAAACTCGTCGACGGGCTCGACGCGATCACGCTGACGGAAGTGCACGAGCTCTCCAACCAGACCGATGCCCTCAGGCTCGTCGCCTTTGTCGACCGCCTCTACGACGCCCAGGTGCGCATCATCGCCACGGGCACGCCGCTCGACGAGATCTTTCCGGAAGAGATGCTCGCCGGGGGCTACCGCAAGAAATACCTTCGCGCCACGTCGCGCCTGATCGCCCTGACAGCCGGGCACATCTAGTCGCCGCTGCGGGTTTCTCAGGGCACCGACCAGTTCCTCGGAGAAACCGTGCGAAGAACGGCTAGCCCGCCTTCTTGGTGCGATAGTGCGTCGAACGCACCGCGGTGATGGCGACTCCGATGACGGCCGCGATCACCGAGGCGACGAGCACCGCGAGGGTTCCCTCCACGGCGATTTCGTGGTTGCCGTCGTAGGCGAGTTCGTTCATGAGCAGCGAGACAGTGAAGCCGATGCCGCCGAGGCCTGCGACCGCCACAATGTCGCCGAGCGGGATGCCTTTGGGCCCGCCGCGGCCGGCGAGGGCGCTGGCGATCATCGCACCGCCGGTGATCCCGATGAGCTTGCCGACAGGGAGCGCGATGACGATCGCCCAGAAGACCGGGCTCAGCTCGGTAATGCCCACCGAGGGGAGCGTGACCAGAGCAGCGACAAACGCGAAGACCGGCAGGATGAAGCCGTTGCTCACCGGCTCGAGGACGTGCCGGGTCTTGCCGGCGCTCGTGCCGGCCATCACGAGCCCAAGGGCGACCCCGGCGACGGTGGCGTGGATACCGGACGCGTGAACGAGCACCCACGCGGCGATTCCGAGCAGGATCAGCAGCGCCACGATCGGCGCGGAACGCACGCGTGAGCTCAGCCAGCCGAAGAGCAGAATGACGGGCACGGCCACGAGCAGGGGAATCGGCTGCAGATCGGTCGTGAAGAAGGCGGCGATGATCAGGATTGCGATGAGGTCGTCGATCACGGCGAGAGCGAGCAGCAGCGCCCGCACCCGCGAGGGGAGGGCGCGGCCGACGAGGGCGAGCGCGCCGAGCGCGAAGGCGATGTCGGTGGCCGTGGGGATCGGCCAGCCCTTCGCGAGCGCCGGGTCGCGTACGAAGACCAGGAAGATGAGGGCCGGCACGATGACACCGCCCACGGCGGCGACCGTGGGCACGAGCGCCTTTCGCGTGCTGTTCAACTCGCCGTGAGCCAATTCGTGCCGGAGCTCGATCGCCGCGATGAAGAAGAACACCGCGAGGAGGCCGTCTTTCACCCAGTCGCCGACGGAGAGGTCGAGGGCGAGCCAGGGGATGCCGAGGTGAAAATCGCGCGCCCCCTGCAGGGCGGGTCCGAAGGCGGTGTTGGCGAGAATCACTCCGAGAACCGCCGCACCAAGCAGCAGGAAGGCCGCATAGCGCTCGCTTCTCAGGAACTTCATCGGCCTCCAGTCGACAGGGCTCAAGTCTAGGAGCGCCGGTCGTCCGAGTTCGACAGTTTGTGAGGGAAATCCACGGAGCCACGAAACACGATGTTTACATTGGCGCCTTGGGCGTAACAGCCGCGAAACACGGTGACACCGCTGCGGAAATATCGGCCCACCAAACTGGCCCCATCCCCGAGGCGGATTCGATCGATGGCCCGTGAGTCGTTCGAGAGTCGAAGCCGGCGGGAGTCCTTTGAAAAAAGAGAGAGGCAACCCCAACCCATGCTCGCATTGTCGGTCCTTACGGATGCCACGACTGACGGCATCACTAACAACTTGAATTCGCTGTGGCTGATGGTGGCCGCAGCGCTCGTTCTGCTCATGACCCCCGGCGTGGCGTTCTTCTACGGCGGCATGGTCAAGGCTAAGAGCGTCATCAGCATGATGATGATGAGCTTCGGAGCCATGGGGCTCGTCGGAGTGCTGTGGGTTATCTACGGATACTCCATGTCGTTCGGAACGGGCAGCGCTTGGCTCATTAAGGGCTGGCTGCTCAACCCGTTCGCCGACTTCTTGCTGAAGAACGAGCTCGCCTTCAAAGGCGGAACCGCGAACCAGACCATGAACCTGGACATCCACGGCCTCGCCTTCGCGGGATTCCAGGCCACATTCGCCATCATCACCGTCGCGCTGATCTCCGGCGCTATCGCTGACCGCGCCAGGTTCGGGCCGTGGATGATCTTTGCTGGCGTCTGGGCGACCCTGGTCTACTTCCCCGTCGCTAGCTGGGTCTTCAACTTCACCGTTACCAACGGCAAGGTGACTGACGGAGGTTGGTCTGTCTTCGGTCTTGGCGTCAACGACTTCGCTGGTGGAACCGCGGTGCACATCAATGCGGGTGCTGCCGGTCTTGCACTCGCTCTCGTGCTCGGCAAGCGTGTCGGCTTCAAGAAGGGGCTGTCCAAGCCCCACAACGTGCCCCTCACCCTCCTCGGTGCCGCCCTCCTGTGGTTCGGCTGGTTTGGATTCAACGCAGGTTCGGAAGGCGCCGCTGACGGGATCTCGGCCCTCGCGTGGATCAACACGATGGTCGCTCCAGCAGCGGGTATTCTCGGTTGGCTCATCGTCGAGAAGTTCAAGGACGGCAAGCCGACCTCGATCGGCGCCGCATCTGGTGCGGTTGCCGGCCTCGTGGC
>DMKW01000213.1:0-3520 GCA_003454135.1 Microbacteriaceae bacterium
GGCATCCATCTTGTCGCCCTTCAACAGGATGCCGTCGCTCGCCATGTTGAGCGGTCCCGGCCCGGCGCCCTTCGTCGCATTGACCACGAAGAGTGCGCCCACCGCGACGATCGCGATCACCGCGAGCCCGACACCCCCCTGCAGGAACAGCCGGTTGCGACGCTGGCGGCGCTTCTCGGCCTCGCGCTCGAGACGTGCGGTTTCACGCGCCGCCTCTCGCCGATCCTTCTTGCCCTGTTGCTCGGAGTTGCGGTTGGCGGGAGCGACCATGTGATGAGACCCAAACGTTGTCGAATGAACAGAAATCGGTACTAACACTATGAAACACCGCTCGGAGCATCCGTTGCCCCGGCTGTGGTTTTGCCTAGAGGTGGTTGAGCACGTCCAGCCGAACCTGCGCCACGATCGCCACGACGATGTAGCTGAGGAGGGTGATGAGCGGAACGTAACCGTACGCGGCCTCGAACAGTCGTCGGGCTCGGGGCGCGACCGGAATGTTGCCCACTTTGAGGTTGTACAGCGTCACGAGCCAGAACGTGGGGATCACGACCGCCCAGGTGACCATGCACCACGGGCACAGGGTGCCGAGCACGAAGACGCTCTGGCTGATGAGCCAGATCACAAAGACGAGGGCGCCGGTGATGCCGACGTCGAACGCGATCCAGAACCAGCGGGCGAAGCGCACTCCGCTGAGGATCGCGACGCCGACGAAGAAGGGCGCCACCCAGCCGGCGATGCCGATGAGCGGGTTGGGGAATCCGAAAAGCGATCCCTGCCAGGACTTGAGGTTGACGCCGCACTGCACGAGCACGCTCAGGTTGCAGCTTGGCGCGACGGTGGGCTCCACGAACAGGCCGACCTTGTCGACGGTGAGCCGGAAGGCGGCGAAGAAACCGATAGATGCCGCGACGATCAGAAAGGTGCCGAGTGCGAGCGGCCTCTCGCCCGGTGCGACCTTGCGCGCCGCGATCACCGCCGCCGCCGCCACGAGGGCGAGCTGCACGAGGTGGAGGGGGGAGAAGTTCATCACCGTCGCCCACAGTTCGAAGACGACGCCGACGGAGAGCACCGCCGTGACGGCCGTCCACCAGCCGGAGACGAGCCGTGCCCCCGCGAGCAGTGCGACTCCCGTGCCGACCACGACGGCGAAGAAGGCGATGGCGAGGGCCGACGACGGATAACCGAGCTCGTTGTCCGCGCCGGTGAGCACGGCTTTGGAGCCGGCGGACTCGAGCAGGGTGAACGCGATGATCGTATCGGCGAAGGCCGAGACCACACCGACGGCTCCGACGGCGGCGAGTATCATCCCGGGCCGCGACTGGCGGGTTTCCGGCGAGTTCGGAGTCACCCTCGGATTATTGCATGCGTCAAATGCCGCGTTGCTGGCAATGCATGCGATAATTTGGAATAGTCACGCGAGCCGCGCTCGATGTGACGCCAGAGAATGCTTACCGGGCATCAAACCGGGCCACGAAGAATCGGCAAGTTGTAAGGTTGTGCCGGTATCCAGACCGTGTCGGATAGCAAGTTCCGAGCAGTGAGACTAACGAGCAGCGAAACTAAGACGAGCGAGACCAGAGCCAGCACCAACCGGAGCAGCGTCTGCACGTGCAGTGCCAGCAGGCACAGCACAACAGGCATAGGCCGGTCTCGGAACGTGAGAATTAGCGGAGGGTTCGCTGAGGCGCCAGATTCGCCGAAGCGTATGGCCGCACGAGAGAGTACCCGGTGGGCGGCGCGGTTGCCCGTAGCGGGCTAGGAGTGCACCAGTAATGGTGGAGACAACTGACAACAACGATGGTGCAGCAAACAACGAGGGCAAGAGGCGCGGTCGCCTCTTCGGCGGCCGTAGGGCCAAAGTAGCCGCCACCACTCCGGCCGAATCCTCTTCGGCCCCGGCCCCTCTGACCGAGGCGACGCAGGTAGAGGCTCCTCCAATCAAAGAGTCGCGAATCGAGGCTCCCGTCGGCGAGAAGGCGAACGATCCCTCGAACGGGCAAGCTCCGGCATCCGCCCCGGCAACGACGGCGCCGAGGCGTCGAAGCACCCCGCGCACGACCGCGTCCATAGCGGATGCAGCCCCCGTCGACGCCGAACAGGCTCCGACGCAAGCCAAGCGCGCGCCGGCCAGGCGGGCGTCCGCGCAGAAGCCGGCGGCGGAGGCCGGCGAGCCGAACGGCGGCACCGAGCAGCCAGCCGACGAGCAGAAGAAGACCCCGGCGCGCAGCCGGGCCAGGAAGCCCGTCGAGGCACCGGAGACGGCTGCGGCGGCGGAGCCGGTGCAGCCGTTGCGCCCCACCACCTCGCTGCTCTTCCAGGCACCGGACCTTCCCGCGCTCCCGCCGCGCCCGGCCGGCCGCTCCGGCGGTCAGGGCGCACAGGAGCCGCGCGACGACGCCGAGGAGACCGCGACAGTTCGCCGGCGCTCCCGTCGACGTTCGGGCGAAGAAGACCGCGAGGCCGGCAACGGCAACCCGGCAAACACGGTCGTCAAAGTGCGCACGCCGCGCGCGCAGCCCGAGCTGAGCAACGAGCCCACGAAGGTTCGCGGCTCCACTCGCCTCGAAGCGAAGAAGCAGCGTCGTCGTGACGGCCGGGATGCCGGACGCCGCCGCCCGGTGATCACCGAGGCCGAGTTCCTCGCCCGCCGCGAAAGCGTCGACCGGGTCATGGTCGTGCGCTCCAAGTTCGACCGCATCCAGATCGGCGTGCTCGAAGACGGCGTGCTCGTGGAGCACTACGTCGCAAAGGCCGCCGACGCGAGCCTCATCGGCAACGTGTACCTCGGGCGGGTGCAGAATGTTCTGCCGAGCATGGAGGCCGCCTTCGTCGACATCGGGCGCGGCCGCAACGCCGTGCTCTACTCCGGTGAGGTCGACTGGGAGGCCGCCGCCGAGAACTCGGCGGACGGCAAGAGTCAGGCCCGTCGCATCGAACTCGCCCTCAAGCCGGGCGACAAGGTTCTCGTGCAGGTGACGAAGGATCCCGTGGGCCACAAGGGCGCGCGCCTCACGAGCCAAGTGAGCCTCCCGGGCCGCTACCTCGTGTACGTGCCCAATGGATCCATGAACGGCATCTCGCGCAAGCTCCCAGACACCGAGCGGGCGCGCCTCAAGAAGATTCTCAAGGAGGTGCTGCCAGACAACGTCGGGGTCATCGTGCGCACCGCGGCCGAAGGGGCGACGGAGGAGCAGCTCACGCTCGATGTCAATCGCCTCACCTCGCAGTGGGCCGCGATCAGCGAGACGCTCGAGAACGTTCAGGCGCCGGCACTGCTGCACAGCGAGCCGGACCTGCTTGTCAAGATCGTGCGCGACGTGTTCAACGAGGACTTCCACACGCTCGTGATCGAGGGAGAGGATGCCCACGGCACGATCTCGACCTACCTCAAGCAGGTGGCCCCGGATCTGATCGACCGCGTGCAGACCTACGAGGGCGCCGTCGACTCGTTCGACGAGTACCGCATCACCGAGCAGATCGAGAAGGCGCTCGACCGCAAGGTCTGGCTGCCGTCCGGCGG
>DMKW01000213.1:3642-5468 GCA_003454135.1 Microbacteriaceae bacterium
TCGCTCGTGATCGACCGCACCGAGGCCATGACCGTCGTCGACGTCAATACCGGCAAGTTCGTCGGCTCGGGCGGAAACCTCGAGGAGACGGTCACGAAGAACAACCTCGAGGCCGCAGAGGAGATCGTGCGCCAGCTGAGACTGCGCGACATCGGCGGAATCATCGTCGTGGACTTCATCGACATGGTGCTCGAATCCAACCGCGATCTCGTACTGCGCCGACTCGTGGAGTGCCTCAGCCGCGACCGCACCAAGCACCAGGTCGCCGAGGTCACCTCGCTCGGCCTCGTGCAGATGACCCGCAAGAAGCTCGGTCTGGGGCTCATCGAGTCATTCAGCGAGCCGTGCGAGCACTGTGCCGGCCGCGGGATCATCATCCACCACGACCCGGTCACCAAGCACCGCCAGACGGCGCAGCCGGAGATTCGCCGCGGCCGCGGTAGGGGCGGCAGCGCAAACGGCGGCGGGAGCGGCAACGCGAACGGTGGCGACTCGGGCAGAGGCCAGTCGATTGGTTCGACCCAGAAGTCGGCCAGCGGCACCCACGCGATCACCGCCGACGTGAAGAACGCGCTCGCCCAGATCGCGGCGTCCACGATCCTGCACTCGGGTGAGACGTCGCACGAGCGCACCGAGCACACGCAGGAACGAGCCGCGCAGGCGACGGAGGAGACCTCTGCGGCGGCGGAAGCTGTCGTCGAGATTCTGGACATCCCCGTCAAGAAGACGGCTCGCGCGCCGCGCACGATCAGTCCGTACGACGCCGAACAGATTCTCGACTCGGTGCTCGACGCCCTGCCGGAGCCCAAGCTTCCCGGGCAGGGCCGCTCGCGCACGAGTCGTCGCGCGTCGAGCGAAGGCACGGTGCGCACGTCGACGCCGCAGTCCGAACCTTCGCCGGAGGTCTAGCGAGGCTCACCGTTTTCGGCGAAACGGTGGTCTAAAATTCGGCGGGTGGGTACTCGGGTGGCTGAGCGAGAGCGAAGTCGCGTCGGAGTGCCCACCATCGTCGGGCTGACGATCGGGGTGCTCGGCATCGGGGCGGCGTTCCTCTTCCGCGCGCTTACGCCGAGCTTCGGGCGGTGGGCGCTGCCCAACCAGCTTCAGGACCTGCTCACCCTCAGCATCAGCGTGATCGTGGAGTCCCTCCCGTTCGTGATCCTCGGAATCCTGCTGTCGATCCTCGTGCAGGTCTGGATTCCGGATCGCTGGATCATGCGCGTGTTGCCGCGGCAACCCACCATCCGCCGCGCGGTCATCTCGCTGCTCGGAATATTCCTTCCGGTGTGCGAATGCGGCAATGTGCCCCTCGCCCGGGGGCTCATCGTCAAGGGATTCACCGTCTCCGAATCGATGACATTCCTGCTCGCCGCTCCCATCGTCAACCCCATCACGATCATCACGACCGGGCAGGCGTTCGGTTTCGACAGCTGGATCTTCGTGGCCAGGCTCGTCGGAGGATTCGCGATTGCGAACGTCATCGGCTGGCTGTTTTCGCTGCATCCGCGCCAGGAGAACCTCCTGACCGACCGTTTCGCGGCAGAGTGCCGGCTGCCGGACCCGCACGAACACCGGCAGACGAAGGTGCAGAAGAGCATCGAACTCTTCGCGCGGGAGAGCGGCGTGATCATGCCGGCGCTCTTCATCGGATCTCTCGTGGCCGGCCTCGTGCAGGTGGTCGTGCCGCGCGGCGTGCTGTTCAATCTGGGAAGCAACCCCGTCTGGTCGATTCTCGCGATGATGGTGCTCGCGTTCGTGATCTCGGTGTGTTCGAACGTCGACTCGTTCTTCATCCTGCCGTTCGCGAGCACGTTCATGCCCGGGTC
>DMKW01000213.1:5605-7310 GCA_003454135.1 Microbacteriaceae bacterium
GCTCATGAGCGCCGTGATCGGGCTGGTGATCAACTTTGTGGCTTAAGCTCCGTCGCGCTCGCGGCATCGTGCTGTGCGTCGCGGCCCTCGTCTCCACCGTCTGGCTCGCCCTGTCGAACCAGCTCATCCTGTACATTCACCCCCGCTACATCGTCTTCACCGTGATCATGGCCATCGCGGGTCTCGCCCTGGCCATGGCCAGCTTCGCGCGGCGAACGGACCACGATCACGACGAAGAGCCGGTCGGCTGGCGCGCGACGGTCTCCAACACGGCGACGATCGTCACGCTCGCCCTCGCGGCCGGCCTCATCGCGGTGCCCCCGGCCACGCTCACCACCGCCACGGCCGACCAGCGGGTGATCAACAGCACGAGCGTCGGGCAGAACTCGAAGAGCCTCGGTTCGGCAGTGTCCGCGCCTGCAAGCGCCTCGGCGCGGTTCTCAGTGGCCGATTGGGCGTCGCTCCTGCGCCAGACCTCCGACACGTCGTTCTACCGCGACAAGGCGGTGGATGTGGTCGGGTTCGTCACCGCAGACAAGGGCGATCCGGACAACATCTTCTACGTTTCCCGATTCGTGATCACGTGTTGCGCCGTCGACGCCCAGCCGGTCGGCGTTCCCGTGTACCTTCCCAGCTGGAAGAACGGGTATTCGCCCAACCAATGGGTGAGGGTGAAGGGATCCTTCGACTCGAACCCGAGTCGGTCGAGCCAGCTCACGCTCGCGATCGTGCCAACGTCGACGACCAAAGTGGAGCAGCCGAGTGAGCCGTATCTCTACTGACCGGCCGTCGACCGTCCGAGGGGCGCGCGCGGGGGATGGGCGCTTCCGGCGCGCCATCGCCGTCACGGTCGCGGTGCTCCTCGCCCTGGTTTGCACCTTCATCGTGCTGGACTACTTTCAGGGACCGAAGCTCTCGTCCACCCAGATCGACACGTCGAAGGTCGTCGCGCAGACGGGGCAACAGCTGAGACTGTTCGCCGACCAGAACCTCGCGACGGTCGCGAAGTCGCAAGTTACTGTGCGGCCGGCCGCGGCCTTCACCGTGAGCACGGCCGGCCAGTCCATCGCGGTGCAGTTCACCCAGCGTCTCAACTACGCCACCAGCTACTCGGTGACCGTGCGCGGCGTGACGAGCGCCTACCAGGACCAGGCCCAGACCTTCCGCTACGGCTTCACCACGCCGCACGCCGAGCTCTACTACCTCGACCGTGCCGACTCGGCCTCGGGAGCCGTCAAAGATGACGAGATCATCCGCAGCTCCCTGCGCGGCACCGGTCGCACGGTCGTGTACTCGGCCCCGCACATCCAGGCGTTTGCGGCGTTCCCCGCGGTTCTCGCCGTCGTGAGCCTCGCGGGAGACGGTACGAGCGCCCTCACCCTCGCCAGCCTCGACGGGGGAGCGCTCGAGCGGATCGTGTTGCCCGGCCCCGGCACGATTCAGGGCCTCCAGGCCTCTCCGGCCGTGGGCTTGCTCGGTTTTGAATTCACGAGCACCGGGCCGGCATCCGGCCGCACCTACGACAGCACGCTCATGACGGTCGATCTCGGCGGGGCTCACACCGTGCAGCCGGTCGTCGGCCTCGATTCGAAGCCGCTCGGCGTCAGCGACTGGCTGTTTCTGGGCGGTGGGGAGAACATCGTCGTGCAGAAGTTCGACCAGACGGTGCTGCTCCTCGACCCATCGAAGCCGGGCAGCATCACCC
>DMKW01000265.1:0-8323 GCA_003454135.1 Microbacteriaceae bacterium
GTGATCGCGGCGATCGCGACGGCTCCGTGGTCGAGCGTGAAGTGGTCGCCGTTGTGCAGGGTGACCTCGGACGGGTTCGACGCGTGCGACGGACTCGGGCTGGTGTGCGACCGGCGGTGCGCGGTCTGCTCGTCCTGGGCGGTGAATCCGACCGGATCGGATGCCGGGAACGTGCCCTCGAGGGCGGCGTCCATCTCCGAGCTGTCATTCTCGGCGTAGGCGCCAAGGTCTAGTTCGAACTGCGACTTGGCCTTGCTGAGCTCGACGCGGTCCTGCGGACGCTTCGGGCCGGCGATCGACGGAACGACGGTTGAGAGGTCGAGTTCGAGGTACTCGCTGAACACCGGCTCCGTATCGGGGTCGTGCCAGAGCTTCTGCAGCTTGGCGTAGGCCTCTACAAGAGCCACCTGCTCCGCGCTGCGACCCGTGAGGCGCAGGTAGTCGAGGGTGACGTCGTCGATGGGGAACATCGCCGCGGTCGATCCGAATTCGGGGCTCATGTTGCCGATCGTCGCGCGGTTCGCGAGCGGCACGGCGGCCACGCCCGCGCCGTAGAACTCCACGAACTTGCCGACGACACCATGCTTGCGCAACATCTGGGTGATCGTGAGCACGACATCGGTCGCCGTCACGCCCGCCGGGATGGTGCCGGAGAGCTTGAAGCCGACGACCTTGGGGATGAGCATGGAGACGGGCTGGCCTAGCATCGCCGCCTCGGCCTCGATGCCGCCGACGCCCCATCCGAGCACGCCGAGGCCGTTGACCATCGTCGTGTGGGAGTCGGTGCCAACGCAGGTGTCTGGATAGGCCTGCAGCACGCCGTCGACCTCGCGCGTCATCGTGACACGAGCGAGGTATTCGATGTTGACCTGGTGCACGATTCCGGTTCCCGGCGGCACGACCTTGAAGTCGTCGAACGCGGTCTGGCCCCAACGCAGGAACTGGTAGCGTTCGCCGTTTCGCTCGTACTCGATTTCGACGTTGCGCTCGAAGGCATTCTCGGTGCCGAAGAGGTCGGCGATCACGGAATGGTCGATCACCATCTCGGCCGGCGCGAGCGGGTTGATCTTCTTGGGGTCGCCGCCGAGACTCGCGACGGCTTCACGCATGGTGGCGAGGTCGACGATGCAGGGAACGCCGGTGAAGTCCTGCATGACGACGCGGGCGGGGGTGAACTGGATCTCGGTGTCCGGCTCGGCGGTGGGAACCCACGACCCGAGGGCTTCGATCTGCGATCGGGTGACGTTGGCGCCATCCTCGGTGCGCAACAGGTTCTCGAGCAGAACTTTGAGGCTGAAGGGCAGTTTCTCGTGACCTGGAACGCGGTCGATTCGAAACACCTGGTATTCGGTCGAACCCACCGAGAGGGTGTCCTTCGAACCGAAGCTGTTGACCTGCGACATTGCGCGTCTCCCTTACTGAGTTCTGCCCTGCTACCGCTGCCAATCCTCGCTTTCGTCCGGACCGCTTGCCAGCAAGGCAAGCCTAAGTCTCTACGATCATTCCGCGGGAATGAATGGTGCAAAACTATCTTGATATCAAGATAAATATACACGCGATCGCCCGTCGGCGCGGCACCATTCCGCCCCGGGTCGCGAGAGCTCAGTCGGTTCGGGCCGTGTCGATCCTGCCGTAGACCGCTCGCACGAGCAGCCACGTCAGCCACAACAGGATTGCGTAGAGCGGCACGCCCAGAAGGAGCTTGGTCGCGCCGAGCCACTCCGCCTGTCGAGCCAGATAGAGCGGCACCTCCACGAGGAGTCGCAGGGCGAAAAGGCCGGCCCAGAGCCAGGTGACGAGGTAGAGAACGCGCCGCTTGGACTTGTTCGCCCGCCACTCGAAGCCCTCGTTGGTGAGAAAACCGACGACGATCCCGATGAGCGGCCAGCGCACGGCAATGCTCGCAAGCAGGGCGGAAAGGCTCACGATGTTGATGATGATGCCCGGTACGAAGTTGTCTTCGGCTCGACCGCTCAGCAGGGCGAGCGCGGCCGAGATGCCGATGCCGAGAATTCCGACGAGCGCCTGGCCGAGCGGCGTACGCGTCACAAGTCGCGCAACGACGAAGATCACGGCGAGAGCGACGGGGGCGAGCACGGCGAACGGAAGGTTGTGGGTCAGGGTGTAGATCACGAGGAAGCCGAGCCCGGGCAGGATCGACTCGACGAGCCCTCGCACTCCCCCGATCGCCGCCAACAGGGACCGCGCGGTGGGAACCTCGCCGGGGGTCACCTGGCCGAGTCCGCTCTTGCGAAGCGCATCGCCGACCTCGCGCCGGAAGCTTGCCGGGCGCTCGTCGTCGTCGTCGTTGGGCATGGTCATCAGGCTGACGGCGGCGCCGAATGCTCGTCGGCAGTCCCCGCGCTCTTCGGCATGTGCAGGGGGATCAGGTCTCGGGGCGGCATCGGGGTCTTGCCCCTCACCACCACGACGCTGCGGAAGAGTTCCTCGATCTTGGCCGCGGCATCCGGGTCGACCGCTCCCTCTCCGGCAATGACGCCGCGGAGGAACCATCGCGGCCCGTCGACCCCGATGAAGCGCGCGAGACGCGTGGAGTTGGGCTGCCCGGCCGTCGCGGCCGGAATCTCGGCGAGAAGCTCGGGGCCGAACGGGCCGACGGTGAGCGTGGTCTTGCCACCCTGCTTGGCGATCTGCTCGGTGATCTGCTCGCGAATCTCATGCCAGAGTCCCGTGGTTCGGGGGGCGGCGAATGGCTGCACCTGCAGCGTCGAACCCGCGTAGTCGAGGCCGACGGCGACGACGCGCTGACTGCCCTCCTCGACCTCGAGGCGCAGCTGAAGTCCCTCGCGGGGAAGGACCTTCACTCCGCCGAGGTCTACGTAGGGGCGCACCGGGTTCGCCTCTGCCTCGTCGAGCGGTCCTTCGGTTGCGCGGTCGGCCGGCGCAGACTTGGACTGCTCCTCGCCGCCGTCGAGTTCTGCTGGGGTGGTGTCGCTCACGAGCCGTCTCCTTGGTTCTTTACGCGGTAGCCGGTCGAGCCGAAGCCCGCACCGCCCCGATGGCTTCCGGGAAGTTCATCGACCGGCACGAAACGGGCCTTCGTCACCGGCATGATCACGAGTTGCGCGATCCGATCGCCGACTGCGACAGAATACGGCACCGATCTGTCAGTGTTCAGAAGGGTGACCCGGATCTCGCCCCGGTAGCCGGCGTCGACCGTGCCCGGGCTGTTGACGATGGTGATGCCGTGTTTGGACGCCAGGCCGCTGCGCGGCACGACGAAAGCGACGAATCCATCGGGCAGCGCAATCGACACCCCCGTGCCGACCGTCGCCCGGTCACCGGGTTCGAGCGTCACCGCTTCGGCCGCCGAGAGGTCGGCACCGGCGTCGCCCGGGTGCGCATAGCCCGGAATCGTCTCGGCGACAATGAGGATCTCGACAGTTTCGGCCACGTCACGAGGGTAGTGCAGAACGGGACCGCGCTCGGAGAGCGTCGGCGCACGGCAAAAGTCTGATCGAATAGACCCATGACGATTTACCGCGAGCGCCTGTGGGCGTCGCCCTGGGTGTTCCTCTCAACCGCGCTCGTGATCCCGGCGAGCCTCCTCGTGTTCCTGCCGATCAATCGGATCGCCGGCGTCATCGTGGCGATCGCGCTCTACGCGGCGTGCGTCGCGATTCTGATCGCCACCTCGCCGGTCGTGGAGGTCACGAGCGAGCACTTCGCGGCTGGCCGCGCGAGGCTCCCCCTGGAATTCGTCGGCGCGGCCCAAGGTTTCGAGGGTGACGAGGCGACTCTCGAACGCGGCCAGAGGCTCGACGCTCGTGCCTGGTTGCTGATTCGCGGCTGGATCTCGCCCGTCGTCACGGTGCAGGTGACCGATGCCAACGATCCGACGCCGTACTGGCTCGTCTCCACGCGGCGGCCCGGTGAACTGGTAAAGGCCCTGGCCGAAGCCAGGGCCCAGCACTCACGTTCCTAGGCCGCGCACTCCTGGCAGATCGGACCGAGCTTCTCTTCATGGTCGAGCTGCGAGCGGTGCTTCACGAGGAAGCAGTTCACACAAGTGAACTCGTCCGCCTGCGGAGGTAGCACGACGACGTCGAGATCGAGGTCTGAGAGGTCGGCTCCTGGGAGCTCGAACCCGCCAGGGTTGTCGGCGTCGTCGACGTCAACGACACCTGACATCTTGTCCGGAACGCGCTCTTTGAGAGCCTCGATCGACTCGGAATCGTCGTCGGTCTTACGAGGTGCGTCGTAGTCGGTTGCCATGCCCATCCACTTCTTTATGCGTCAATTGATCTCAATCGGCGGCCACAGTTTGCATCATCGGCAAGCGAATAGCAAACCACTGCAAAAAGACCGTGAATCCGACGCCTGTTGAACTTCCGGCACGCCCGGGATATTCCCGCGATATCTGCGGTGGGCGTGACACCCTATGAGAACCAGCGACCGCGAGAGGCGTTCAGCATGCAAGACCTGAAAGTTATCGGAGTGGAGAACGGCGCACTCCTCGTCGCGTCCCATGAGGGTACCCGTTTTCGGGTAGCAATCGACGAGGTTCTGCAGTCCAAACTTCGCCAGACCATCCACGAGCCCGGCGTGGGGCGCAAGCTCGCCCCGAAGGAGATTCAGGCACACATCCGATCGGGAATGTCTGCGCAGGACGTGGCGTCCATCACCGGAGTGCCGCTCGACTACATCCAGAAGTTCGAGGGACCGGTGCTCGCCGAGCGCGAGTACGTCGTGACCTCTGCCCTCGCCGTGCCCGTGCACACCGCCATGGAGACCGATCCGCTCGGCGAAGGCTCCACCTTCGGCACCGTCATTCGCGAACGCCTGTACGACCTCGGAGCCATCAACGAACGCTGGGCGAGCTGGAAAGAGGTGGGTAGCGGCTGGGTCGTGAAGCTCGCCTTCACTGCCGAGCAGATCGACCACGACGCTCGCTGGCGGTTCGATCCCAAGAAGTCGGCTCTCGCCCCGCTCAATAGCGAGGCCGTGGCCCTCTCCCAACAGGGCGACATGGTCAGCCCTCTCGTTCCGCGCCTGCGCGCCGTCAACGACGAGGAGCGCCATCCCGACCAGTCCCGCTTCGACAGCGGCGCCTTCACCGACAACGACCTCGCCCGCCCCGAGCCGGTCGCCTACCTCGAAGCCGTGACATACGGGCGGTTGGATGACGCTCCCCCGGCAGTCTCCGACGCGGCGATCAATCGAGCGCCCGTCGTCGACGACGCCGAATCCAACCAGACCGCCGATCTCCTCGAGGCGCTCCGCCGGCGCCGCGGTGAACGAGAACTCGCCAACTTTCCCGACGAGGACGAGGGCAGGACGGCGCACCCGTCGACCGGCACCATTCGGCTCGTCGACATTCCGCTCGACTTCGACGGCGATTCGTCGCGCGACACCGCCCCGCAGCCGACGGTGCTCCACCCGAAATCGGCCAAGAAGGGCCGCGCCGCGATGCCCAGCTGGGACGAGATCGTCTTCGGCGCTCGCTCGGACGACGAACACTGAGCGGGCTACCGCCCGTAGGCCCCGAATCGCAACAGGGGAATGTTCGTCTCGTCGGGTGACCACGACCCGTGCTGCCCCACCATGGCTCTGCCGTGTTGGAGAGCCGGGCGCGAGTCGTAGTAGGCGATCCCCTTGCGCGCGGCGACGATGATGTCGCCGATGCGGGGCACGACCTGCGCGTCCACGCTCGGCCCGAACCAGCCAGAGTCGATCGCCTCCCGGCGGGAGACGATCCAGGACCGGTATCCCTCGCCCTGCCGCCAGCGGTCGAGCACGGCCTGCCGGTGGGCATCGCTCGCGTCGGGTTCGAAATGCAGCTGCAGGGCCCGCGGCTCTCCGGCGACAAAACGGATGCCGTCCACGAGGCCTGGGTCGGTGTCGAACAGGATGTGCGAGCTCTCCGGCACGTCGAGCACTCCGTGGTCCGCCGTGAGAACGAGCCCCTCGCGACCACCGAGGTCGTCGGCGAACGCGCGCACCGCCGAGTCGAGCTCCTCGAGCACCGACGTCCACAGCGGCGACCGCCACCCGTGCGAGTGCGCGGCCTGGTCGAGCTCCGGAACGTAGACGTAGAGCAGCGCCCGATCCACCGAGTCGAGCACGCGCCTGGCCTCCTCGAACCGATCGGTCATGGTCGCGCCGGCGCGGTAGTCGGCGCCCCGCAGCACGGCTCTCGTGAATCCAGACGAGCGGTAGCGTTCCGTACCGATCGCGAACGATTGCACGCCGCGATCCCTGCCTCGCTCGAACAGGGTGGGCACCCGCTGCCAGGTTTCCGGATCGAGCCGGTCGTCCCAGCCGCTCAATTGGTTGACGACGCGGTCGTTCGCCGCGTCGAGAACGGTGTAGCCGACGAGGCCGTGCACGCCGGGCGCCTCCCCCGTCGTGAGCGTCGCGAGGGCCGACGCCGTCGTCGTGGGAAACCGGGCGCCGATCGTGCTCGACGGTGTGAGCATCGGCGCGAGAGTTCGCGAATGGCCGGCCCTGGCCTTGAGAACTGACGCCCCGAGTCCGTCCACGAGCAGCACGACCGCGGAGTCGACCGCGGGAAAGTCGAGCGCATTCGGCTCGCCCGCGAGGGATTTCATGCAACTTGGCACGACATCGGCAAGGCTAAACCGGTGCGATTTCGTGGCCGGTAACATGGGGGCAATCCTATGACTACTCCCGAAATCCCCACCGCACAGCCCGCCGGCGAACGCATCGACAACGTCGACGTCTCCGCCGAGATGGAGGGCTCGTTCCTCGAGTACGCCTACTCGGTCATCTATTCCCGCGCCCTGCCGGATGCCCGCGATGGGCTCAAGCCCGTGCAGCGCCGAATCCTCTACCAGATGACCGAAATGGGCCTGCGGCCGGACCGCGGACACGTCAAGTCGGCGCGAGTCACCGGCGAGGTCATGGGCAAGCTGCATCCGCACGGCGACGCGTCGATCTACGACGCGATGGTGCGACTCGCCCAGAGCTTCATATTGCGGGTGCCGCTCATCGACGGGCACGGCAACTTCGGGTCGCTCGACGACGGCCCGGCCGCCGCGCGCTACACCGAGGCGAGGCTCGCGCCGGCCGCGATGGCGATGACCGAGAACCTCGACGAAGACGTCGTCGACTTCGTGCCCAACTACGACAACCAGCTCACCCAGCCCGAGGTCCTGCCCTCGGCGTTCCCCAACCTGCTCGTCAACGGCGCGAGCGGCATCGCCGTCGGCATGGCCACGAACATGGCTCCCCACAACCTCGTCGAGGTCATCGGCGCCGCCCGCCACCTGATCGACAACCCGGACGCCTCGCTCGACGACCTCATGTCGTTCGTGCCGGGCCCCGACCTGCCAACGGGAGGCACGATCATCGGTCTCGCGGGCATCCGCGACGCATACGAGACCGGTCGCGGAAGTTTCCGCACTCGCGCGCGCGTCTCGGTCGAGAACTTGACCGCGCGCAAGGTCGGCCTAGTGATCACCGAGCTGCCGTACATGGTCGGCGCGGAGAAAGTGATCGAGAAGATCAAGGACGGCGTCAACTCTAAGAAGCTCAACGGCATCTCCGACGTCACCGACCTCACCGACCGGCTGCACGGCACCCGCCTCGTCGTGGGCATCAAGACGGGGTTCAGCCCGGATGCCGTGCTCGAGCAGCTGTACCGCTACACGCCGCTCGAAGATTCGTTCAACATCAATAACGTCGCGCTCGTCGACGGCGGCCCAAAGACCCTCGGGCTGCGCGAGCTGCTGCAGGTGTATATCGACCACCGCATCTCGGTCGTCACGCGCCGCAGCCAGTTCAGGCTCGCGCGCAAGAAGGAGCGACTGCACCTCGTCGAGGGTCTGCTCGTGGCGATCCTCGACATCGACGAGGTCATCCAGGTCATCCGCACGAGCGACGACTCGGAACAGGCCAGGGCCAGGCTCATCGACGTCTTCGACCTGAGCCAGATCCAGGCCGAGTACATCCTCGAGTTGCGCCTTCGCCGCCTCACCAGGTTCTCCCGCATCGAGCTCGAGGCCGAGCGTGACCAACTGCTGGCCGAGATCGCGCTGCTGGAGGAACTGCTCTCCGTGCCGCAGCGCGTGCGCCAGCTAGTCTCCGACGAGCTCGAGGAGGTGGCTGAGCGGTTCGGCACGCCACGGCGCACACTTCTCACCGAGGCTCGCCCGAGCGTCGCGACCTCGTCGAACTCCCGGTCTGCCGCCCCCGTGCTCGAAATCGCGGATACGCCGTGCCGCGTTCTGCTCTCCACGACCGGTCGGGCGATCCGCGTCGACCTCCCGGAAGGGGAGGCGGATGCGCCGGCTCGCGTCGCAAGGCGCAGCAAGCACGACGCCATCCTCTCCTCGATCGT
>DMKW01000265.1:8444-10937 GCA_003454135.1 Microbacteriaceae bacterium
GTCGACCTGCCGGTCGTGCCCGAGAACTCAATCCAACTCGCGGCCGGGGTGAGGATCGGCGACTACCTCGCCATCGACGCCAAGAAGGAGCGGGTGCTCGCGCTCGTGTCTCTCACCTCGGAGCAGCCGATCGCGCTCGGCACCCGCCAGGGCGTCGTCAAGCGGCTTGCGCCCGGCGACTACCCGAATCGGCCCGATTTCGAGATCATCGCGCTCAAGCCGGGCGACCAGATCGTCGGGGCAAAACAATCCGGCGAGGCGGACGAGCTGCTCTTCATCACCTCGGATGCCCAACTTCTGCACTTTGCGGCGTCCGCCGTTCGCCCTCAGGGGCGGACTGCGGGAGGCATGGCCGGAATCAACCTTGGCGCCAAGGCCGAGGTGATCTTCTTCGGTTCTGTCGACCCGGCCGCGGATCCCGTCGTCGCGACCGTGTCGACGAGCACGGCGACGATCGCCGGCACCGATCCCGGGCGGGCGAAGGTGTCACTGCTCTCCGAGTTCCCCGGCAAGGGCCGGGCGACCGGGGGCGTGCGCGCGCACTCGTTCCTCAAGGGCGAAGACCTGCTCGCGACCGGCTGGGCGGGGCCTGCGCCGGCCCTCGCGGTCGGCACGGACGGCTCGGTTCGCCCGCTTCCGGATGCCGGGGCCAAGCGGGACGCATCCGGCACGCCCCTCGACGGCATCGTCGGCTCGATCGGCACCTCGATCGCCACAAGCGGGGCGCCGTCCGCCGAGTAGCTCCTGCGAACAACCGTAGAAGCCTGCAACTCGGCGGCGTGCTGGCGCCCAGGCACAGTGGTCACTCGCCATCGCCGAGCACGAACCGCCCATCCGGGTCGAAGCGGGCCGGCAGCACGCGCGTGACGAAGAGCGGAAGTATCGGCCCGTAAATGTGCGGGAACAGTTGCCCACCGCCATCCTCGAGCCTCACGTCGACGCCGGAGGCACGGATCGCCCCGTCGTCGATCTCGAGCACGACGAGCGGCTCCGGATCGCCCGCGTAGAACCGGGTTGCAACGCCGGCGAGCTGCGCCCGGCTCGAAGCGTGGATGAACCCGGTGTCGTCGAGCGTGGCCCCGCGGCTCGACACGCGGTACTCACCGTCGCGCACGGCGGCGTCCCACTCCGAGGCGTGGGCGATGTGGAAGACGGTCACCGTTCGAGCCTAGGCTGCGCCGGCGCCACCTTCATGTCTTAGGATTCGCGAGTGACCACGCAGCCAGCGCTTTCTCGCCGTCTCGGCCTCGCCGACGCGGTTTTCATCGGGCTGGGGTCCATGATCGGCGCCGGGGTGTTCGCCGCGTTCACGCCCGCCGCGCGCACGGCGGGCAACGGCCTTCTCATCGGCCTCGTTGTCGCGGCGATCGTCGCGTTCTGCAACGCGACGTCGTCTGCTCAGCTCGCCGCCGTCTATCCATCCTCCGGCGGCACCTATGTGTACGGCCGGGAACGGCTGGGGCCCTGGTGGGGGTTCCTCGCCGGGTGGGCCTTCGTCATCGGCAAGATCGCGAGCTGCGCGGCGATGGCACTCACCTTCGCCGCGTACGCCGCCCCGGCCGGCTGGGAGCGCCCCGTGGCCGTCGTCGCCGTCGTGGCGCTCGCCGTGGTCAACTACGTCGGTGTCACCCGCACGGCTCTCGCCACCCGGGTCATCGTCGTGATCTCCCTCCTCGCCCTCGCCGTCGTCGTCGCGGCCGGGGCGACCACGGGGCTCGGCGCGAACGACTGGGCGGGCGGCGGGGAGCTAGTCTCACACGGCTGGTACGGAATCCTGCAGTCAGCCGGCCTGCTGTTCTTCGCCTTCGCTGGCTACGCCCGCATCGCGACGATGGGCGAGGAGGTGCGCAATCCGTCGAAAACCATTCCCCTCGCGATCACAATCGCCCTCGCCATCACGGTCGTCGTCTACGGCCTCATCGCCGTGACCCTGTTGGGAACGCTTGGCGCCACCGGGGTCTCCGCGTCGAGCGCTCCGCTCGCCGACACGGTACGGGTGAGTGGATGGGCGTGGGCCGGCCCGGTGGTGCGGGTTGGCGCCGCGGCGGCGTCGCTCGGCGCCCTGCTCGCCCTCATCGCCGGTATCGGGCGCACGAGCCTCGCCATGGCGCGCGAGGGTGACCTGCCCCGCTGGCTCTCCGCGGTTCATCCGCGCTATCGGGTGCCGCATCACGCGGAGATGGCGATCGCCGTCGTGGTCGTCGGGCTCGTGCTCACGATCGATCTGCGCGGCGCAATCGGATTCTCGTCGTTCGGCGTGCTGCTGTACTACTTCGTCGCCAACCTTTCGGCGTTCAGCCAGCCGATCGAGCACCGACGCTACCCGAGAGCGATGCAGGTGCTCGGCGCGGTGGCCTGCCTCACGCTCGTCGCCACCCTGCCAGTGGCGGGGATCGTCGTCGGCGTGCTCGTGCTGCTGGTGGGAGTCGGCTACCGGCTCGCTGCGCGGCGCATCGGCACCCGCGGCCGCTGATCAACTTCTGTCCCGGCGCC
>DMKW01000201.1:0-1224 GCA_003454135.1 Microbacteriaceae bacterium
CACATCCGGCACCGCGACCTGCTCCGGCCCCCGCGACATCGTGAGTCGCACTGTGTCGTTGGGCTTGATCGGCAGGTCCTTGCCCGCGACGTCTTTGGGCGTCTCGATGCCGATCACGAGATCCTTCTTCACGGTGTCGCTGAACGCGTCAACGCCCTTCGTCGCGGTGAGGCCGGCGCTCTGGAGCACTTTCGAGGCGTCGTCGAAGCTCAGGCTGGCGACATCCGGGAGCGGGCCGGCAGAGATCACGAGCGAGATCTTCTGCAGCTGGCCGTATTGCTTCACGGTGGAGAGGTCGGTGCCGCCGGTGCCGTTCGCCACGATCACCTTGCCGAGCCCGACCTTCGCATCGAACTGCTGGGTGGACTTGGTCGCATCGTAGGTGAAGCCGAGGGTGCCGATCTTGTCGATCGCCTGCTGCTCGGCGAGGCCGCGCAGGTCGCTGATGTCGATGAGTTTCGGCCCGGTCGACACGAGGAGCTTGACGATAGTGTCGCGCGACACCGCGGTGCCGTGACCCGGATCGGTGTCGACCACGGCGTCCTTCGCCACGGTCGGCGAGTCGGTCGGTACGACGGTCGGGTCGACGGTGAGACCGAGCTTCACGAGCGCACCCCTGGCGTCATCCTGGGACTGTCCGGCGAGATCCGGGATGCTCACGCGTGCGCCGGGCCCGGAGCCGAAGAACCAGCCGGTGCCGCCGGCGAGGGCGGCGAGAAGAATCACGAGACCGAAGAGCCAGAAGCCCTTCGCCCGGCGGCGCTCGCTCTTGTTCGACAGTGCCGCGGCCGTCTCGGTGAGGATCGGGCCGGTGCGGTGTCGAGCCTTCGCGGCGAGCACCTGGGTCTCGGCCGTCGACGACGCCGGGGCGGACGCCGTGGGCATCACGACTGTTCGGTGCACCGCGGTCGCGGCCGTCGACGAGCCGTCGAGGCGCAGCGCGGCCTCGGTCTCATGCAGCTGGTCGAGCATGGTCTTGGCGTCGCGCGGGCGCTGGTCGGGGTCGCGGGCGGTCGCCCACAGCACGAGCTCGTCGAGTTCCGGCGGCACGCGCGGGTTCTTGCTGCTCGGGGTCGGCACGGTGTCGTTGGCGTGCTGGTGCGCGATCTGGAATGCTTGCTCGCCCCTGAACGGCTGTTCGCCGGCGAGCATCTCGTAGAGCATGATGCCTACGGCGTAGATGTCGCTTCGCGTGTCGGCGACGCCGCGCGTGACGAGCTCGGG
>DMKW01000201.1:1291-20340 GCA_003454135.1 Microbacteriaceae bacterium
AGCAGCACGTTTTCCGGCTTCAGGTCGCGGTGCACGATGCCGTTCTTGTGGGCGGCGGCGAGGCCCGAGAGGATCGCCTCCATGATGTCCATCGCCTGCACCGTCGTGAGCACCTTGTGCTCCTGCAGGAGGTCGCGAAGGGTGATGCCGGGCAGGTATTCCATCACGAGATAGGCAGTCTCGCCGTCCTGGCCCTGGTCGTAGACGTTGACGACATTCGGATGCGCGAGGCGCGCGGCCGAACGGGCCTCCTGGATGAACCTGGCCTTGTATTGCGAGTCGTCGGCGAGGTGGCCGTGCATGACCTTGATCGCCACCCGGCGCTCGAGGCGCAGGTCGGTGGCCAGGTAGACCGTGGCCATACCGCCGCGCGCGATGCGTGAGCGCACCTGATACCGGCCGTCGATGAGACGTCCGATTAGGGGATCAGTGCTGTTGGTGCTCACTTCACGAGTCTAAAGTTGACGGACCTCTAAGCCCTGCCAAAACACCGAGAAGCCAGCTTTAGCCAAGGTCTTTGAGCCACGCACGGGCTCCTTTTTCCCATTTCGCATACGCGTCGGGAAAGGCGGAGAGCTGCACGGCCTGCGCCGCCTGGGTGACGGTCTTCGATTGCCAGCCCGGGATGTCCAGCAGCCCGCGGGTGTTCACGGCGTTCGGGTTTCTCGGACCGCCGAAGAAGAGCTTTGCTGCGTAGGTCGTGTCGAGCAGTTGGGCCGGGGCGCCCCATCCGGCGCTCGGCCGCTGCTGGAAGAGCCCGAGCGAGTCACGGTCGCCGTAGTTGAGGTTGCGGAGGCCCGATTCCTGCGCCGCGGCGGCGAGTCCGATCACGAGGCCGTAGTCGGGAACCCCGAGTGAGCGGCCGACGCGGATGATGGTCGCCGCGTTCGCGGCCATCTCGGCGGTGAGCACGATCGACGGGGTGATCGAGGCCGCGGCGACGATCGGCTGACTCGGAATCACGAGGCTGCGTCCGGTGTAGATGATGCTCGACCAGTTGAGACCGTTGGCCGCGAGAAGCGCTGCCGTTGTCACGCCGAACCTGGACGCGATGCCGGCGATGGTGTCGCCAGTCGCGATCACATACTTGCCGGGTGCAACGGTCGGCTTCGCCGGGGCCGGCGTCGCGACGATCGGAGTCGACGATACGGATGCGGTCGACGCGCCGGGAATCGCGAGGGTCTGGCCCGGGTAGATGATGCTCGCCCAGCCGAGACCGTTCGCGCTGAGCAGGTTTTGCACGGTGACTCCGAAATTCGCCGCGATGTGGCTGATCGTGTCGCCTTTCTGGATCGTGTAGCGCGACGTCGCGGTCGACACGACCGGCTTTGCCGCGGGAACCGCCCCACCGCTGGTGAGCTTGAGCACCTGCCCGGGGAAGATTACCGATTTCCAGCCGAGTCCGTTGAGGGCCAGCACGGATGCCGTGGCGAGCCCGAAGCGCCCCGCGATGCTGCTGACGCTGTCGCCGGCGGCGACCTTGTAGGTGGCCGGCGCGGCGGCGACGCTCGTCGCGGCCGCCGATACCGTGACCGGCGTGGGGTTGGTGGCGGCCCGGCTCGCCGCCGCAAACGCCTCACGAATGGTCTTGCCGAGTTCCGACGGGTTCGAGCGTGGTTTGTCTGCCCGTTTGGCATCCGCGGTGTCGATCGGCCCAGTGAGGGTGATACTCATGGCCATCGATCCGACGAGCACGATCGGCAGCGTCGACATGAGATTCTTCCCTAGTCGGCTGCGCTCTTTGGGCGCCGCATGGCGCGCGCCCTGTTCGGAAGTGCTTGTCATAGTTGTTCCCCGTCCAACTCCCCGGCCCCGAGAAGGTCGTCACTCAATCAAACAAAGCTGGCACAGATGGTAGTCAGTGTCAATTATCGTGGCCTGTGGGGTTTCGCGTAACAATTCAGAAACATTCGTGGCGGGTTTGCGCCGGCCGCCAGTTCTGGCAGCATTGCCTCGTGACCATTGCCCCAGAGACCCGCTGGCTAACCATTCCCGACCTCGTCGAAACGCTCGGCATCGGCCTGAGCAAAGTGCGGCGCCTCATCGAAGATCGAAGCCTCCTGGCGGCGAAAGTCGACGGCGTCTGGAAGGTGCCGGAGTCGTTCATCCGTGACGGAGAGCCTCTTCCGGAGCTTCGCGGCACTCTGCTCGTATTGAAAGACTGCGGCTTCAGCGACGAGGAGGCCGTGAACTGGCTGCTCACCGAGGAAGAGAGCATCGGCATCCCGCCCATCGACGCTCTGCGCGCCGGACGCAAGGCCGAGGTTCGCCGCGTGGCCCAGGCGCTCGGCTTCTAGCTCCGCCGTCGCCCCCGCCCGCGCCGCGCCCCGCATTCTCTCGCGCGGTCGCTAGTCGCTCGCGCGCATGTACGAACACCCGCGCGAGCGATTAACGACCGCGCGAGCGGACTACGCCGAGCGCTTGCTCACGGTGTCGGCGAGCTGCGCGAGCTGCTCGCGCGCCGCGGCGCTCACCGGAGCATGAGAGATCGCCTCGATCGCGATGCGCACGTTGTGGGCGATGATGCGCTCCACTTGTTCCACGGCGCCGCAATCGCGGATCGACGCCTGCAGCATCGACACCTGCTGGGCGGAGAGCTCGGCGTCGCCGAGCAGCTCGTCGAGCAGGCGGGTGGCATTCGGGGCGAGCTTAGCGCGGGCGAGTGCGATGAGCACCGTGCGCTTTCCCTCGCGCAGGTCGTCACCGGCCGGCTTGCCCGTGGTCTGCGGATCGCCGAACACGCCGAGCAGATCGTCGCGCAATTGGTAGGCGATGCCAAGGGGGAGTCCGAAGTCTCGCAGCGCCGTCACCTGGGCAATGCTCGCGCCGCCGAGTGCCGCGCCGATCGCGAGCGGCGCCTCGATGCTGTACTTGGCCGACTTGTAAACGATCACGCGGTGCGCCCGGCTCAGCAGCTCCGGCTCCGGATACGAACGCCAGGAGCGCTCCTCGAGGATGTCGAGGTACTGCCCGAGGGTGACCTCGGTTCGCATGCGATTGAACTCGAGTCTCGCCGCCTCGCGCGAGCCGAGGTCGGGCAGCATCCGCAGTCCGGTGTCGAACAGTTCGTCGCTCCAGCCGAGCAGGAGGTCGCCGAGCAACAGGGCGGCCGACTGCCCGAACGTGTGCGGGCTGCCGGTCCAGCCGCCCTCGGTGTGAAGGGACTCGAAGCGCTTGTGCGCCGCCGGCAGGCCGCGCCGCGTGTCTGAACTGTCCATGATGTCGTCGTGCACGAGTGCTGCGGCGTGGAAGATCTCGAGCGCACTCGCGGCCTTCACGACCGCGGCGAGATCGCTCGCCGCGGAATCGGGCGGCAGGGGATCGAAACCCGAGGAATGACCGGAAACGGACTGCCAGCCCCAGTAGCAAAACAATGCTCGAAATCGTTTCCCCCCGCGAAGAAGATCGCGCGAGAAGTCGATAAGGGGTACCAGGTCTGGGCCGATCGACGAGAGCAGCGGTTCTCTATCGTCGAGAAAGTCGTCGATGTCAGCCTGAACAAGGTCAACTAACCGCGTACTCTCAGCCACGGTCCTAGCCTAGCTTTGCCGCGGAGCATACAATTGAGAGTTACCATGAGTCGGCCTCGAGAGCGAAAGGAGTCACCATGCCGTTGTCAGAACAGGAACAACGTCTCCTGGAAGAGATGGAGCGAAGCCTCTATCACAACGATGCTGACTTCGTTGCGACAGTGGGTAGTCGCCACGGGCGGCCTTCCTACCGCGCGATTGTGGTCGGAATCCTCATCGGATTGCTCGGCATCGGCGTAATCGTCACCGGCGTCGCACTGCGCCAGCCGATCATCGGTGTCGCTGGTTTCGTCGTGATGTTCGTGGGGGTGCTCATGGCCCTGTCGTCGCCGAAGCACCTGACGATGCCTGACGCCCCTTCCGCTCCCAAGCCGCGAAAGGTCGGTTTCATGGATCGCATGAACGACCGCTGGGAGAAGCGCCAGGACGAGCACGACGAGTAACGCTCAGAGCGTCACACAGCCGAGGTAGCTGCGCCCAAAAGGTCGACCGAAAGGTCGGCCTTTTTTCTTGCCCAAAATTGGAGAATTTCCCTCCACCGCCCTCCACCCGACAGATCCCCGTGATTACGGGGTAAAACACCCCACTTCGAGGGACTCCTGAGCCTATTTCGTTGTTTTGTGGTGGGAAGTGGAGTAAAGTGGAGTACACCTGAATCCAGGCCGGAGAATGAGGGGGAGTCGCCGATGTTTCTTGGCACGCACACCCCCAAGCTCGACGACAAGGGCCGCATCATCCTCCCGGCCAAGTTCTGGTCCGAACTCGAATCCGGCATCGTCATCACCCGCGGCCAGGAGCGGTGCCTGTACGTCTTCAGCACCCGCGAGTTCGAGGAGCTGCACGACCGCATCCGCCAGGCACCGGTCACGAGCAAGCAGGCTCGCGACTACCTGCGTCTCTTTCTCTCCGGCGCCAACTCCGAGGTGCCGGACGGCCAGCACCGGGTGACGATTCCCGCCCAGCTGCGCGCCTACGCCGGCCTGGGCCGCGAGCTCACCGTGATCGGTGCGGGCAATCGCGCCGAGATCTGGGACACCGCCGCCTGGGAGACCTACTACGCCGAACAGGAAAGCGCGTTCGCCGACACGACCGAGGAGGTGATCCCCGGACTCTTCTAGCGCCTTGCCTCTGACTCCCAGCCGATCGCACGCCCTGCCGCACTTCCCCGGTGGCAGGTCGGACCGGATGGGGATCAGGGGAAAGGGGTTAGGTCACCGGTCACCATGGTCGACAAGCAAATCCACACCCCAGTGATGCTCGAACGCACGATCGAGCTTCTCGCGCCGGCGCTCGGCAAGCCGGGCGCCGTGCTCGTCGATGCGACCCTCGGCATGGCCGGACACGCCGAGGCGTTCCTCAAGCGCTTTCCCGAGCTCGTGCTCGTCGGCCTCGACCGCGACACCGATGCCCTCGCGATCGCGGCTGAGCGCCTCGCGCCCTTCGGCGACCGAGTGCACCTCGTGCACACGGTCTACGACCGTTTCGCCGAAGCGCTGCACGGGCTGGGCATCCGCGAGGTCTCCGGCATCCTCTTCGACCTGGGCGTTTCGTCCCTGCAGCTGGATCGGGTCGAGCGCGGCTTCTCCTACTCGAAGGATGCCCCGCTCGACATGCGCATGGACGCGACGTCCGAGCTCACCGCCGAACGCATCCTCGCCGAGTACAGCGAGACCGAGCTGCGCCGCATCTTCTGGGAGTATGGCGAGGAGCGCCTCGCCCCGCGATACGCCCAACGCATCGTCGAGCGCCGCGCCACCGAGCCGCTTGTGCGCTCGGCCCAGCTCGTGGAGATCATCACCGCGGCGACGCCGGTCGCGATCCAGCGAACCGGACACCCGGCCAAGCGCGTGTTCCAGGCACTCCGCATCGAGGTGAACCAGGAGCTCGCCGTGCTGTCGCGGGCCATCCCGGCCGCGCTCGACTCCCTCGAAGTCGGCGGTCGCATCGTCGTGCTCGCCTACCAGTCCCTCGAAGACCGCATCGTCAAGCGGGCACTCGCGGCCGCGTCGTCGTCGACGGCGCCAGCCGGTCTCCCGATCGAACTGCCCGAGCACCGTCCAGAGTTCAGCCTGCTCGTTCGAGGCGCCGAACTCGCATCGGATGCCGAAAAGGCAGAAAACCCGAGAGCCACACCCGTGCGGTTGCGTGCGGCAGAGAGACTGCGGAGGGCAGCATGACCACGAACCTCGCCCTGGCCGAGCCGGCGCTGTCGCTGCCGGCCGGATCTCCTCGTGAGGCCGAGCAGCACCCGCGGCACATCGAGATCGTCACGACCCGCAGCCAGCGCCGCGCACGTCCCCGGGTCGTCTATGCGCTCGTCGCTGTGGCCGGCCTCTTCGTGATCCTCATCTCCCAACTCCTGTTGAGCATCGTTCTCTCCGACGGGTCGTACCAGATCTCGGCCCTGCAGGCCTCGCAAAAGGAACTGGCCCGCGACCAGCAGTCGCTCACCGAGAACCTGCGCGTTCTCGAGTCCCCGCAAAACCTCGCCGGCCGCGCCGAGCAGCTCGGAATGGTCTTGAACACGAGCGGTTACGGCTGGCTGCGGCTCTCCGACGGCTCGGTGCTCGCCGCACCGACGGCCGCCGACGCGGCCAGCACAATCGGCACCAACGGCAGCGCGCTCATCCCCAATACCCTGCTCACGCCGGAGATGCTCGCGAGCCAGGCGGCCGCGACGACCCCCGCAGGCGGAACGGCCGCGAGCGCTGGCGCGCCTGCCGGAACTGCGGCGACCGGTTCTGTAGCGTCGCCACCGGGAGCACTCCCGGCTCCGAACACCCACTGACCAAGCGATCCGGCACGGCTCGAGAGGACAGCACGTGAACTATCCCCGTCGAAGCCGTCGACGCCTCGTCCTGGCCATCGTCGTCTCCTTCGCGATCGTCGCCGTGTTCGCCGTGCGGCTCGTGGACATCCAGATCGTGCGCGCCGACGAGCTCAACAAGGACTCGCTCAGCCGACGGGCGATCGCCGTGACGAGCTACGCCCCGCGCGGTGACATCGTCGATGCCAACGGCGTCATCCTCGCCTCGAGCGTCAACCGGTACTGGGTAACGGCGTCCCCCCGCAACGTCGGTTCCTTCGACCGGGTCGACAAGAACAAGGTCAAGACGACGGTGAGCGTGATGGATGCCGCGAACCAGATCGCCGGGGTCACGAAGCAAAACCCCGCCACGGTCTATCTCACGCTCACGAAGGACCCGAACTCCAACTACACGGTCGTGACGAAGGACCTCGACACGGCCACCATGCGTGCGGTGCGCGCGCTCAAGATACCGTGGATCTACTTCGAGACGCACTCCAAACGCACCTACCCGAACGGGTCGGTGGCGGGCAATCTCATCGGCTTCGTCGGCACCGACGGACCGCAGGCGGGTCTCGAGGCGGCCGAGAATAAGTGCCTCTCGAGCACCAACGGCAGCATCAGCTACGAACAGGGCGCGGACGGCGTGCAGATTCCCGGCAGCACGGTCACGACCAAGGCGGCCAAGCCGGGCGGCACGCTCAAGACCACGATCGACTACGACCTGCAGTGGTTCTCGCAGCAGGCGATCGCCGAACAGGCCATGGCGATCGGCGCCAAGTCCGCCACCGTGAGCGTGACGCGCATCAAAGACGGCCACCTCATGGCTCTCGCCGACTGGCCGTCCGTCGATCCCAACGACGTCAACGGAACCCCGGTTGAGAACCTCGGCGCCCTCTCGTTCAGCACCCCGTACGAGCCCGGATCGACCTTCAAGGCGATGACCGCGGCGATGCTCATCGACAGTGGTACGGCCAACCCGCTCACGCAGGCGACCGTCCCCGCCCGCTGGACCACGCCCGAGGGAGGCTTCATCCGCGATGCCACCGGCCACCCCACCGAGCGGCTCACTCTCACCGGCGTGCTCCAGCAGTCATCCAACGTCGGAATCTCGATGATCGGCTCTCGCCTCGCGCCGTCGGTGCGCTACGACTACATGCGCAAGTTCGGGCTCGGCGAGAAGACCGCCATCAACATGGGCGGAGAACAGTCGGCCGGCATCCTCGCCAAGACCTGGGACGACCAGACCAAGTACAACGTGATGTATGGGCAGGGCGTGTCGGCAACCGCCGTGCAGATGGCCGGCATCTACCAGACCATCGGCAACAACGGGGTGCGCCTTCCGCTCACCCTCGTCGAGGGCTGCCAGCAGGCGGACGGCACGATGACCGACGTTCCGTCGACGACCGGCGTGCGGGTCGTCTCCGACCAGGCGGCGAAGACCGTCGTCAACATGCTCGAGAGCGTCGTGACGGGCGGCGAGCTCTCCAAGTCGCTCAAGATCGCCGGCTACCGAGTCGCAGCGAAGAGTGGAACGGCCGAGGTTGCGGTCAACGGTCGGTACACCGGTGACCGCGTCGTGTCGGTCGCGGGCCTCGCGCCAGCCGAAGACCCGCAATACGCAGTGATCGTCACTTTCACGAAGCCAGCTATTATGAAAAGCTCCGCTGCGGCGGCGCCGACGTTCCACAAGATCATGAGCGAGGTACTCACGAAGTACCGGGTTCCTCCGTCGACGACACCATCCACCAGCCCAGCCACAACCTGGTGAGGCAACGCAATTCAGCAAGAGAGGGGACGCCTTGACCTCACGGATTCCCCCGGTTCTCCGGCCGGAACATCCGCTAGCCAGGCCTCTCTCCGGACTCGTCGCCGAGTTCGGGCTCGAGTACGTGGGTTCCCTCGACGGCGTCGAGATCACCGGCGTCACTCTCAGGAGCACCGAGGTAGAGCCCGGCGACCTGTACGTGGGCATCCAGGGCCTGCACAGCCATGGCGCGGCGTACGCGACGCTCGCAGCGGAGAGCGGCGCGGTAGCCATGCTCACCGACCGCGCGGGCGCGGCGATGGCCGCCGATAGCGGCCTGCCCATCGTGATCGTCGATTCGCCGCGCGCGGCCCTCGGCGATGTGTCGGCGTGGGCCTACCGCACGAACGATCACCCGCCGCTCCTGCTCGGCGTCACGGGCACGAACGGCAAGACCTCCGTCGCCTACCTCGTCGAGGCGATCCTCAAGCAGCTCGGGCTTGTGACCGGCCTCAGCTCGACCGCCGAACGCCACATCGGCGACCTCACGGTCGTCAGCCGCCTCACGACGCCCGAGGCGAGCGAGATGCACGCCCTGCTGGCCCGGATGCGGGAGAGCGAGGTGCGCGCCGTGGTGGTCGAGGTGAGCGCCCAGGCCCTCACGAGCAACCGCGTGGACGGCCTGGTCTTCGACGTCGTCGCCTTCACCAACCTCAGCCACGACCACCTGGACGACTACGCGACCATGGAGGACTACTTCGTCGCCAAGCTCGCCTTCTTCGAGCCCGAGCGCGGAAAGCGCGGCGTCGTCTCCCTCGATACCCCGTGGGGCGCCCGCGTCGTCGAGGGCTCGCACATTCCGGTGACCGCGATCAGCGCGACGCCTGGCATCGTGGGGGAGTGGAACGTCGAGATTCTGGACGAGAGGGCCGCGTACACCGAGTTTCGCCTCACCGGGCCGGAAAACCGGTCGCTCGTCACGCGCGTTCCGGTGATCGGCTGGCACATGGCGGCCAACGCCGGGCTCGCGATCGTCATGCTCGTCGAGGCCGGCTTCGAACTCGAGGCAATCGGGCAGGCGATCGAGGGCGGCATCGAGGCATATCTGCCTGGTCGCACCGAGCTGGTCTCGGGGGAGCGCGGGCCGTCGGTCTACGTCGACTTCGGACACAGCCCCGACGCCTTCCTCAGAACCCTCGCGGCCGTGCGCAAGGTCACGCCCGGCAAGGTCATCATGGTGTTCGGCGCCGACGGTGACCGCGACGCGACCAAACGGCACGAGATGGGGCGCGTCGCTTCCGAGGGCTCGGACATCCTCGTGATCACCGACCACCACCCGCGTTTCGAAAACCCGGAGTCCATTCGCGCGACGCTCGTCGAGGGAGCGAACCTCGCCGAGCACCAGGCGGAGTTGCACGTGGTGAGCCCGCCCGAGAGGGCCATCCGCTTCGCGGTGTCTCTCGCCGGGGAGGGCGACTCCATCGTGTGGGCCGGCCCCGGCCACCAGGACTACCGCGACATCCGTGGCGAGCGCACGCCGTATTCGGCGCGCGCCGAGGCCCGCGACGCCCTGCGTGAAGCGGGCTGGTCGGAATGATCGCCATGACACCCGCGGAGATCGCCGCGGCCGTCGGCGGCGTTCTCGAGCCAGCGCCCGGCGTCGAACTCGCCTCGGTCTCCGGCGCGGCGCAGACCGATTCCCGCCTCGTCGAGCCCGGCTCCCTCTTTTTCGCGCTGCGGGGGGAGACGACCGACGGTCACCTGTTCGCTCCCGCCGCCGTGGAGAACGGCGCCGTGCTGCTGATCGTCGAGCGCAAGCTCGACCTGCCCGTGACCCAGATCGTGGTGCAGGACAGCCTCGACGCCCTCGCGGATCTCGCCAAGACCGTCGTGGCCGCCGTGCGCGCCGGCGGTGGTCTCCGGGTGGTCGGCATCACGGGGTCGAACGGCAAGACCACCACCAAGAACATGCTGCGGGCCGTGCTCTCCGCGGTCGGACCGACCGTCGCACCGCGCGGATCGTTCAACAACCACGTCGGCGCACCGCTCTCGATGCTCTCGCTCGAGCGCGACACCCGGTTCCTCGTCGTGGAGATGGGAGCGAGCGGTGTCGGCGAAATTGCGAGGACCGTCGGGATCGCCAAGCCGGACATCGCGGTCGTGCTCAAGGTGGGTCTCGCGCACAGCGGCGAGTTCGGCGGCATCGAGGCGACCCAGCGCGCCAAGGCCGAGATCGTGACCGAACTGCCCCCCGAGGCCGTCGCCGTGCTCAACGCCGACGACGAGCGGGTGGCCGCCATGGCTGCGCTCACGCGGGCGCGCCCGGTGTGGTTCGGACTGGATGCCCGGGCCGAGGTGCGCGCGGACGACCTGCGCGCCACGGCATCGGGCACCCGCTTCACGCTCATCACCCCGGAGCTGCGCACCGAGGTGTCGCTACGGATTCTCGGAGAACACCACGTGATGAACGCGCTCGCGACCCTCGCCGTCGCGCGGGAGCTCGGCATCCCGCTCGAAGGGGCGATAGAGTCCCTCGAGGCCGTCGAGCGGGCCGAGCGCTGGCGCATGGAACTCCTCCGTCGCTCCGACGGCATCGTCGTGATCAACGACGCATACAACGCGAGTCCCGACTCGATGTCCGCGGCACTCAAGACCCTCGCCCAGATCATCGAGCCCGGCCAGCGGTCGATCGCCGTGCTCGGCGAAATGGCCGAACTGGGGGACGAGGCCAACGAAGAGCACGACCGCATCGGCCGTCTCGTCGTTCGCCTCAACATCCAGAAGCTCGTCGTCGTCGGCCACGGTGCCCGCCACATTCACAACGCGGCAGGCCTCGAGGGTTCCTGGGACGGTGAGTCAGTGCTCGTCGGCTCGACCGAGGAGGCTTACGATCTGGTGAACCACGATTTGAGAGCCGGTGACGTTGTGCTCGTGAAGTCGTCCAACTCGGCCGGTCTGCGCTGGCTCGGCGATCGTCTCGGCGAGGTGCCTGCGTGATCGCGCTCCTCGTCGGCGCCGGCGTCTCGATGGTGTTCACGCTGCTGCTGACCCCGCTCTTCGCACGCACGTTCCGTCGCCTCAACCTGGGCCAGTTCATCCGGGCCGACACGCCGACGACCCACGTCATCAAGCGCGGCACGCCGTCCATGGGCGGAATCGTCTTCATCACGGCGACGATCGTGGGCTATTTCGTCGGGCACCTTGCGGCGCGGGACTCCGTTTCCGGCGTCGGGCTGCTCGTTCTCGCCATGATGGGCGGACTCGGGCTCATCGGTTTCCTTGACGACTTTCTCAAGGTCAAGCGGCAGAACAGCCTCGGCCTGGCCGGCTGGTACAAGATCCTCGGCACCGTCATCGTCGCGATCGTGTTTGCGATCATCGCCCTCACCTACCGGGATGCGAACCACCGCACGCCAGCATCGACCGCCATCTCGTTCGTGCGCGACCTCGACTTCAACTTCGTGAAGATCTTCGGCGTCACGGCCGGCGTCATCATCTTCGTGGCTTGGGTGGTGCTCATCACCACGAGCGTGTCCAACGCGGTCAACCTCACCGACGGGCTCGACGGGCTCGCGGCCGGTTCATCGATCTTCGCGATCGGGTCGTACGTGATCATCGGCTTCTGGCAGTCCAACCAGTCCTGCTTCAGCGCCACCATCGACCAGGACAACCTGTTCAAGTGCTACAACGTCTCCCGCCCGCTCGACCTCGCCGTCGTCGCCGCGTGCATCGCGGGGTCGCTCGTCGGATTCCTCTGGTGGAATACGTCGCCGGCGCAGATCATGATGGGCGACACCGGCTCGTTCGCGCTCGGCGGCGCTCTCGCGGCCCTCGCCATCCTGTCCCGCACCGAACTGCTGCTCGTGCTCATCGGCGGCCTCTTCCTCGTGGTCACCGGCCAGGTGATCATCCAGCGCATCTACTTCAAGCTCACCAAGGGAAAACGCATCTGGCGGGCCAGCCCACTGCACCATCACTTCGAAATGAAGGGGTGGGCCGAGATCACGATCGTCGTGCGCTTCTGGGTGATCTCCGGTCTCTTCGTCGCGCTCGGGGTGGGGATCTTCTATCTCGAGTGGGTCTCCCGGGTAGTGGGCTGATGCGGAGCGTCGACGAGATTGCCGCTCTCACGAGCTGGCACGCCGACTGGGCCGGACTGCGGGTGATCGTGCTCGGGCTCGGTGTCACGGGCTTCTCGGTCGCCGACACGCTCGTCGAGCTCGGCGCAGAACTCACGGTGCTCGCGAGCCGCGCCGACGAGGAGATCGCCGACCTGCTCGACGTGATCGGAGTCGGCCTCGTGCGCGACGGGTTCGACGACGCATTCGACGACTTCGCCCCGGAACTCGTGATCGTGTCTCCCGGGTTCGCGCCGCACCACCCGCTCGTGCAGCGGGCGACCTCGCGCGGCATCCCACTGTGGGGCGACGTCGAGCTCGCCTGGCGCCTGCGGGACAAGACAGGCAAGACGGCCGAGTGGATCGCGGTCACCGGCACCAACGGCAAGACCACGACGGTGCAACTCGCGACGGCGATGATTGCGGCGAGCGGAAAACGGGTCGTGGCGTGCGGCAACGTCGGCGTTCCCGTGCTCGACGCCGTTCGCGACCCGATCGGTTTCGATGTGCTCGTCGTCGAGCTTTCGAGCTTTCAACTGCACTACCTGGACAGCATGTCGGCATGGGCGAGCGTGTGCCTCAACGTCGCCGAGGATCACCTCGACTGGCACGGATCGCCCGAGGCGTACCGCACGGCGAAGGCGAAGGTCTACGAGAGAACCGCCGTCGCGTGCGTCTACAACCTCGAGGACGCCGCGACGCGCGAGATGGTCGAACGTGCCGAGGTCGTCGAGGGCTGCCGGGCCATCGGATTCGGGCTCGGCCTCCCCGGTCCGAGCGACCTCGGAATCGTGGACGACATCGTGGTGGACCGGGCCTTCCTCGACGATCGGCACAGGTCCGCGATCGAGTTGACCACGATCGTCGAGCTCGAGGCCGTGGGGCTCGGCTCGCCGCACATGGTCGCCAACGTGCTCGCCGCCGCGGCGCTCGCGAGATCCATCGGCGTCGAGCCCCACGTGATCCGCCTCGCCCTGCGTGCCTTCCGGCTCGACCACCACCGCACCGAGACCGTGGCCCTGGCCGACGGCGTCCGCTGGGTGAACGATTCGAAGGCTACGAACCCGCACGCGGCTGCCGCCGCGCTCGAGTCGTTCGACTCCGTCGTGTGGGTTGTCGGTGGACTGCTCAAGGGAGTGGATGTGAGCGACCTCGTCGCGGCGAACGCCCCCCGACTGCGCGCCGCCATCGTGATCGGCGTCGACCGGCACGCGGTCGTGGACGCGTTCGCGCGACACGCGCCCGAAACGCCGCTATTCGAGGTCGACACGACTGACACTAAAGAGGTAATGCCGACGGTCGTGAGGCTGTCGGCTGCGGTCGCGCGCAGCGGGGACACGGTGCTGCTCGCTCCAGCGGCCGCATCGATGGACCAGTTCACCGATTACGCGGACCGGGGGAACCGATTCGCCGCCGCGGTGCACGAGATGTTGGGAGGCGGGGCCGATGACGACGAGCCTCCCGCGACCTCGATCGACGAACTCTAGAACCGCCGCGCCGACCGCCCAGCAGCGTCAGGACGCGGCCCAATCCCGACAGGCCCCTGCCGCGGTCGTCGCCGTCAAGCGGATCTTCGCCGCCGAGACTGGCAACTACTTCGTGCTGCTCGGCGCGACCCTGTTCCTCGTGGTCTTCGGCCTCATCATGGTGCTCTCGTCGTCGTCGGTGGAGTCCTTCCTCTCGAGCGGCGACTTCTTCAACGGCTTCGTACGCCAGGTGCTCTTCGCGGCCCTCGGCATCCCGCTCATGCTCATCGCCTCGCGGATGCCCGCCCGGTTCTGGAAGCGCTGGGCCGGCACCTTCCTCGTCTTCGCTATCGTGCTGCAGCTGCTCGTGGTGGCGACGCCGCTCGGCGTTGAACACGGAGGCAATAAGAACTGGATCAGCCTCGGGCCGTTCAGCGGGCAGCCGTCGGAGTTCGTGAAGCTCGGCCTCGTCGCGTGGCTCGGCTACATTCTCGCCCGCAAACAGTCCGTGTTCGACGACTGGCGCGAACTCGTGATGCCGCTCGTGCCCGTGACGGCGGCGGCGATCGGATTCGTGATCCTCGGCGGCGACCTCGGAACCTCGATCATTCTCACGTTGATCGTTCTCGGCTCGGTCTTCTTCGCCGGCGTTCGCCTGCGTCACCTCGCGGTGCCCGTCGTGCTCATCGCCTTCGCCGCCACGGTCCTGTCGTTCGCGAGCAGTTCCCGCCGCGAGCGAATCGGGGCCTTCCTGAGCGGCTGCACGTCGGCCAACGACTACTCGGGCAACTGCTGGCAGACCGTGCAGGGTTGGTGGGCCCTCGCCTCCGGCGGCATCTTCGGGGTAGGCCTCGGCAACTCGAAGGCCAAGTATTCGTGGCTGCCCGAAGCAGACAACGACTTCATCTTCGCGATCATCGGCGAGGAGCTCGGTCTCATCGGCGCCATCCTCGTGCTCGCGCTGTTCATCGTGCTCGCGATCACGTTCGTTCGCATCATCCGCGCCAACACCGACCCGTTCGCGCGCATCACCGTGAGCGCGGTCATGGTGTGGATCATCGGCCAGGCCTTCGTCAACATCGCGGTGGTGCTCGGCATCTTGCCGGTCCTGGGGGTGCCATTGCCCCTCATCTCGGCCGGCGGATCGGCGCTCATCACGTCGCTCGTCGCGATCGGCATCGTGCTCTCCTTCGCTCGCCAGGCCCCCGAGCCCGCGGCGTCGCCACCTCCCGTCGGGCGAGCCAGGTGACGCGGTACCTTCTCGCCGGAGGGGGCACGGCGGGGCACGTGAATCCGTTGCTCGCCGTCGCCGACCGCATCATGGACCGCGAACCGGATGCAGTGATCTTCGTTCTGGGAACCGCCGAGGGGCTCGAGTCCCGCCTTGTTCCCGCGCGCGGCTACGAACTCCTCGTGGTTCCTCGGTTGCCCTTCCCGCGCAGGCCGAACGGGGCGGCGCTGCGCTTTCCCGGCCGGTTCCGGCAGATCGTGGCCCTCATCCGCGCGATCCTCGTCGAGAAGAAGATCGACGTCGTCGTCGGGTTCGGCGGCTACGTGTCCGGCCCGGCGTATCTCGCGGCCCGCCAGGAGCATGTTCCGATCGCCGTGCACGAGGCCAACGCCAGGCCCGGCATCGCCAACCGGCTCGGCGCGAGGCTCAGCCGCCACGTCGGCGTTGCGTTCCGCGGCACCCGGCTGCCGCACGCAATCTTCGTCGGCATGCCGCTGCGCCGCGAGATCGAAAGGCTCGACCGGGCGGCCTTGCGCCGCGAGGCGATCGCCCACTTCGGGCTGTCGCCGAACAAGCTCACGCTGCTCGTGACCGGCGGTTCGAAGGGGGCGCGGAGCATCAACGAGACCGTATTCGCGGCCGCTACATCGATTCTCGGCGCCGGCTGGCAGATCCTGCATGTGACCGGGGAGGGATCGGAGATCACCTCGACCGACCTCGCCGACTACCTCATCATCCCGTATTGCGATCGCATGGATCTCGCGATCGCCGCGGTCGATTTCGCCGTCGCGCGAGCCGGGGCGGCCACCGTGAGCGAGTTCAGCGCGCTCGGCCTGCCCGCCGCCTACGTGCCGCTCGCGATCGGTAACGGCGAGCAGAAGCTCAACGCGCGCGAAGCCGTGGCGGCCGGCGGAGCCCTGCTCGTGGCCAATGCCGACTTCACCCCGGACTGGGTGGCCGGCCAGCTCGTGCCGCTGCTCGAAGACCGCGCGCTCGTCGCCGACATGGCCGCTCGCGCCCGCTCGGTCGGCGTTCTGGACGGGGCGGACCGCATGGTCGACCTCGTCGTGAGCGCCGCCGACGGCCAAGTACATTTGTCACGATGATCAAGTCGGATTTCTCCCAGGCCATCCCGTCGCAACCCGGGAACGTGCACTTCGTCGGCATCGGCGGTGCCGGAATGAGCGGCATCGCGCGCATGTTCGTCTCGGCCGGCGTGCCCGTGACCGGCTCCGACGCGCGCGACACCGAGACGGTCGAGGCCCTGCGTGCGAGCGGCGTCGCCATCGCGATCGGCCACGCGGCGGAAAACCTCGGAACGGCGGACACGGTCGTCGTGACTGGGGCGATCGCCGAAGACAACCCGGAGTACGTCGAAGCCAAGCGGCGCGGCCTGCCGATCGTGCACCGCGCCCAGGCGCTCGCCTGGCTCACCCGAAACCACCGCCTCGTGGCCGTGGCTGGCGCGCACGGTAAGACCACGTCGACCGGCATGGTCATCACCGCCCTGCTTGCGCTCGGAGTGAGCCCGAGCTTCGTCAACGGGGGAGTCATCCGCTCGCTCGGCGTGAGCGCCGCACCCGGCGACGACGGGGTGTTCGTGGTGGAGGCCGACGAGTCGGACGGGTCGTTCCTGCTCTACGACACCGCGATCTCCCTCGTGACCAACGTCGACCCGGACCACCTCGACCACTACGGCTCGGAGGAGGCTTTCGAGGCCGCGTTCGTCGAATTCGCCTCCGCGGCTTCGGAACGGGTCGTCATTTCGAGCGATGATCCGCGGGCCGTCGCGGTGACCGCACGACTCGGCGACCGGCCGGTGACGACGTTCGGCGAGCATCCCCGTGCCGACCTTCGCCTGCACTCCGTGCAGAGCGGTGCGACGGTCTCGTTCTCCGTGGAGTATCTCGGGGTCGACTACGCTACGACGCTGCGGGTGGCCGGGTTGCACAACGCGATCAACGCGACCGGCGCCCTCGGCGTGCTGCTCGCCCTCGGCTTCGAGCCGCAGGCATCGCTCGACGCGATCGCGGTGTTCGAGGGAACCGAACGCCGATTCGAGCGGCGAGGCGAGGTCAACGGGGTCACGGTCTACGACGATTTTGCGCACCACCCCACCGAGATTCGGGCGGCGCTCTCCGGAGCGCGCGGTGTCGTGGGCGAAGGCCGCCTCATCCCGATCTTCCAGCCACATCTGTACACGCGCACGCGGGACATGGCCGACGAGTTCGCCAAAACCTTCGAGTCGCTCGCCGACCACACGATCGTCGTTCCCATCTACGGGGCGAGGCAGGAGCCGGAGCCGGGCGTCACCGGCGCGCTCATCACCGAGAGGTTCAGCGCTCCGACCGTCGGTCGATACTTCGAGGACTGGCAGGATGCCGTGGACTACGCCGCGGAGATCGCGCGACCCGGCGACTTCCTGATCCCGATGGGCGGCGGGGACGTCTACCAGATTATTCCGCAGCTCCTGGCGGCGCTCCAGAACCGTGCCGAGCTCGAGAAGCGCGACGAGTGAAGCGCCGCGCGTGAAACGTCCACAGGGATTCGACCGGCGACCGACCGGGGAGCAGCCGCCGCCCAAGAAGAGCGAACGCACGCCGAAGACGCGATCGACCGCCCAGACCTTGCCGGGCGCCACGACGGCACCCGTGACCCGGTCCACCGCCCCGACCGCCCCATCGGCGCCCACGAAGCCGGCACGGAAGCAGGCTCCCGTCGAGCCGCCCGTCGCCGAACGCGACCTCAAGAAGGCGGCGCGGGCGAGGAGGCGGTACGAGCGCGGCGAGGTGCGGCGATTCACCCGCCGGTCACGCCGCCGGCGCATCACGTGGCTCGCCTCGACGATCGTGGCCGTGGTGTTGGCCGGGCTCGTCACGGGGGCCGTCTATTCGCCGCTGCTCGCCCTTCGCACCGTGACGGTCGACGGCACGTCGCGGGTGAGCGCGACCGACGTTCGGGATGCGGTGAGCGACCAGCTGGGAAAGCCGCTCGCCCTCGTCGACTTCGCACAGATCACGACCGAACTGTCTCGGTTCCCGCTCATTCGCAGCTTCGTCACCGAGACCGTGCCGCCCGACACCCTCGTCATCCGCATCACCGAGCGCGCGCCGATCGGGAGCGTTGCGACGTCCTCCGGTTTCTCGGTCGTGGACCCGGCCGGGGTGGAGATCGAGAAGGCCACCGATCGACCACCGTCCCTGCCGCTCATCGACGTCGGCACGTCGAAGGCGAACAGTCCGGCGTTCGCGGCCGTCGTCGCGGTGTTGCTCGCGCTGCCTCAGCCCGTGCTCAGCCGGGTCGACAGCGTCACGGCGCAGACCAACGACGACGTGACCCTCACGCTCACCGGCGCCAGGCAGACGGTCGTCTGGGGGAGTGCGGAGAACTCGGCGCTCAAGGCGCGAGTGCTCGTGGCTCTCATGAAGACGCAGAGCGCGACCGCGCCGGTCAAGTACGACGTGTCTGCTCCGACGAATCCGGTCGTCGGTCCCGCCTGATCTCACGGGCCGTTTCGGCGACCGATGCCGAATGTCCACGCCGAGATTTTGCGACACGCTGGCGCGCCTCACGCCGCCACGCCGCTCCCGCGCTTAGCGTCAAACCAAGAAACCTATACCGAGCATAACTTTAACGCTCTAGTAAAGGTTGAGAGTTTTCTAGCGGAGGCCGGACGTGACATCGAACCAGAACTACCTCGCCGTGATCAAGGTCGTCGGCATAGGCGGCGGCGGCGTTAATGCAGTGAACCGGATGATCGAACTCGGGCTCCGAGGCGTCGAGTTCATCGCCATCAACACCGACGCCCAGGCGCTGCTCATGAGCGACGCCGACGTCAAGCTCGACGTCGGACGCGAGCTCACTCGCGGCCTTGGCGCCGGCGCGGACCCCGAGGTCGGGCGTCGCGCGGCGGAGGATCACGCCGAGGAGATCGAAGAGGCGCTGGCCGGGGCCGACATGGTCTTCGTCACCGCCGGTGAGGGCGGCGGCACCGGAACGGGTGGTGCCCCCGTCGTGGCCCGCATCGCCAAGTCGATCGGCGCCCTGACGATCGGGGTCGTGACCCGGCCGTTCGGCTTCGAGGGCAAGCGCCGCGCCGCACAGGCCGACGTCGGCGTGTCGGCGCTCAAGAGCGAGGTCGACACGCTCAT
>DMKW01000201.1:20594-28694 GCA_003454135.1 Microbacteriaceae bacterium
GGCGTGCAGGGCATCACCGACCTCATCACGACCCCCGGCCTCATCAACCTCGACTTCGCCGACGTCAAGTCGGTCATGCAGGGTGCCGGTTCGGCACTCATGGGCATCGGATCGTCGCGTGGCGCCGACCGTGCCATCAAGGCGGCCGAACTCGCCGTCGCCTCCCCGTTGCTCGAAGCGTCGATCGACGGCGCCCACGGTGTGCTCCTCTCGATCCAGGGCGGATCCAATCTCGGAATCTTCGAGATCAACGACGCGGCGCGCCTTGTGCAAGAGGCGGTGCATCCCGAGGCCAACATCATCTTCGGTGCGGTCATCGACGACACGCTCGGCGACGAGGTGCGGGTGACCGTGATCGCCGCGGGCTTCGACGGCGGGGAGCCCGTGGTCAAGAAGAATGGCCACCGCTCGAACTTCGTCGACGCGGCAGTGCCGGTCGGCGTCGGGGCGGCCGCCGCTTCGGGCTACGCGGAGCCGGAAACGGCTGTGCCGACCTGGGCGCCCGAGCCCGAGCTGGCGAGTGCACCGAGCGCGCCGAAGGACCCGGTGTTCGATGACGACGATGACGACCTGGACGTGCCGGACTTTCTCAAATAGCGTGCCGGTCGACCTCGGAGAGCGGCCATGACAGGCGGGACCGCTCTGCGTGATCGACTCGGTGAGGTTCGTGCCGGAATCGCGGATGCCGCGCGCGACGCCGGCAGGGACGTCGCGCAGATCTCGCTCATCGTCGTCACGAAGTTCCATTCGGCCGCGCTCGTCCGCGAGCTCCATGCGTTGGACGTGAGCGACTTCGGCGAGAACCGTCACCAGGAGGCCCAGGCCAAGGCGGCGGAACTCGCCGACCTCGATCTCACCTGGCACTTCATCGGGCAGCTGCAAAGCAAGAAGGCGCGCCAGGTGCGCGCATATGCGCGGGTGATCCACTCGCTCGATCGCGAGTCCGTTGTTGACGCGCTCGCCTCCGGCGAGTCGAGCGTCGACTGCTTCGTGCAACTCAACCTCAGCGACGATCCGGGGCGTGGGGGCGTGCAGGATGCGCACCTGGAGGCTCTCACCGAGCGCGTCCTCGCGACGAGCGGGCTGCGTCTGCTCGGAGTCATGGCGGTCGCCCCGATCGACGAAGAACCCCGCGCGGCGTTCGCGCGGGTGCGTTCGGCATCCGAGCGGGTCAGGCGACTCGCACCAGACGCCCGCTACATTTCCGCCGGCATGTCCGGCGATTATCGCGAGGCCATTCTCGAAGGCGCGACACACCTGCGCATCGGGTCGGCAATCACGGGAAACCGGCCAACCGCCGGTTAATCTGAAGTCAAGAGTTTCACCACAGGAGGCACGAAATGGCTAACCCGCTACGCAAGACCATGGTCTATCTGGGCCTTGCGGATGAAGAGCTCGAGTACGAGGAGGCCGCGCCGGCCGCGCCCGTTGCCCACCACGTGCCGCAGGCGGCGACCACGCGCGCCCCGGTGACGCCGTTGCGCCGCGCTCCGAGCCAGCGGTCCTCCGCCCCCTCGGACATGAACGAGATCCTCACCGTGCACCCGCGCCAGTACAAGGATGCCCAGGTCATCGCCGAGAGCTTCCGCGACGGCATCCCGGTGATCATCAACCTCTCCCAAATGAGCGAGCCGGAGGCGCGTCGACTCATCGACTTCGCGAGCGGCCTCTCCCAGGGTCTCTACGGCAAGATCGAGCGCGTCACGAGCAAGGTGTTCCTCCTGTCACCCGCTCACGTGGCCGTGAGCGGTGACCAGGCCGACGTCGAACCAGACGTCGACGCCTCGTTCTTCGCGCAGTCCTGACCTCGGACCCGGCTGGGAGTTCCGTGTTCCTGCTGTCGCTCATCGCGACGCTCGTGTATTACCTGCTGCTCATCTACTCGTTTGTGATGTGGGGCAGGCTCGCCCTCGACGTCGCACGCACTTTCGTGCCGACCTGGCGCCCGAAGGGGGCGGGACTCGTGCTCGCCGAGCTCGTGTTCTCGGTCACCGACCCTCCGATCAGGGCCGTGCGCAAGCTGGTGCCACCGATACGGGTGGGGGGAATCGCGCTCGATCTCGCCTGGTCGATCGTGATGCTCGCGGTCATCATCCTGATCTATCTGACGTTCCTGCTGAGGTAATCGACCGACCTGTGTAAGCATGGGAATGCGGTCGCCGACCGCGCGAGTTCATGACCCCCGCGGACCCGGTTGTTTGCTAGCGTTACTTCATTGTCAATTACGCAGTACCAGAGAGTTCTTGAGGTGACACCAATGGCCCTAACGCCTGAAGATGTAGTCAACAAGCGGTTCCAGCCGACCAAATTCCGCGAGGGATACGACCAGGATGAGGTCGATGACTTCCTCGACGAGGTTGTCGTCGAGCTGCGACGCCTCAATCAGGAGAACGAGGAGCTTCGCCAGCGCCTCATCGCGAGCGACGCCCGCATCAGCGAGCTGCAGCGCAGCACGTCGCAGGGCCCCGCCGCCGTCGAGGCCGCTCAGCCCCAGTTCGCCGCTGTTCCGGCAGTCGTGGCCGCCGCCCCCACCCCGTACCCGGCATCCGATCCCAACGCGATCGACCCGAGCAACACGAACAACCTCCTGCAGCTCGCACGCAAGCTCCACGAGGAGCACGTTCGCGAGGGCATCGAGAAGCGCGACGCTCTCATCGCCGAGGGTCACGCCACCGCTGCCCGCATCGTGAGCGAGGCCGAAGAGGCACAGCGCACCCAGATCAACGCCCTCGACCAGCAGCGCACGGCGCTCGAGAGCCGCATCGAGGAGCTCCGTACTTTCGAGCGGGAGTATCGCCAGAAGCTCAAGAGCTACATCGAGGGCCAGCTGCACGAGCTGGACGCCACGGAGATGAGCTCCAACAGCGCCGCCGCGGCCGTCGCACCGAGCGGCGGATCGTTCGAGTCGGCGTCGTTCGACGCGGCACCGTTCGACAGCTCGCAGACGCCTCCTTCAGCCAGCTACCAGGGCTTTGGCGGCAACTGAGCCGCAGACGGAGGTCCGCGCTTCACCGGTCAGCGTTCGTGCACTAATCGCGCTGGCCGTTGTTGCGCTCGCTGTCTACGGTCTCGACCAGTTTTCCAAGTTTCTGATTGTCAGCAATCTCACCGAGAACCAGCTCGTGCGCGTTTTCGGTGCGGTGCTGCAGTTCCACTTCGTGAAGAACTCCGGAGCGGCCTTCTCCATCGCGAGCGGGTCGACCTGGATCTTCTCGATCGCAGCCTCCGCGGTCACGATTTTTATCATCGGCTTCGCGAGGCGAATCCGTTCGGTGGGGTGGGCCGTGCTTTTCGGGATGCTGCTCGGCGGCACGACGGGCAACCTCACCGACCGGCTGTTCCGGGAGCCCGGCTTCGGAGTCGGCCACGTGATCGATTTCATCCAGGTCTACGGTTTTCCGGCGATCTTCAACGTCGCGGACTCCTTCATCGTCGCGAGCATGGGGCTCTTCATCATTCTCACGATTCGCGGCATCGGGCTCGACGGCAAACGCAACCATGGCAAGGGTTCCGAAACGGATTCCCCGGCCGGCACGGACGCCCAGTCGACCCCTCGCCCGGACAGCAAGTAGGCCCGGGGTGGAGACACGCAGCCTGCCAGTGCCCGATGGCCTGGCCGGCGAGAGGACAGACGCGGCCATCGCGAAGCTCCTCGGATTCTCGCGGAGCTTCGCCGCCGACGTCGCCGAGTCCGGGGGAGTGACCGTCGACGGCGTCGTGCTCGGCAAGTCCGATCGTCTGCAGGCCGGCAGCTGGCTCGAGGTCACCTGGCAGGCGAGGGAGGCCCCGCGGATCGAACCCGTCGTCGTGCCGGATCTCACGATCGTCTACGACGATGACGACATAGTCGTGGTCGACAAGCCGGTCGGCGTCGCCGCGCACCCCTCGGTGGGCTGGACCGGCCCGACCGTTCTCGGCGCCCTCGCCGGGGCCGGCTTTCGAATCTCCACCTCCGGCGCGTCCGAGCGAGCGGGCATCGTCCACCGGCTCGACGCCGGCACGAGCGGCCTCATGGTGGTGGCCAAGAGCGAGCGGGCGTACTCGGAGCTCAAGCGGGCGTTCCACGATCGCGAAGTGGAGAAGATCTATCACGCGGTGGTTCAGGGACACCCCGACCCGCTCGCGGGCACAATCGACGCTCCCATCGGGCGGCACCCCAGCTCGAGCTGGAAATTCGCCGTCACGGTGGAGGGCAAAGACTCCGTCACGCACTACGAAACGCTCGAGGCGTTCCCGAGCGCGTCGCTGCTCGAGATCCACCTCGAGACCGGTCGAACCCACCAGATCCGAGTGCACATGGCGGCCCAGCGGCATCCGTGCGTCGGCGACTCGATGTACGGCGCCGACCCCACGATTTCGGCGAGACTGGGCCTGACGAGGCAGTGGCTGCACGCGATGCAACTCGGTTTTCGGCACCCGGCGACGGGCGAGCCGGTGGTCTTTCGCAGTCAGTATCCCGCCGACCTGCAACACGCGCTCGACGTGCTCCGTCGCGACTGAGGCGGGCTTAAGCTGAAGCCCCGGGAAAAATTTCAGGCCCTCGGTTAGTCGGAGCATCAGTGCCACCCAGCAATGAATCATTCGTGCATTTGCACGTGCACAGCGAGTACTCGATGCTGGACGGTGCCGCCCGGGTGAGCCCGCTCATCCAGGCCGCAGCCGAGCAGAAGATGCCGGCGATCGCCGTGACCGACCACGGAAACATGTTCGGCGCCTACGACTTCTGGAAGACCGCGACAGCCAACGGCGTCAAGCCCATCATCGGTACCGAGGCCTACATCACCCCGGGCACGGCCAGGCAGGACCGCACTCGTGTGCGCTGGGGGGGCAACCACCAGAACCAGGATGACGTGGGCGGCTCAGGGTCGTACACCCACATGACCCTGCTCTCCGAGAACAACGAGGGCATGCACAACCTCTTCCGGTTGTCGTCGCTCGCCTCGATCGAGGGATTCTATTTCAAGCCCCGCATGGACCGGGAGCTGCTGAGCAAGTATGCGAAGGGCATCATCGCCACGACCGGCTGCGTCGGAGGCGAGGTGCAGACGCGGTTGCGCCTCGGCCAGTACGACGAGGCGAGACGGGCGGCAGCCGACTTCCAGGACATCTTCGGCAAGGGCAACTTCTTCGCCGAGATCATGGACCACGGCATCGACATCGAGCGCCGCACCATGGAAGACCTGCTGCGCCTCGCAAAGGATCTCGGTCTGCCGCTCGTGGCCACGAACGACCTGCACTACACCCACGCCCACGACGCGACGGCGCACGCCGCCCTGCTGTGCGTGCAGTCGGCGTCGACGCTCGACGATCCCAATCGCTTCAAGTTCGATTCGGACGAGTTCTACCTCAAGTCGGCGGACCAGATGCGTCACCTGTTCCGCGACTACCCCGAGGCGTGCGACAACACCCTGCTCATCGCCGAGCGGTGCGAGGTGTCGTTCGAGCACCGCGACCTCATGCCGCGCTTTCCCGTTCCGGAGGGCGAGACGGAGGCCACCTGGTTCGAAAAGGAGGTCAGCACCGGCATGATGCGGCGCTTCCGCAACGCGCCGTCCGAGGCACATCTGGCCCAGGCGAAGTACGAGGTGGATGTCATCAAGCAGATGGGATTCCCGGGTTACTTTCTCGTCGTGGCCGACTTCATCGCGTGGGCGAAGGCCCAGGGCATTCGCGTCGGTCCCGGTCGTGGATCGGCTGCCGGATCGATGGCCTCGTACGCCATGGGCATCACCGAACTCGACCCGCTCGCACACGGTCTCATCTTCGAGCGGTTCCTCAACCCGGAACGCGTCTCGATGCCCGACGTCGACGTCGACTTCGACGACCGCCGCCGGCCGGAGGTGATCCGCTACGTCACGGAAAAGTACGGCGACGACCGGGTCGCCCAGATCGTCACCTACGGCACGATCAAGGCCAAGCAGGCCCTCAAGGACTCCGCGCGAGTGCTCGGCATGCCGTACTCGGTGGGGGAAAAGCTCACCAAGGCCATGCCGCCCGCGATCATGGGCAAGGACATCTCGCTCAGCGACATCCTCGACAAGGATGCCCCGCGCTACAAGGAGGCCGCCGACTTTCGCGCGGTGCTCGAGTCCGACCAGGAGGCCGCGAAGGTCTTCGACACGGCAAAGGGCATCGAGAACCTCAAGCGGCAGTGGGGCGTGCACGCGGCCGGCGTGATCATGTCGGCCGAACCGCTTCTCGACGTGCTGCCGATCATGAAGCGCGAGGACGATGGCGCGATCATCACGCAATTCGACCAGCCGCCGCTCGAATCCCTCGGCCTCATCAAGATGGACTTCCTGGGGCTGCGCAACCTCACCATCATCGAGGATGCGCTGCGCATGATCGAGCAGAACACGGGCAACAAGCTCGTGATCGAAGACCTCGACCTCGACGCCGACCAGAAGACCTACGACCTGCTCGCCCGCGGTGAGACGCTCGGCGTGTTCCAGCTCGATGGCGGGCCCATGCGCTCACTGCTCAAGCAGCTCAAGCCCACGAGCTTCGAAGACATCTCGGCCGTCATCGCGCTCTACCGCCCCGGCCCGATGGGCATGAACTCGCACACCAACTACGCGCTGCGCAAGAACGGGCTGCAGAAGATCGAGGCGATCCACCCCGAGCTCGAGGAACCGCTCAGCGAGAGCCTCGGCATCACCTACGGCCTCATCGTGTACCAGGAGCAGGTGATGTCTGTCGCGCAGAAGGTGGCCGGGTTCACCCTCGGCCAGGCCGACGTCTTGCGGCGCGCGATGGGCAAGAAGAAGAAGTCCGAGCTCGACAAGCAGTACGCGGACTTCGAGGCCGGCATGAAGTCCAACGGCTACAGCGCGAACGCCGTGAAGGTGCTCTGGGACACCCTCATGCCGTTCGCCGACTACGCGTTCAACAAGGCGCATAGCGCCGGTTACGGCGTACTCAGCTATTGGACCGCGTACCTCAAGGCCAACTTCCCGGCCGAGTACATGGCCGCGCTGCTCACGAGCGTCGGCGACTCGAAAGACAAGCTCGCGCTCTATCTGAGCGAGTGCCGCCGCATGGGCATCCGGGTACTCGCCCCGGATGTGAACGAGTCGTCCGGCGACTTCACCGCCGTTGCCGGCGACGTCCGCTTCGGTCTCGGCGCCATCCGCAACGTCGGGGCGAACGTCGTCGAGTCGATCAAGCGGGCGCGGGACGACAAGGGGGCCTTCGAGTCGTTCCACGACTTCCTGCGCAAGGTGCCGATCCAGGTCGCCAACAAGCGCACCGTGGAGTCCCTAATCAAGGCGGGGGCGTTCGATTCGACCGGGGCGACGCGGCGGGCCCTCCTCGAGATTCACGAAGACGCCATCGACTCCGCCGTGAGCGACAAGCGGGCCGAGGCCAACGGCCAGGTCGGTTTCGACTTCGACAGCCTCTGGGACGAGCCACAACAGGTCAACCAGGTTCCGGACCGGCCCGAGTGGTCGAAGCGCGACAAGCTCGCCTTCGAGCGCGAGATGCTCGGGCTCTACGTCTCCGACCACCCCCTGGCCGGGCTCGAGGTGCAGCTCGCGAAGCATGCGAGCGCGAGCATCATGGAGATCCTCGACGGGGATGTCGCCGCCGACGGCGAGCACGTGACCGTCGCGGGGCTCATCACCTCGGTGCAGCATCGCACCGCGCGCAACTCCGGAAACCAGTACGGGCTCATCACGGTGGAGGACTTCGCGGGGGAGATCACCGTGATGTTCCTCGGCAAGACCTACCAGGAGTTCTCGCCGGCGCTCACCAACGACTCCATCGTCGTCGTGCGCGGCCGCGTGAGCGTGCGTGATGACGGCATGAACCTGCACGCCGTGAGCATGTTCAGCCCGGACGTCGGCCAGAGCCTCGGCTCGGGACCGCTCGTGATCTCCGTGCCGGAGCTGCGCGCCACCACGGAGGTGGTGACGGCGCTCAACGACGTGCTCATCCGTCATTCCGGCGACACCGAGGTGCGACTCAAGCTCGTGAAGGGTGACACGGCCCGCGTGTTCGAGGTGCCGTATCCCGTGTCGGTCAACGCGGACCTCTACGGCGAGCTCAAGTCCCTGCTCGGGCCGAGCTGCCTGGGGTAACCGCCCGCCCGCTTCGGCC
>DMKW01000201.1:28860-33924 GCA_003454135.1 Microbacteriaceae bacterium
GGCCCGTCGTGGCGGACAGGCCGTGAACCTTTCGCTGTGGTCAGCCCGTTCACCGGCAGTTCTTATGCGAATCAAAGCTCGGGGGAGCACGCTTGGCTCGTGGTCGGCGCCAACCGTGCCGGCCGGTCGGAGGACGCGACATGAGCATTCGAACGCAGGGGCGGCAGCTCGCTGCGAGCGTGACCGTCATCGTGGGTGTTGTCAGCATCGCCGTGACGAGCATCGTCTCATTCGCCCTGTGGCGCGACACCGCGCGGTCCACGACCTCGGTCGGACCGGGCGGCACGAGCAACTCGGACGATTCCTCGCAGTCGGGCTTCTCGAACGACGGTTCCGGGCAACAGTTCGCACCGGTGAGCCCCGGCCAAGGCTTCGGGAACCATGCCCAATCCTCCGGGTCCTGAGCGCGTCATAGAATGCTGGTGATTGAGCGGCCTCGCCAGCCGCGCCGACCGGGAGGCCAATCGTGGGAGAGCAGTTCGCGACCGTCGACGAGTACATCGCGTCGTGTCCCGACAACGTTCAACCCGCACTCGAGCAGATGCGTCGCGCGATCCGCGACGCAGCGCCTACGACCCACGAAACGATCAGCTATCACATGCCGACGTTCACGCTCGACGGCAGCCGCCTCGTGTACTTCGCGGCCTGGAAGCACCACCTCGCCCTGTACGCGATCCCGCGGCTCGGCGGCGACCTCGAGCGGGAGCTCGCCCCCTACCGAGCGGTCAAGAACACACTCAAGTTCCCGCTGGACGAGGCTCTTCCCCACGACCTCATCCGACGGCTCACGGTCGTTCTCGTGCAACTCCGGCAACGGGATTCCGGATGAGGGCTGCGCCCGTGCAGCGACGCCTCCCGAGGGTTAGACCTCGTCGCCCGGCTTCAAATAGCGGCGCTCGTGGTACAGCAGCGCGTCATCCGGCTCGCCGAGCGCGCCCTCCTCGATCTGAACGACGATCACCGCGTTGCCCGCGACGTGAAGACGCTCGACGATGCGCCCGATCATCCACGAGGTCACGCCCTTCAGAATCGGGATGCCGTGGGGTCCCTCGAACCAGTGGTCGCCGTCGAAACGCAACGCGTGGTCGCCGGACATGCGCTCGGCGAGGTGTCGGGTGCGCGCTCCCATTGTCTGGATCGCGACGTAGTCGGTGCCGGCGATCGCCGGCCACGCGCTTGCCGTGCGCGCCATGTTGAAGGTCGCGAGCGGGGGCACGGCGGCGAGCGACGCGAGGGAGGTCGCGGTGAAACCCACCGGCGTCCCCTCCGGGGTCAGGGCGGTGACCACCACGACGCCGGCCGCATGGCGCCGAAAGGCGTGTTTGAAGGCCGCGAGGCCGTCAGGCTCTTCGGCGTGGGGCACTGGGGCCATCTCGCTCATGCTCAGTGCCAATCCGTGGGGCCCGACGCTTATTCCCCGAAATTTCCGGGCACCGCCGTCGAATAGGATGATTGGGCCATGATCCAGACGATTGACCTGCGGGGTCTCAAGCCTAGCCGTGCCGAACTCCTGGACCTGATTCCACGGTCGCTCACGGACGTGACCGCGGCGACGTCGGTCGCGAGCGAACTCATCGCCGACGTGCGTCGTCGCGGCGAAGAAGCACTCATCGACCAGGCGACGCGACTCGATGGTGTACGGCCCGACAGGGTGCGCCTTGACGTCGCGACCGTTTCCGCCGCCGTGCACGGGCTCCGCACCGATGTTCGGGATGCGCTCGAGGAGGCAATCGACCGCGTGCAATCCGCATCTCGCGCGCAGCTTCCCACCCCGACCGTCACGCAACTCGGTCCCGGGGCGGAGGTCATCCAGCGCTGGAGTCCCGTGCAGCGCGTCGGGTTGTACGTACCGGGCGGCAAAGCGGTCTATCCGTCGAGCGTCGTCATGAATGTCGTTCCGGCTCAGATCGCCGGAGTCTCGTCCATCGCCCTCGCCTCCCCGCCGCAGCGAGACTTCGGCGGCTCTGTGCACCCGACCATTCTCGGAGCCGCAGGACTGCTCGGCATCGACGAGGTCTACGCCATGGGCGGCGCAGGAGCGATCGGGGCGTTCGCCTGGGGCGTTCCCGGCCTCGGCCTCGACCCCGTGCAGGTGATCACGGGCCCAGGGAACGTCTACGTCGCCGCGGCGAAGCGACTCGTTCGCGGCCAGGTCGGCATCGACGCCGAAGCCGGACCCACCGAGATCCTCGTGATCGCGGATGCCACGGCAGACGCGTTCCTCGTCGCCAGCGACATGCTCAGCCAGGCCGAGCACGACGAACTCGCCGCTGCGGTGCTCGTGACCGATTCGGAGGACCTCGCCGACCGCGTGCGCGCCGAGCTCGAGAGGATCGCGCCGCTCACCCCGCATCACGAACGCGTCGACATCGCGCTGCGAGGCCCGCAATCGGCGGTCGTGCTCGTCGACGATCTCGAGGCCGCCGCGGCGTTCAGCAACGTCTACGGCCCGGAGCACCTCGAGATCCAGACGGCGGAACCTGCCGCGGTGCTCGACCTCATCGAGAGCGCCGGGGCGATCTTCCTCGGCGACAACTCGCCGGTGAGCCTCGGCGACTACCTCGCCGGCTCCAACCACGTGTTGCCGACCGGGGGCCAGGCACGGTTCACCCCCGGGCTCGGGGCCTACACCTTCCTTCGCCCGCAGCAGGTGATCCGGTACGACCGGGAGGCGTTGCGTGCCGTCGAGGCCGACATCGTCGCCCTCGCCACGGCAGAGGACCTTCCGGCCCACGCCGCCGCGATCACCGCGCGGTTCTCCGGCAGCTGATTCGCGCTTCGCGGCATTGCCGTCGACAGCCGGTATCCTGAGAGCACTATGTTTTGCCCCTTCTGCAGGCACCCAGATTCTCGCGTCATCGACTCGCGCACGAGTGACGACGGCATGTCCATTCGCCGCCGTCGGCAGTGCCCAGAGTGCGGCCGCCGGTTCAGCACTACCGAGACAGCCAGCCTCAACGTCGTCAAACGCAGCGGGGTCGTGCAACCCTTCAGCCGCGACAAGATCGTCTCCGGGGTTCGCAAGGCCTGCCAGGGCAGGCCGGTCACCGACACGGACCTCGCCGTTCTCGCCCAAAAGGTCGAGGAGTCGATTCGGGCCACCGGGGCCTCGCAGATCGAGGCCAACGACATCGGCCTGGCGATCCTGTCGCCGCTGCGTGAACTCGACGAGGTCGCCTACCTGCGCTTCGCGAGCGTGTACCAGGGTTTCGATTCGCTCGAGGACTTCGAGTCGGCGATCACGCTGTTGCGGGTCGAACACGACAACGCCGCGCACGTCTCCGACGCCTGAGTGGCGCTCATGCCGATAGCCTGACTACGGCATGTATCGCATCCTCTTTTCGCTCGTTCTCTCGCGGCTCGACCCGGAGAACGCCCACCACCTCGCCTTCGGCGTCATCCGTCTGCTGCCGCGGCTCGGCGTCGGTCGGCTGATCGAGTTGTTCACGCGTCCCGACGCCACCCTCGCGGTCACGACGCTCGGCCTGCGGTTTCCGTCCCCGTTCGGGGTCGCTGCCGGATTCGACAAGGACGGTCGGGCGATCCAGGGCCTCGGCCAGCTCGGTTTCGGTCACGTGGAGGTCGGCACCGTCACGGCGGTCGCCCAACCGGGAAACGAGCGCCCCCGACTGTTCCGCCTCATCCCCGATCGCGCGGTCATCAACCGCATGGGGTTCAACAACGACGGGGCAGCGGATGCCGCGCCGCGCCTTGCCCTGGAGTCGGCGAGGCTCGAACGTCCGGTGATCGGTGCCAACATCGGCAAGAGCCGGGTCGTGGACGTCGACGACGCCATCGAGGACTACCTCGTGAGCGCCAGGCTGCTCGCGCCCGTCGCCGACTACCTCGCGGTGAACGTCAGTTCGCCCAACACGCCCGGCCTGCGCGGCCTCCAGGAACTCGATAAGCTCGCGCCGCTGCTTGCCGCGGTTCGGGATGCCGCGGACGAGACACCGGTGCTCGTCAAGATTTCCCCCGACCTCGCCGACGACGCCGTGCGCCGCATCGCCGAACTCGCGGTGCAACTGGGCCTCGCGGGAATCATCGCCACGAACACCACGCTGTCGCGCCAAGGTCTCCGAACCCCTGTGGAGGTCGTCGAGGCGGCGGGGGCCGGCGGTCTCTCCGGCGCGCCGCTCGCCGTTCGATCGCTCGAGGTCCTGGCGCTCATCCGATCCGTCGTCCCGGCCGAGATGTGCGTCATCTCCGTCGGGGGCGTGGATACCGCGAGCGACGTCGCCGAGCGGCTGGCCGCGGGGGCCACGCTCGTGCAGGGATACACGGCGTTCCTCTACCGCGGGCCGTTCTGGGCTCGCGGAATCAACCGCGGACTTCTCGCCCTGCGCCGCTGATTTCCAGCGGCACTCGCGCCAAACACCGGAGCGACGCCTAGGACGGGAACGCGCCGCGCTTCACCTGCGGCTTCGGCAGGCGCATCGGCCGCAACTGCAGGGCGCGCATCGCGGCGTACCAGCGGTTGCCCTTCTGCACGCGATCGGCACCGACCTTGGCCGCGAGTTTGCGCTGGATGATGAAGCCCACGGTGACGCAATCGATCACGGCGATGAGGAAGAAGCCCCACAGGCTGAAGATCGCGATGTTCTGCAGCAGCACGTTGTTGATGAACGTGAGGATGATCACGACGAACATCACCGGAATGATCAGTTCGCCGACGCTCCAGCGGGCGTCGATGTAGTCGCGGATGAAGCGCCGCTGCGTGCCTTTGTCGCGCACGGGCAGGTACTTCTCGTCGCCGTTCGCCATGCCGATGCGGGCCTTGTCGCGCGCCTCTGCTGCCCTGGCGCGCGCGGCTGCGTTGCCGGCGCGGCGGTCGCTCGAGACGAGCGGGCGCAGGTTAGCGGCTTCCCGCTCTTTGCGGGTCGGGGTGGGATGTCCCTTGCCGCCGGAGATGCTGTCGTTGTTGAGCTCCGGGCCGACGGAGTCGTCAGCCTTGCTCGTGCTTGGCTTGGCCACATTGAATCCTTGCGATAGTTGTCTGCTTAAGATTACCTCCATGACTTCACCAGAGACCACACGGCCCGAACTCCTGAGCGCGCTTCGCGA
>DMKW01000201.1:34028-37139 GCA_003454135.1 Microbacteriaceae bacterium
CCGTCGGTCTCCTGGGCGGCCTTCGACCCCGCGCGAGTGGCCGAAAGCGCGGATGCGGTGGCCGAACTCGTGCGCGGCCTCGGAGTGTTCGACAGCGTCGAGGTCTCCCGGGCGACCATCGCCGACACTCCAACCCTCGGCCAGCCCGCCGTTCTCGCCACTCGCGCAGCACGCAACGGCCGGCCGACCATCCTCCTCTACGCCCACCACGACGTGCAGCCCCCCGGCCACGACGAGGATTGGGAGTCGTCGCCGTTCGAACCGACCGTGCGCGGCGACCGCCTCTACGGTCGCGGCGCAGCCGACGACAAGGCCGGCGTTCTCTCTCACATTGCCGCGATTCGCGCGCTGGTCGAGACGGTCGGTGCGGATTTCGACCTCGGTCTCGCCGTCTTCATCGAGGGGGAGGAGGAGTTCGGGTCACGTTCGTTCACCAACTTCCTCACCCAGCACGAGCGTGAACTCGCCGCCGACGTCATCGTCGTCGCCGACTCGGACAACTGGGACATCAACACACCCGCCCTCACCGTGGGGCTGCGCGGCAATGTCACGTTCCGTCTCACGGTGCGCACGCTCGACCATGCGTCGCACTCCGGCATGTACGGGGGAGCGGTGCCCGACGCGATGCTCGCGACGATTCGACTGCTCGCCTCGCTCCACAACGACGACGGCTCGGTCGCCGTCGACGGCCTGACCTCACGCGAGGCCGACACGCCCGACTACTCCGAAGAGAAGCTGCGGGTGGAGGCCGGCCTGCTCGACGGCGTCTCGTCGATCGGCTCCGGACCCATCCTCGGCCGCATTTGGTCGAAGCCCGCCATCACCGTTACCGGCATCGACGCCCCCACGGTCGCGAACGCCTCGAACACGCTCTCGCCGGCGATCTCGGTGCGCATCAGCGCCCGAATCGCACCCGGGCAGCAGTCGGGGGAGGCGTTCGCCGCGCTCGAGAAGCACCTTCGAGCCCACGCCCCGTTCGGCGCTCGCATCGAGATCGACGACGTCGACCAGGGCAACGGTTTTCTCGTCGACACGAGCGGCTGGGCGGTCGCCGAGGTGAAGACGGCCATGGCGGACGCGTGGGGCGCCGACGTCGTGGAGATGGGCGTCGGCGGGTCCATCCCCTTCATTGCCGACCTCGTCTCGGTGTTCCCGGCCGCCCAGATTCTGGTCACCGGAGTCGAAGACCCGGGCTCAAGGGCCCACAGCCCCAACGAGTCGTTGCACCTCGGGGTGTTCCAGCGCGCGATCCTCTCCGAAGCCCTGCTGCTCGCGCGCCTTAACGAGCGGTCCTGATGCACCTCCGGATCGAATTGCCGTGAGCCGGGAACAATAGCCGCTCAACCGTGCTTACACTTGGAGTAGACCTATCGGCACCCATAAGGAGTGTTCATGACCGACACGACACTGACCCAGACGAAGACCGTGCCCGAGCACGGCGTCGGACTCACTGAGCCCGCCGCCGCCAAGGTTCGCAGCCTGTACGAGCAGGAGGGTCGTGACGACCTGCGCTTGCGCGTGGCGGTGCAGCCCGGTGGTTGCTCCGGTCTCATCTACCAGCTCTACTTCGACGAGCGCCTGCTCGACGGCGACGCCACGGTCGACTTCGACGGTGTCGAGGTCGTCGTCGACAAGATGAGCGTGCCCTATCTCGACGGTGCCACCATCGACTTCGAGGACACCATCCAGAAGCAGGGCTTCACGATCGACAATCCCAACGCGTCGGGAAGTTGCGCGTGTGGAGACTCGTTCCACTAAACATTCCGTCGACGGTACGTCGAATCGACAGAGGGAATCGCCTTTCGGCGGTTCCCTCTTTCGCGTTTTCGGCGGCTTTCCGGTCCGAGAGCGCGCGTCCGTCGGAGTAGGGTGGAAAGCACCAAATAGACTGTTGTTCGTATCAGTCCGTGTCATCCGAGAGGTCCCCAGGTGCGCTCTAACCGCCGTCTACGATGGGCAGTCGTTCCCGTCGCCGTGACGTTAATCGTCATTCTCGCGGGATGCAGCCAGCAGCAGCTTCGAGGCTTCCTTCCGGGGGACCCGGGCGTCACCAACCACACGGACGGCATCACCGGCCTGTGGGTGACGTCATGGATCGTGCTGCTCGTGGTCGGCATCATCACGTGGGGGCTCATCATCTGGGCGGCCATCGTGTACCGTCGCCGCAAGGGCCAGACCGGCATTCCGGTGCAGCTGCGCTACAACCTTCCGATCGAGATCTTCTACACGATCGTTCCCCTCATCCTCGTGCTCGGGTTCTTCGCCTTCACGGCGAAGGAGCAGAACTCGATCGAACACCCCGTGACCAACTCCGACGTGAAGATCGAGGTCTACGCCAAGCGCTGGGCGTGGGACTTCAACTACACGGATGTCGGACCGGGCAACAAGGGCGTGTACTCCCCGGGAGTGCAGGCCCAGCAGATCGAGAACACAGACGGATCGATCGACCGCTCCAAGCTTCCGGTGCTCTACTTGCCGCTCAACAAAACCGTGCAGATCAAGCTCGAGAGCCGGGATGTGAACCACTCCTTCTGGGTGCCGGACTTCCTGTACAAGAAGGACAACATCCCCGGCAAGGACAACTACATGTTCTTCACGCCGACCAAGCTCGGAACGTACGAGGGCAAGTGTGCCGAACTCTGCGGCGACTACCACTCGCTCATGCTCTTCGAGGTGAAGGTCGTGACTCCGGACGAGTACGACAGTTACATCCAGAGCCTCGCGGACAAAGGCCAGACCGGAATCCTCGGACCTGAATACAACACCAATACGAACCAACCCGACAACAAAGCGCCGCAAGCGGACAAGTAGGGGCGATCACCAATGAGCACAGCAACAGAAACACGCCCGACCGTCGGCGGCACGGGCACCTCGGGGGGCTACGCGCCGGCGCAGGTCGGACGCAAGGGCAACATCCTCGTCAGCTGGATCACGTCGACGGACCACAAGACGATCGGCTACCTCTACCTGATCACCTCGTTCCTCTACTTCCTCCTCGGCGGAGTGATGGCGCTCGTCATGCGCGCCCAGCTCTTCGAACCGGGCCTGCAGCTCGTGGCGACGAAGGAGCAGTACAACCAGCTCTTCACGATGCACGGCACGATCATGCTG
>DMKW01000201.1:37276-37751 GCA_003454135.1 Microbacteriaceae bacterium
TGTTCGCGACGCCGCTCTTCGCCGGCTTCGTCAACGTGCTCATGCCGCTGCAGATCGGCGCCCCTGACGTCGCCTTCCCACGCCTCAACGCATTCGCCTACTGGCTCTACAGCTTCGGTTCGCTCATCGCGGTGGCCGGATTCCTCACCCCGCAGGGTGCAGCAGCGTTCGGCTGGTTCGCCTACGTGCCGCTCTCGACCACCACGTTTTCGCCCTCCCTTGGCGGCAACCTGTGGGTCTTCGGGCTCGCCCTGACGGGATTCGGCACGATTCTCGGCGCGGTCAACTTCATCACGACCATCATCACGATGCGCGCGCCCGGCATGACGATGTTCCGCATGCCGATCTTCACCTGGAACGCGCTCGTCACCTCGATCCTCGTGCTCATGGCGTTCCCGGTGCTCGCCGTGGCGCTCTTCGCCCTCGGTTCTGACCGCGTCTTCGGCTCGCACCTCTACAACGTGCAGTCGGGGGG
>DMKW01000201.1:37975-38312 GCA_003454135.1 Microbacteriaceae bacterium
TGTTCTGGTTCTTCGGGCATCCAGAGGTCTACATCATCGCGCTCCCGTTCTTCGGAATCATCTCCGAAGTGTTGCCCGTCTTCAGCCGTAAGCCGATCTTCGGGTACAAGACACTCGTCTATGCCACGATCTCCATCGCGGCGCTCTCCATCACCGTCTGGGCGCACCACATGTACGTCACGGGTTCGGTGCTGCTGCCGTTCTTCTCCCTCATGACGATGCTGATCGCCGTGCCCACCGGTGTGAAGATCTTCAACTGGGTGGGAACCATGTGGCGGGGCTCCGTCACGTTCGAGACGCCCATGCTCTGGGCGATCGGCTTCCTCATCACGTTCAC
>DMKW01000201.1:38530-38817 GCA_003454135.1 Microbacteriaceae bacterium
GTCGTCTTCGGCACCGTGGTGTTCGCGATGTTCAGCGGGTTCTACTTCTGGTGGCCGAAGTGGACGGGCAAGATGCTCAACGAGCGTCTCGGCAAGATCCACTTCTGGCTGCTCTTCATCGGCTTCCATACGACGTTCCTCGTGCAGCACTGGCTCGGTGTGCTCGGCATGCCGCGTCGTTATGCGACGTACCAGCCGGAGGACGGCTTCACGTGGATGAACCAACTGTCCACGGTCGGCGCCATGATCCTCGGCGTCTCGATGGTGCCGTTCATCTTCAATATCTA
>DMKW01000201.1:38999-40493 GCA_003454135.1 Microbacteriaceae bacterium
CGTTCCGAGTCCCCGGCATTCGACCTCAACCACCCGGAGGTCGGTGTTCCCGTGGGGATCGGATCGATGAAGGATGCACGGGATGCGGCCGCGTACGATCTGGCCGACGGAGAGGTCAAGTAGCGTGAACACCAACGCCAAGCTGTTCTGGATCCTCTTCGGATTCTTCGTCATTTCCGACATCGTGTACGTCGCGTGGAGCATCCTCGTGCACAACGCCGGCTACGTCACTCAGCTCGCCGGCGTGCAGGCGCCGGGCTCTCAGCCGGGCTCGCCCGTCGAGTGGGCGGGAACGCTCGAGATCGCCCTGTCCGCACTCATGTCGGCGTTCATCGCCTTCTACCTCGGGCGCTCGCACCGTTCGGTCGGCGCGGAGCTGCCCGAGGACCGGCTCGACGCCAACATCGACGACGGTGACGCCGAGCAGGGCTTCTTCAGCCCGTGGAGCTGGTGGCCCATCATGCTCGCGTTCGGTGGAGCGCTGCTGTTCATGGGGATTGCAATCGGTGTCTGGATCGCGTTCATTGGGGCGGCGGTCACCGCCGTGAGCCTTGTGGGGTGGGTATATGAGTACTACCGCGGCAACTTCGCCCGCTAGTCTCGTGCAGATCCGGCCGGCGACCGAATCGGACCTCGACGCCGTCTTCGCTCTCGTGGAGCAGCTCGGCATCGGTGAGCGTCCCAACCGTTCCTCATTCGAGACGGCGTTTCTTGGCACGGTCAAGGAGGGCAGCGGCCACATCCTATTGGTGGCCGAAGCCTCCGGGGTCGTCGTCGGCTACGCACTCACGACAATCGCGCGGCTGCTGTACACGAACGGTGATTCGGCGCAGATCCAGGAGCTTGTCGTGGACGGCGCGGCGCGCGACCGCGGCATCGGCAGCCAGCTCGTGACCGCCGTCGAGAGGGAATGCCGCGAGCGCGGTGTGCGGCAACTCACCGTGGCGAGCAAGCGCGCAGCCGCCTTCTACGAGCGGCTGGACTATCGCTCCACCGCCGACTTCCTCAAGAAGAGCTTCCTCGCCGACTAGGCGCGGTTCCTTCGGATCCGCCCGCGTCACATGCGTCCCATGGCGCCTCCGGGGGGAGTGTCGCGCGATCTCCGCGTGTTGTGCGGGCACGCGAGTTCTGCGGACAAGCGCACGAAAGAGCCCCCGCCGGGATACCGACGGGGGCCGCTTTCGATTTCGCTAGTGGTGCTGCTGCTCGATCTCGGTCTTGGTGACCGGTGAGATCCGATCCTCGAAGAACCACCGGGAGAGCGCCGCACGAGTGCGCTGCGCGGCGCTGATGCGTCCCCGGGCGTTCGGGCGAATCATGAGCGGCTCGTACTCTTCGAAGCTCACCAGGCGCCAGCGCTCGTAGTCGTTGAGCTGCTCGTGCACCTCGATGTACTCGCCGCCAGGCAGCCGCACGATACGGCCGGACTCGAAGCCGTGGAGCGCAATCTCGCGGTCCTTCTTCTGCAGGCCGAGGCACACGCGCTTGGTGACG
>DMKW01000201.1:40674-46200 GCA_003454135.1 Microbacteriaceae bacterium
GCGATGAGGTCGGAGCTCGCTGCCGCCCAGAGAACCGCGTAGAAGGTGACGCCGGCGGCACCGATTGCGGTACGCGCCGGAGCGTTCCGGGGGCGCTGCGTGATGTGGTGCTCACGCTTGTCGCCCGTGATCCAACCCTCGATGAACGGGTAGAACGCGACGAGTCCCAGGAAGATCGGCAGCACGAGGATCACGACGATGATGTTGAAGGACCACGTGTGGTTGAGCCACACGAACTCCCACCCCGGAGGAACCAGACGTAGTGCACCATCCGCAAAACCGATGTACCAGTCCGGTTGGGTACCGGCAGACACTGGGGAGGGGTCGTACGGTCCGTAGGTCCAGATCGGGTTGATCGTGAACAGCGATGCGATGAGCACGATCACGCCAAAGACGACGAAGAAGAACCCGCCGGCCTTTGCCGCGAAGATCGGCAGGATCGGCACACCCACGACGTTGTCGTTGGTGCGTCCGGGACCCGCGAACTGCGTGTGCTTGTTGATCACCATGAGCAAGAGGTGCGCGCCGAGGGCGGCGACGAGGATCGCAGGCAACAGCAGAATGTGCACCGAATAGAACATCGCGACAACCTTGGTGCCGGGGAATTCACCGCCGAACAGCAGGTACGAGATCCAGGTTCCCACGATCGGGATGCCCTTGACCAGACCGTCGATAATGCGAAGGCCGTTACCGGAGAGCAGGTCGTCGGGGAGCGAGTAGCCCGTGAAGCCCTCTGCCATCGCGAGGATGAAGAGCGTGAAACCGATGAGCCAGTTGATCTCGCGCGGTTTGCGGAATGCTCCCGTGAAGTACACGCGCAGCATGTGCAGGCCAATGGCCGCGATGAAAAGCAGCGCAGCCCAGTGGTGGATCTGGCGGAAGAGCAGCCCGCCGCGAATGTCGAACGAGATGTTGAGCGTCGACGAGTACGCGGCAGACATCTGCAGCCCCTTCAGAGGCACGTAGGAGCCGTGGTAGACCACCTCCGCCATGGACGGCTGGAAGAAGAAGGTTAGGAACGTTCCCGAGAGCAGGATCGCGATGAAGCTGTAGAGGGCGACCTCGCCGAGCATGAACGACCAGTGATCGGGGAAGATCTTGCGACCGAGCTCCTTGACGAGGCCCGAGATGCTCGTGCGTTCGTCGATGTAGTTCGCGGCTGCACCCGTGAAACGGGATCCGCGGCTCGGAGCTACCGCTGCTGGCGCGGTGGGTGCTGTAGGGGCAGAGACGGTCATGAACGCTCCCAGAAACTTGGGCCGACTGGTTCGTGGAAGTCACTCTGGGCGATGAGGTATCCCTCGCCGTCCACCGCGATGGGCAACTGCGGAAGCGGGCGCTTGGCCGGGCCGAAGATGACCTCACACTCGTTAGTGACGTCGAACGTGGAGGAGTGGCAGGGGCAGAGCAAATGGTGCGTCTGCTGTTCATACAGTGCCACGGGACATCCGACATGTGTGCAAATCTTGGAGTACGCGACTATGCCGTTGTAGTTCCAGGTTTCGCGTCCGGAAGAGATCGTGAGGTCTTCCGGCTTGAGGCGCATGAGGAGGACTGCTGCTTTCGCCTTCTCCTCGAGGCGGTCTTCCTTGTCGTTGAGCCCCTCGGGGATCACGTGGAAGACGGAGCCGAGCGTCACCTCGGAGGCCTTGATCGGCACCCCGGATGGGTCCTTCGTGAGACGGGTGCCCTTGGCCCACATCGTGTGCTCCAGTTGGGGCACCGGATCCTGAGCCGGAGCCAGATCGCGGAACAGAACGATGGCCGGCAGCGGCGTGGCGATGAGGGCGCCGATGAGGCTGTTGCGGATGAGGCTGCGACGACCGAAACCGGATTCCTCGTTGCCCTCCTTGAAGATCTCCACCGCACGGGCGCGGGTCGCCTCGGTGCCGCGGGTCGTGTGGCGGGACTCGGTCATTTCGTCGCCGCGCATCAGGTTCTTCGACCAGTAGATGGCGCCGATGCCGATGCCGAGCAGGCCAAGCGCGATGCCGAGGCCGAGCAGGAGCGTGTTGAGCCGCACCGATGCCGTGTTCCCCGGGATGATCGGGAACGCGATGTAAGCGGCGACCGCGAAGATGCTCCCGACGATCGAGAGGAAGAAGAGCGTGTAGACACGGCGCTCGGCCACGCGATCCTTCTTCGGATCGAGGTCGGTGGCCCGGAGCCGGTGCGGTGGAAGGCCGGGGTTCTCGAAGGCGTCTGACGCAACGACAGCCGTTCCGGGCGATGCCACAGGCGCCTCGCTCTTCACCACGGCCGAGCCGGCAGCGGCTTTCGAGCCGCCGTCGTCTTGCTGTGCCATTCTCTTCCCTTCGATTGGTGCTGTATGTGGTGCAGAAGTGCTAGTTGGCCTTCGCGGCGATCCAGATGGTCACGCCGACAATGGCGCCGAGCCCGAAGATCCAGATGAACAGGCCCTCGGACACCGGACCCAGATTTCCCAGGTCGATTCCACCGGGGGACGGGTTCTGGTCCAGGTACTTCAGGTAGGTGATGATGTCGGCCTTTTGGGTCGGGGTGAGGTTCTTGTCGTTGAAAACCGGCATGTTCTGCGGTCCGGTCACCATTGCCTCATAGACGTGCGACGGGAGCACTCCGCTCAACGCGGGCGCGAACTTGCCCTGGGTGAGGGCTCCGCCGGCCCCGGCGACGTTGTGGCACATGGCGCAGTTGATGCGGAACAGCTCGGCTCCCGTTGACGCGTTGCCGTCGCCCTTGAGGTATTTCGAGTCGGGGAAACCCGGGCCGGGGGAGAGGGATGCCACGTAGTCGGCCAGCGCGGTAACCTGCGACTTCGTGAACTGCACCGGCTTCTGCTCGGCCTGTGGGCCCTGGATGGCGAGAGGCATGCGTCCCGTGCCCACCTGGAAGTCGACCGAGGCGGCGCCGACACCGTAGAGGCTCGGTGCGACGCCGTCCACGCCTTGTGCGCTCAGGCCGTGGCAGGTCGCGCAGTTCGCCGCGAAGAGCCTCTTGCCCTGGTCGGTCGTCGCGGTGGTCGTGGCCGCGGGAGTATTCGCGGACGCCGTGCTGCTGAACAGGGCATAAGCGCCGCCCGTGGAGACCAGGCCGATCACGATGAGGGCGATCGTGGCCAGTGGATGACGCCGGCCCCGTCGTGCTGTGCTGCGTGAGTTCTTCGCCATGCTGAAGTGGTTCCCTGGTTCCTGTATGAAGTGGCGGCGGCTTATTTGAGTACGTAGATGACCAGAAACAACCCGATCCAGACGACGTCGACGAAGTGCCAGTAGTACGAGACGACGATGGTACTCGTCGCCTCCTTGTGTCCGAAATTTTTCACGCTGTACGCACGGCCGATGATGAGGAGCATGGCGATGAGGCCGCCAGTGACGTGCAGCGCGTGGAATCCGGTCGTGATGTAGAACGCCGAGCCGTAGGAGTTGGAGCTGAGGCTCACGTGCTCAGAGACGAGGTTCGCGTATTCGAAAATCTGGCCGGTGACGAACACCGCGCCGAGCGTGTAGCTCACGAAGAACCATTCGACCATGCCCCACTTGACTGGATTCCATCCGGTGCGCTTCGCCTGCAGGCGCTCGGCAGCGAACACGCCGAACTGGGCGGTGAACGACGACGCGACGAGGATGATCGTGTTCGTGAGCGCGTACGGCACGTTGAGCTTCGGCGTCTCGGCCGCCCACAACTCGGGCGACGTCGAGCGAAGGGTGAAATAGATGGCGAAGAGGCCGGCAAAGAACATCACTTCGCTGCCCAGCCAAACGATGGTGCCAACAGCAACTACGCTCGGACGATTGACGACGGGGGCCCCGACGGAGCGAGAAATTGAGGTGCTGGTCACTTCTCCATTATGGATGATTTCCGTCGCGAGTTTTCTCATTCCCTCGGCCAGTTGGGTCAATCGCTAGGATCGCAACTATGTCTTTTGAGCTCACGTGGCCCCGTTTGATCAGCACGCTACTCGACGGGGATGACCTCGCTATCAGCGAGGCATCGTGGGCGATGCGACAGGTGATGCAGGGCGAGGCAAGCCCGGCCCAGCTCGCGGGATTCCTCGTGGCGCTGCGCGCCAAGGGCGAGACCGTGGATGAGATCGTCGGTTTTCGGGACGCGATCCTCGAGAACTCCCTTCCGCTCGCCGTCGACCCGATGGCTCTCGACATCGTCGGCACCGGCGGGGACCGGTTCGGCACCGTGAACGTCTCGACGATGGCATCGATCGTGGCCGCGGCAGCCGGCGTGCCCGTCATCAAGCACGGCAACAGGGCGGCAAGCTCCGCCTCCGGATCGTCCGATGTGCTCGGCGCCCTGGGCATCAACCTCGACCTGTTGCCGCACCGCGTCGCGAGTGTGCTGGATGAGGCGGGGATCACGTTCGCCTTCGCCGCCCTCTTCCACCCGGGCTTTCGATTCGCCGGCCCGACCCGCAAGGACCTCGGCATCCCGACCGTGTTCAACTTCCTCGGCCCGCTCTGCAACCCCGCGCGATGCGAGGCCAACGCCGTCGGCGTGGCGCACCTCGACAAGGTGCCGCTCATCGTCGGCGTGTTCCGCACGAGGGGGGCGACCGCGCTCGTGTTCCGCGGAGACGACGGTCTCGACGAACTCACGACGACGGGTCACAGCCACATCTGGGAGGTGTCGCGCGGTTCGGTGACGGAGCACGACCTCGAGCCCCTCGAACTCGGCATTCCCCGGGCCGAGATCGCCGACCTGCTTGGTGGCGACGCCGAGTTCAATGCGTCGATCGCCCGCGCCGTGCTCGCCGGCCAGACTGGCCCGGTGCGCGACATCGTGCTGCTCAATGCGGCGGCCGGGCTGGTCGCCTTCGACCTCGCCCAGGATCCCGCGCAGCTCCAGGTGCCGATCCTCGACCGGTTTCGGGCCAAGATCGCGGTCGCCGCGGAGACGATCGATTCCGGCGCGGCGAGCGCGAAGCTCGACGCGTGGGTTGCCGCGACGAACGCCTGACCGTTCTTAACGAGCTGTGCCCCGCCGTGTGAGCGGCGGGGCACAGCTCCGTTCACGCTACTTGACGTCGTCGTCAACCCAGTCGAACGTCCTCGTCACGGCCTTCTTCCACAGGCGCATCTGGCGCTCGCGCTCCGATGTCTCCATGTTGGGCGTCCAGCGACTGTCCTCCTGCCAGTTGGCACGAAGCTCGTCGAGGTCGCTCCAGAAGCCGACCGCGAGGCCGGCCGCGTAGGCCGCACCGAGAGCCGTGGTCTCCGCGACGACCGGTCGCACGACCGGCACGCCGAGGATGTCCGCCTGGAACTGCATGAGCGTGTTGTTCGCGATCATGCCGCCGTCAACCTTGAGCTCGGTGAGGTCGACACCGGAATCGGCGTTGACCGCGTCGAGAACCTCGCGGGTCTGGAAGGCGGTCGCCTCGAGCGCCGCGCGCGCGATGTGACCCTTGTTCACGTAGCGGGTGAGACCGACGATGGCGCCCCGGGCATCCGACCGCCAGTACGGGGCGAAGAGCCCCGAGAATGCCGGCACGAAGTAGACCCCACCGTTGTCCTCGACCGTCTTGGCGAGAAC
>DMKW01000201.1:46343-46864 GCA_003454135.1 Microbacteriaceae bacterium
GAACCCTCGAGCGCGTAGTGCGGCTTCGCGTCGCCCAGCTTGTAGCCGAGAGTCGTGAGCAGCCCATTCTTCGAGTGGATGATCTCCTCACCCGTGTTGAAGATGAGGAAGTTGCCCGTGCCGTAGGTGTTCTTCGACTCGCCGGGATCGAACGCAGCCTGCCCGAAGGTGGCCGCCTGCTGGTCGCCGAGGATTCCCGCCACGGGAACCTCGCGCAGCAGGCTCGATTCGGACACGATGCCGTAGACCTCCGAGGAGCTCTTGATCTCCGGCAGCATCGACTTCGGCACGTTGAAGATGCCGAGGATCTCGTCGTCCCACTGGAGGGTCTCGAGGTCCATGAACAGCGTGCGCGAGGCGTTGGTGACATCGGTGACGTGAACGCCGCCGTTGACACCGCCCGTGAGATTCCAGGTAACCCAACTGTCGGTCGTGCCGAACAGCAGGTCGCCGCGTTCCGCCTTCTCGCGCGCCCCATCGACGTTCTCGAGAATCCACACGATCTTCGTGCCCGAGAAGTA
>DMKW01000201.1:47082-50502 GCA_003454135.1 Microbacteriaceae bacterium
TCACCGGTGGTCTTGTCCCACACCACAGCGGTCTCGCGCTGGTTGGTGATACCGACCGCCTTGATGTTGTGGCGCGTGATGTTGGCCTTGGAGAGGGCCTGGCCGATCACTTCACGGGTGTTGTCCCAGATCTCTTTAGGGTTGTGTTCGACCCAGCCCGCCTGAGGGAAGATCTGTTCGTGCTCGAGCTGGCCTGACGAGATGATCGAACCGGCGTGGTCGAAAATGATCGCGCGCGTGCTGGTCGTGCCCTGGTCGATCGACAAGATGTAGTCGGTCATTGGTTACCTCCATGTAACGAATCGGATGATGAAAAGCAGAGCGGGCCGACCCGGAAATCGTTCCGAGTCGGCCCAATGCGCTATTTAGCGAGGAGCGGCAGGAGCGGATGCGCGAGAAGCCCGGCAAGCGCCCCACCGACGAGCGGTCCGACAACGGGGACCCAGGAGTACGCCCAGTCGCTTGAGCCCTTGCCCTTGATCGGGAGCAGGAAGTGAGCGATGCGCGGACCGAGGTCACGGGTGGGGTTGATGGCGTATCCGGTCGGGCCACCGAGGGAGGCGCCAATACCGACAACCAGCAGGGCCACTGGAATAGCTCCAAGGGCGGCAAGTCCGGCGGGAGTCGCCGTGGCACTGCTGCCGCCGCGACCGAACGCGATCACGACGAACACGAGCACGAACGTGCCGATGATCTCCGTGACGAGGTTCCAACCGTAGCTGCGGATGGCAGGACCGGTGGAGAACACGCCAAGCTTGTTCGCCGGGTTCGGCTCGTCGTCGAAGTGCTTCTTGTACGCGAGCCACGTGCCGACGGCGCCGAGGAAGGCACCGATCAATTGGCCGGCGATGTACACGAGCACCTTGCCGATCGGATAGCTGCCCGGGTCGTTTACCGCGAGCCCGACGGTTACCGCTGGGTTGAGGTGAGCGCCAGACGAGTATGCCGCCGTCACGCCGGCGAAGACCGCGAGGCCCCATCCGAAGTTGACGAGCAGAAACCCACCGCCATTGCCCTTGGTTTTTGCAAGAGCGACGTTAGCGACGACACCAGTTCCGAGGAGAAGGAGCAGGAACGTGCCCACGATCTCCGAGAGAAATATGGTTCCGAGATTGTTCACATGACCTTCCAAGATTGCTCAACATCTGCGGGAAGCAGCGGGCCGCCGGGTGCGTCCGATTTCAACGATAACGGTTCAGTCTCGATTCGTGCTCGTGTATTTTGCCCCTTTTGCAAACTGACGAGGAATTGTCGACCAATGCCCGTGGCGGGTGTCGCCGAGGGGTGCGCGAACGCTCGAGGCGCGTCGATTTCGGCCCACACCGTCGCGAGTCCAACCGGTCGCCCTGCTTGCCTTGCGCCGCGGCTGACGTAGCCTGAAGCATGCCAAAAGTCGGAATCGTCATCGTCTCGCACAGCGACAAGATCGCCGCCGGGCTTGCTGAACTCGCCGGCCAGATGGCCGCGACCACCGCGATCGTTGCCGCGGGCGGCACCGACGACGGAAGAATCGGAACAAGCTTCGAGAAGGTCTCCCAGGCGATCGCCACGGCCGACTCCGGAGCCGGCGTGGTGATCCTCTGCGACCTCGGGTCGGCCGTGCTCACTGCGGAGACGGCGCTCGAATTTCTCGACGACGACCAGAAGTCGCGAGTGGTCATCGCCGACGCGCCACTCGTGGAGGGCACGGTCGCCGCGGCGGTCGCCGCGGAGTCCGGGGAACCGCTCGGCCAGGTGCACGCCGCCGCAGAATCGGCGAACCGCTTGTCGACGACCGTCGCCGACTCGGGAGCGGCGCCCGCGGCGGCCGCCGGACCGAACGGGGCCTCGGCATCAGCGAGGGTCGTGTTGATCAACAAGGACGGGCTGCACGCCAGACCGGCCGCCGAATTCGTGAAGCTCGCGAGCACATACGACGCGCGGGTGACGGTGAACGGCGTCGACGCGAAGAGCCTGTTGCGCATCATGTCGCTCGGTCTCGCGGTCGGAAGCGAGGTGACGATCGAGGCGACCGGCTCCGACGCACGCGCGGCCGTGGATGGCCTCCATTCGCTTGTGGCATCCGGGTTCGGGGAATAGCCTCGCGTCGTTGGTTCACACGGCGTCGAGGTAGAACCAGCGCCGATTCTGCTTCACGAACCGGCTCGTCTCGAGCTGGTTTCCCGCGCCATCGCGCCCGCGATAGAACGCGCGGAACTCCACGGTCCCCTCGGTGTCGAGCATTCCTCCGCGAGTGGTGTGCAGGATGTCGAGACGCGTCCAGCGCTGTTCCGGATCGAGGTCGAGCGCCGCCGGGGCGGTGCTCGAATGCCAGGTGGCCAGCAGGTAGGCGCTGTCGCCGACCGCGAAGGCGGAGAAGCGCGATCGCATGAGGCGTTCGGCGGTGGGGGCGGGGGAGTCACCGCGCAGAAAAGGCGCACAACAGGAACCGAACGTTTCACCGCTCAGGCACGGGCAGCGGGCCGACAGCGCGACGGCCGGCCACGCTCCTGGGGAATCCATCTCTCCATTATGTTCTGGCCCGGGTTCGCCCGATTCCTCGGCCAGACCGGGCGGGGGAGGGCGGTCGGGAACACTGGAACAGCAACCCGCTGCGGCGCCTCATCGTGAGCGTGGTCGGCGGTCGTCGATGACGGCGACAACCGCTTGCTGGGTGCGGTTTTCGGTGGATCGGCCTAGCGTGGATCCACGTGGCAAATCCGTCAGCAGAGGAGATCGTCATGACCACGTTGTCAGATCGACCCAACACCGCCTTGATGGTGATCGACGTCCAGAAGGGAGTTGTGGCCGATGCACACCAGCGCGACGTGGTCGTCGCCAACATCAGCACGCTCGTCGACAAGGCTCGGGAAGAGGGCGTCCCGATCATCTGGGTTCAGCACTCCGACGAGCATCTGGAGAAGGGGAGTGACGCCTGGGAGTACGTCCCGGAGCTGGCACGCCGGGAGTCAGAACCGTTGACCGGCGCGCAGACGGATGAGTGCATCCGGTCCACGATCCATGGTCATCGCCCACACGAACCTCTATTGGCGGTACCAGGCGGCGCCCGGTCGTACGGCAGGAGTCAGGGAGACAAAGGACGTGACATTCAGTGGCTGAGCCAGTAGGCCGCGTTTTCAGTTTTCACACTATTCGTTGCTCGAAGGCGTGAATTGTCGTGCAACTCGTCTCACGGTGTCCGCCAGTGCCTCGGTCAGGTGCCGACGTAGGCCGCGAGGTGCTCGCCGGTGAGGGTGGAGCGGCCGGCGACGAGTTCGGCGGGTGTGCCCTCGAAGACGATCCGGCCGCCGTCGTGGCCCGCACCGGGGCCGAGGTCGATGATCCAGTCGGCGTGCGCCATGACCGCCTGGTGGTGTTCGATGACGATGACCGACTTGCCGGAGTCCACGAGGCGGTCAAGGAGGCCCAGCAGGTTCTGGA